>DAIDHR010000001.1 GCA_027459605.1 Alphaproteobacteria bacterium
GGCATCTACAATAGAACCAGAAGACCACTTAATACCTTTATCAATCAACTCTTCATTGACCATCTGAAGAAGCTTCTCGCTATGACCTAGCAATAAATTCCGGAATCTTAATATTGTTGTTGCATCAGGAAGAGAAGACTCCAAGTCAAATCCACAAAAACGACGGAAGGACAAACGGTCATAAAGCATTTCTTCCATTTGACGATCAGACAGATTGTACAGATTCTGCAAGATCATTACACGGAACATGCATATTTCATCATAAGGAGGCCGCCCCTCAGCAGATCTATCTAATAGCTTTTTTAAGCGATACCTGAACCTTTACCACTTTATAAGTTCAAACATCTTATCCAATTCGCTAATTTTACGCTGGGTTACAAGAAGTTCTGCAAACGATGACATTTCTTATCCTTTTCAGTGAGTTAGCCTAATCTTAGACTATCACATCTCTAGGACTTTTGCAGCAGGTTCTAGTTAAATTTATAGGTGTTCTATGTTTAAATTATATCGTTTTGTATTCATGATGCTGTTTTTAGCTTCATTAACCTCTGCTCAGGGGTACCCTTTCTTAGACGAGGTTCTTGAAAGCTGCCGAAAATCATTACCTGTAGCTCCTTCAAAAGCTGATTCTCTTGAAGAAACAGCTTTCCGAGCTACAACATTTATTTATCAGTTTTTAGAGGAAGATAAAAAAAATCAAATTAAGAAATCAGTTGAAACAATCGAGCCCACAGCTTCCCTTGATTCTCTTTTTGACCAAATGCGTTTTCATCACTTTTATGGAGAGAGGAGAGAGCTTAAGGAATTGCGAGACCAAAAGATTGGTTCAACCTACAGAACGCTTTTAAAAGCCCTTCAAAATAAAGAACCCATTGTGGGATATCTCTATGGACTTGCCTTCAAATCAGCTTACATCTACGATCCCATGATGCTTAAAGGTAAAGTCCTATCAAGAAACATTGATTTACAAGAACTCATTGAATTTGAGACGTATAAACATATTGAGAAAACCCTTAAAGCGCTCGGATTTGACTTTCACTTTGTGATCATTCGCGACACTTTCCATGCTATTTCACTTAATTTGTCAAATTCTGGAGAAAAGATTTATGATAATGCTAATGAAATACTTGAGTATGGCAAGCAAATTCATAAGATCTCAAACGAAACCGGCATAACAACCCTAGATATCCACGATCTAGAAAATTGCCAGGGACAATCCTTATCTTCTTTTATTAGTGAAAACTTGAATTTCATTATGGAGAAGGCAAAGGATATTCCCTCTCAAGATATATCAGGATTTAAGGGTTTTTTAAGGCGCGAATATGAGTACGAATCTCTGAGTGGGACACAAAAAGACAAGCAAGCGATCCTTCGGGCAAAACGGTATTCTGCTATGAAGACTTTCGTTAAAGACCATGAAGGGGGCTTTCTTTATCCAACCCTCAGAAAGCACTTTGGCCCCACTGTTTGTATGCTCCCATTTTCTATTCATGTAGAAGACTATATTGGAAATTGTATCAAGATTCCCCTAAACACTATCCAAAATTTTATTGGGGGATGTAATGCACAGCACCAACTTCCCCTTCTTCAAAAATAGGAAGGTGAATCCTACGTCTTTTACACAATTCGGAACGACTTCATAACCCAGTTTTTTCAAAAAAATCCTAAAGCTCTTCAGCTCATTGATATCGAAGGATACAAAACGTATTTGTATGAAGGAAGTGAAGACGTGAAACTGCTTTTTAAGGAGATTAAAGCTTGAGCATACTCCAGTTGCTATTCTCTCATTGCATTATAAATGAAAGGAGTTAATTGAGGGTATATTCAAAGTGGTATTTTATCCGAGCATACTTTTCATGTTTGCTGAAAGTTCGCACATTACCCTCTGGATCAATAAGTCGATACCGAAAGCCAGAGGTTAGAAGAGTATTTGAAGAAGTATCAAAAAGTTTCACCATATGCTCTTCCAGGTTTTCAGGCGATGAAAATTCATTTTGCTCAAGATTAAGAACAGGGTCAGAACTTTTTACTTTAAAATTTGCGGCCTTAAATCCAAATTTATCTAGAATTTTCCATGAGCCAGGGTTTGAAGGACTTGCGGTTGCATCAAAGCGACATAACTCTTTTCCTCCAAAACACTGGAATGCTTTTATAATTTTTTCATCTTGTATGTCATCGAGGTTTTTCCCGAGCCCAATCCGCCGAACTTCTGGTCCCCACTCGGTGATAATTTTTTTCATGACCTCAGTGCCCATTCCTTTTCCCCAATAAGAGGGCAACCCAGCTCCAGAAATTTCAGAAACGCCAATTCCTTCCCCGTTTCCCGCAACTGCATGGCCAATGGGCGCTTGAGAATCTGATTCAAAAACAGTTAGACTGGCATGAGGATGCCCTTCCTGAAAACGAGTGAACCATATATCGCGCATGCGCTTTTCGGTTGCTTCTGGAAGACGGATTTGCCCATCCCCGAATTTCTTCATAATCTCAGCATTCTGAAAAAGATCTTTGTAAAAAGGGATATCTTGTTCCTTGACTTCCCTAGCGTGCCAATTTGTTCCCTTAAGGGAGACATGGAGATTTCTAGCATTCTCTACATTATCATAACTAAAAATTTCCGATTCAAAAGTGGTTTGGCTGGCATTGCTGAGGAATATTCCAAAGCTTGAAAAAATTAAAAGATTACGTGTAATACTTTTCATTTTGTTCCTATTTTACTTATAAAATATCTGATAGAAAGGTAGATGAATGTAAACCCTATGTCTATCGAAATTATTTCTCGTCCGTTTCGAAGGCTATGTCGACTACGCCTTTTGGCTCAAACATACCTATGAAGTGCTTGTACATTTCTAGCTTGTCCTCGCCCTTTGCTGTTGTCAAAAGGATATACTGACTATAGAGCGCAATATCTTCCACGATCCGTTCATGCCGGTAATAAGCCAAAATTGTCATGTTGACCTCAGCTTTTCCATAGCCTTTATAGAAGAGTGCTTCTTCGTGGGACTTATTCCAAACATTACCAACACCTCCGCCAATAAACATAAGATCACGCTCCTTTGGGGCCAAGATGGGCTCATCCCAATCTACGATGTAGATATTATTTTCTTTATCGATCAATATATTGCCACCGTGAATATCGGAATGACACAACACGAATTTGGCCGGTTGGTTATGAAGTTTTTTGGCTAACTCTTCAGCCCGGTCTACCAACTGATGAATGGCCAGGTTGTTTTTCTTCATAAAAGCCCATAGTTTTATTGCAATTTCGTCATCAGCTAGTTCAGCTTCACTTTGAGCATAGATCGATCGAACAGCCTCTCGCCATTGGGGGGAATATGATTCTCGTCGAATGTGGTGTTGGAGTGATGAGGGCACATCAATTTCGTGAATTTGCCTTACAGTCTTGCCCAGGATTGACCATTGTTCATCCGTTAGAGAATGGCTAAAGCCATCCTGTCCCTCAACGAATGCATACACAATCAGGGTAAAATCGCCAATATGCTGGGTTGTCTGGCCATGAATTGTCTTTATAGGAGGAATAATCTGCTGAATCTTAGCGTTCTGTAACAATTCCATAATAGCAATACAGAGGTCGGGTTGGTGGTTATGTTTTAGCTTTACGAAATAAGATCTCTGCTCCTCTGTCTCTGCTTTATATACCGATGCATTCATATCAGCACCCAGGGGAAGGTATGTAAGCGTAGCAGCTTCAATACCATAATCGGCTTTTAGGCAATCAATAATGCATTGGTGTGGAGGAGGGGTTCTCAAGTTTTTTCACCTTAAAATCTATGCATTTAATGGCTTAAATCCAAAAGTGGAATTGTTAAAATCTCGGTTCATTTTGTTTTCTTTCCTCTAAACTCAGGATGATATGCCCAATCAATTCACGAATGTCTGCGCATTGATTGGGGCGTTCTGGATGTCTGATAAGAATATCAAGGAGCGACAGCAAGTTGAGGAGATGAACACTGATGCGCCAATTTTTGGGAAGGGTAGCACCACTTTGTGTCAAGCCTTGAAGAAAAGCCTCCTCGAAAACGGGCGACATTTTATGAGCATAACGCAGCATGTTAGCAACATCACAAAGCGTTGAGCCGGAATGGGCAAACTCCCAATCTAAGATAGCCGTGATTTTCCATTGATCCTCAATTTTATCAACGAGGATATTTTCGGGGCCATAGTCTCCGTGCACAAGGTGGGTTTGATTTTCATCAGGAAAAAGAGAGGCATATGTCTCAAAAATCTCTGTCAATTTAGGGATTGTCTTGGACTCAAATTTTTTGAGCACAGTTGGATGGGCTAAACACTCTCGCGCAAAGGTAATATAGTCTTGTCTTGAGGTCGGCTGACTGACATTAAGATCGGCATCAAAAAAGCCAGCTCTAGGAAATGGATACTTTTGGATGGATGCTAGGATCTGACCTGCCTGAACCATAATGCCTTCAATGGTCTCGTTTGGGTGGTTCAGAAGAAGGTCCCGCAAACTCATTCCTCCCATGTATTCTGTGATGGCATAGGGATACCCCTCGCACTCCCCAATAAAATAAACCTCTGGCAGAGGAACAGAGGGTTTAATAAGCCTTGCAAGTTTCTGTTCCCCGTATGAGGCATCCTTATCTCTTAGGTAAATTCTTAAGATAAAAGGCTGAGGTTCATTAACCAGTGTCATTTTAATATTGAGATTGGCACATCCTCCCGCAATCACCTCGTGAGAAGCCAGTTTCTTCTCAGGAAAAGCGAGCTCCATCACGGCTTGAATGGTTTGCGATGAGACCTGAAAATGTTGGTCCGTCTTTTCCCAGTTGGCTTTGAAGGTCATGTTTTAAGCCCGATATAGATGTCTAATACGGTATTTTGAGGATCTTTGGCTCGCGCATCATGAACTTGAAAATCTGTCTCATAACGACGCGGTCCCCCTAAGGTTTCTGGAGACATTTTCCAGATCTTCTGCCAAGCATTTATCACAACATCTGGCATAGGACCCGCTTCAGTTGTGAATTTAACATAAGTTTGAGGAGGGATGATATGGGTTTCTAACCCTTCAGGAAGATCCGCAAAGGAGTCTACTTCTTCTCCAACATAGAAAGTATATTCGCCCGTGTAATCGCTTTCATAATCACTATAGGCACATAAAGTGGTCCCGGGATTTTTACGGTGAGGAATTTTTTCTGCAAGCTGTTGGTGAAAATAATGTTGTACGCACGCTGAAATTTTGGCGGTTAAAGGATCGTATTCCCTCTTATTGTTTGTACGCACCTTAATTCCAGCTAATTTTATTTCCGGAAGGTCTAATTGTGTTTTTTGCATGGTGTTAACTCCTTTCATTAAGTGATAACTTATGGTACGCGATTTAGCTGTATCTTGAAAGTAGCTACATGGTATCTCAAGAAATAATGACTTGAAATTATATTTTAAGTTCTATAAATTTTTATAAATTGTAATTTAAAAGGATTTTATCAATTATGTATTTAAAAATATTCAGCTTAGCCCTTACTCTATCAACCGTTTTGGCTTCTCCTCAGGTATTAGCCGCAGGAAAAAGAGTCGTGAATGATGGATACACAGAGTGGACAGAACGTCCGATTCTGACGCTTCAAGAACGTTGTGAGCAAGCTGAAAGGCGCGTGAAAAAACCCAAATTCAAAACAGCCAACTTTGGAGAAGCACTAAAAAGTGAGGAGAAAAACTGCTCTTTATTTAACGCCCTTAGATCACGCTATGGAGCGTTGGATGAAGAGAGGAGACTGCTTCTATGCTCGGTTTCAAGACGATATCATTCTGATATCCAGAAAATGGCATGTGCTGAGGTGTATGCGAATCGAGATGTTTCAGATATTAAAAGAGTTAGGGTTGGGATTAAGACCGGAAAAAACCTTCATGGAAAGATCTCCTAAAGGATTTGATCTTTTAGGATATCACATTACGCTACAAGGTCTTTCTCCCAATACTAAAACCCAGAAAAAACGATTGAGAATGCGAAGCGGCGTTATGCGCAGGGAGGCCATCAGTCTCTGCATCAGTACCTCAAACGTTGGAGAACCTGGGTCCTTGCTGGCCTCCCTCAAAATGTCACGGGCATTAACGAATTCTTAACCTATGTTGTGGATAATCTACAAAACCAGAGTAGTAGCCGATTCAATCAACGAATCAGCCAACCACGATGGATGAAACAAACCACTCACGGCAGAGGAAATCAAGCATGGATAAAAAAGTTCTCCGCACTTTAGTGGTCGCGTTAGTTCCACTCGCAACCACCATCACTAACCCAGGTCAGTCCGTCTCAAACGGCCTCCCCCCCCACATTGCCCAGCTTGTCGGCAAACCGTGGACATATGATTGTCCCTGTCCCTGCTGCGAATGTGCCCTCCCTACGCCTCCCTCCCGCCCCGGGGACCTCGCCCGCCGAACTTACAGGCCGTCACTACCCCACCCGGTCCGCTCAACCGACGCCCTGCCGCAGGATTGCTCCTGCTTGTGCTGTAGTTGTGTGAGCAGCCGGCCCCTAAATAAGCCCCCCGCCGCCACTCCTCCGGCCAACATCCCCAGCCCACGCACCCCCACCAGCTAATTAGATCCGCCCCACCCCAGCTGGGGAGCTTCCAGCCTGCCCTCACCACGATCCCCCATCCACGGCCTCCCGTGAACGGGAAGAGCCCAGTCAAATTCCCGGTTTGGCCCTTTACCACTGGGGCCCCGATCCTGCTGAAAGGTGCTGTGTGGGAGATGATAGATAAGGTAAATCTTTCTAGAGAGGATTTAAAAACTTTGCCTTTGGAATTATTTACATGTTATCGTACAGAATTTATAAATATAGCTAGTAATAATCTTACCACTTTACCCGATGAAGTAGAAAATTGGTCTAGCTTAGAAACCTTTTGGGCTGGAGACAATCATTTGAAAGAATTACCAGGAGGTGTGCAGGGCTGGGGAAATATTCAGAATGTTAGCTTATATGGAAATCAGCTTACATTTCTACCCTCACAGGTAAGATTTTGGAATGACGTAAAATCTGTTGACATAGCTGACAATCAATTAAAATCATTGTCTCCAGAAGTAAAGAAATGGAAGAACCTTAAGAAGATTAGCTTTACAAATAATAAACTCAAAGACCTTCCTCCTGAGGCTAAAAACTGGAATAAATTAAAAACACTTGATTTAAGTAGCAATCCCTTCGATCGCCTCCCTACACCTATCGGGTTTTATTCTCATCTTAATGAGCTTTGGGTGAGCGAAAGCCAATCTAAACAATGGAAGCTTAAGTTCACTCACAAAAAGCTTGAAAGTGGAGAAAGCAAAGAGCCTGTTGTTCGGATATTCAACCTCCCTATGGTATTGCAAACTTTAAGAGAGAAGCATAAACCGTCTTTATCTGAAGTTGGTAGATTAAATGAGATCATTGAGGAACAACAAGAGAAAATAGAAACCATGGAAGAAAAGCTGAATTTAATACTGCAAAAATTAGAGGAAAAATAAACCAATATATGATGCCGCTTTGCTCCTCTCGCCTTAGGCTACTGCAAAGGCGGGAGGGTAAAGCAATTAGGCAAATAGGGAGTGATTTCTGCTTCCACCATCGCAAAGGCTGGCAAACAAGAAAGAACCAATGATTTCATCATTTACACCTTACTCTTAAATTCTAATATATCACCTGGTTGGCAATCGAGGGCTTCACAAATACTTCCTAAGGTTGAAAAGCGAACAGCTTTGGCTTTCCCCGTTTTTAAGATGGATAGATTTTGAATCGAGATACCAATGGTTTCTGCTAAATCCTGGAGCTTCATTTTCCGCTTTGCCAACATTACGTCAAGGTTAACGATAATTCCCATTTTGAACCTCCTGATTAGACAATAAACTTTTGGTCTTCTTGAAGTTTATACCCTTCCACCATGACCCATGAAATCACAATCACCAAAACACCACAAAGGAGTTCTTCCATGTTTGGTGTGCCAAAGCCAATTTGGACGAAGCGGTGACCCGGAGGATTAGAGAGCGTGACAGAAAGGACCATAAGCATGCCACTTAAGGGCTTTGTTAGTAAAGCATCTAGGAAAAAAAGCCATCCTAAGTACTTATAATGACGGGCATTATAGGCGTTAAAAATCTCGGCTGTTTTATAGTTTCGAAAAACAGGCTTTAGAACGATCAGCCCTAAAAGGATGGGCAGTAATCCTACAAGGCTTGCCATTAATCCCGTAAATCGTGGAAGAGGAGTCCACTGAATTGTTGAAAGGTTCACGATACCTTCCGGTGTATGCACAGGATTAAAAAAGAGACCTTCTGAAATGGCTACCTTAATAGGAGCGTACTCCATAAACACCCATAAAATTAAGACAAAGAGCGGCAAGATAATAAGCAGAAGATTAAAAATAGCTAAAAGATAAGTACTGACTTTTTGAATGCGTGTCATGAGTCCCCTCACTAGTTAGGTTTACGTGAGGGCAAGATAATCAGCTGCATCTCATAAGTCAATCATTTTTTATTGTTTATCATTAAATAATGTGTGAGAAAGATGATTTTCTAAGTTTTCTCTCCTAAATGAAAATCATTTTTCGCCCTCAGTCTTAATCACTTCCAACACCCCTTTGTTTGCCATTGCTTTTGCACGTTTATCTGTAAAAGAAGGTACTGTTTGATTATCCTCAGTATAATGAGCAAAGACAAGCCCTGCTGTTGTTAAAGACGATGTCCAAGTGGATTTCAAAATAAAGGCAGAACATATCTCTAAGGACTTATCTAAAGATTGATCTAGGTAGGCAGAAAGAAGAGAGTTATAGGAGAAAGATTTTCAAAACCAAATAATTGCCATGAAAACTCCTCACTTTCCTATTTCTTATACGTCTATTTCGGAATTTTCAGTTCATGAATGGATAAGTTTTAAGAGCTTTGCCCTGGTCTTCTTTAGCTTATGGAATACATGAGACAGGCTTACCAAATTCAATTTGTACGAATGAAATTCCTTTGTTAACATATTAAAAAATCCATCAGGGAACTGACCAATTTTTAATATCTCACCTTTAATTGATAAAGTTATCCTTGAAGAGGATCTTCAAAAGCCTGCTACTCAATTGATTGACGAAATGGAAGAATATTTTTCCCTTCAAGATGTTGTCCTCACAGGAATTCAAAATAAAGTTCAAGGAATAATTCCACTCATCGAGTTTCGTACATATGGTGATATGTTTGATACTATTAATCATGCACTCTACGAAATGATTACTCTTTATAATATTGATTATGAGTTCCTGGATGAAAGATTATGTGAAAATGATAGTTACGGTTGGGATTTTTCTGAAAAGTTTCTTCCCTATATTAAGCAAATGATATACAAGGCTATCGATGCTCATGACTTGCGTGCTCCCGAAGATATGCTTGTTCATCGAAGGAATATTCAACAACAGGTTCAATTGGAGTATGATTATTACATTCTAGCAAAATGTTCAGGTAAATTATCCCAAAAAACGACTCATCCTTTTCAGAAACAATCTCAAGAAAGGATTCATCCAATTCACAATTTCATAAAGAGAATTTTTCGGCAATAAATACTTTAGATGCAATTTATGACGTTTGTGTTGCAAACAGATAACGGGCCTCTGGGTAGTTTTTATCACCGATGATTATCATTATCTCACCTATGGATTTGCCTCCATTCATTTCATAAAAGCGCTTTGCACGAATGTTATCGGTTAACGCTCTGACCACAAAGGACTCAAATCCTTCCTGATTGAACCACTGGTGGAATTGGTTAAAGAGAGCTTTTCCAAGATCTTTTCCTTTGTGTTTTTCTAAAAGGTAAATCGCATAGATTTCACGCATCCTTACATTCAGATCTTTAAAAATATGGATGTTGATCAAGGCGTGATTCAGACCGTATGGGGCCAAAGTCTGGATTGTTGAGTAACACGATGAAGCTTGGGCCCATAAAAGCATCCCTTAAGGGTCTTTCCTTGCTGCAAGTCCTTTGAAGGCATAATTGCGATTAATACGTTTATTGGGCATACGGGCAAAGCTAGGATTAGCAATATAAATTCAGGTCTTCTTCGCAAACAAACTTAGCAGCAATACACACAAAGGAACAAAAAGACGTGGCATGAGCTGTACAAAGTGATTGTAGCTAATCATGTTTGGAAACGCTATTGGCCTGGACACAGGAATGCTCCATTCCTTACGAACCAACAAAACAAGAAGCAAAGGAATTTCATAAAAAATGGGGCCTTATTTTTTTCTACAATTTTTCTAACCGTCATGGTGGGCCCCCTTTTTTAGATGCGGATGCTATTTATGGTGACTTGTTGCCACTTATAATTTATTCATATGTGGCAATATTTTTCTATAAAATTCACTAAGAATCAATTGGGTAAGTCAGAACAACTCATCAAACCTGTCGTTGTAATTTTATGAGATACTCTACGTGCTCGCTTTTGTAACTTCGGTATAGATCTTAATAATCTTAATATGAAGATCGCGGAGCTGCTTTCTTAAATAAAAGGGTATCTGTTTTCCTTTCCAAGCAGGGAGAATTGCCGAACCTAATTTAACGTCTTCATCAGCCAGAAAAATATGTTCTTGGATTGTTTGCCCGTCTTTTTCTAATGTAATAATCATCGTTTTCGGAAGTTGAAAAATTCGATGAGACCCTGTATTTTCCCGTTTCACACAGCGAAGATCTTCAAGGTAATATGTATAATCTTCACGTGTAAAACTCCAATCTTCATCCTCTATTTGGTCAAAGACAATCTGAGCCCGTGTCCCTAATTTGGGGAGTGTAGGTGAAAGAGACTCTGACATTTCCTGTTTCTCTTCCTTTAAGGTCTCTTGATGTTGGGGAACACCTCTTGTTTTAATCTTGGGAGGTTTTTGTTCTGGGATGTACCGAGGGAATGTAGAGGAATTTTGTTCTTCTAAAAGAGTCTCAGATTTAGAAACAGGTTGGTTTTTTCGTTCTTCAAGTCGCCTCTTTTCTTCTTCAACTTTTTTCTTTTTCTCTTCATCAAGTTTTCGTTCCTTTTGAGCAGCCTCTCTTTGAACTTGCCTAATCGCTTCAATGCGTTGTTGTCGAAGATTTTCCTTACGTCTTTCTTTTTCTTGCTCTTTTTTGAGCTTTTTTTCTTGTAGATCTTTTTTGTGTGCTTCAGGTATTTGTTCTACTCTTTCGCGAAGCACTTGTTCAATCTCATTGATTGCCTTCATAAAGTAGAAAGTTTCAATTGACACTCTGATCGATTGGAGACCCTCCTGCCATGATTTCTCAAAAGTATTGCTTTTAAGAACTTCGAGAACCTCATCATAAAATTCCATTTCTTTGTCTTTATTGCCACTTTCACCATAGGCTATTCCCAAATTATATTTGGCAATTAGATATTCAGGTGAGGAAGAATCGAGGCTCACATTGGCCTTATTCCTATATTCAATTCCTGCATTCCATTCTCCCTTGCTAAAATAACAGCTTCCTATAGTAGAATGGAGAAGGAAACGCTCATTCTGATGCAAATTTTTCAAGCTTTTTATTTGTTCACAATAGCGAATGCTCTGATCATATTGGCCGATCCCTGCACTTCCTAAAGATGCATAACAAAGGGCTCTATCATGTTCGCTCGGCGTTAGGGTTTTATAACTTAATGTTTGAAGAGCATGATTTAACGACTCGCTCGAATTTAAGAGCCTATCATAAGAAACAGCAAGTTGAAGATGCGTATAGGCATACCAATTTTCTTCTTGGTGAGGTATCCCCAATGCTTTTAGATTATAGACTAAAGCTTTTTCAGGATGGGTAAGATATAAATCCTGAGCCGTTTTATCGTATATATTTGCGAATACACTATAGATTTGATGCCCTATAACCTTTGCTATCTCTTGAAGAGGGGCAAGTTCCTCTGCTTTTTGTAAGTGTCCTGAAGCTACGAGGGTGCGACCCAAATGAAGATAGACAACAGCTGAATTGGTATGGGTCCGTGCAAGCGTTAATTTTGGCAACCCCTCAATTCCTAAAATTTCTTGATAACACTTTAGTTGTTTGTCTCTTTCTCCAAGATGAAAATGACCCGCAGCTTTTTGCATATAAGCCTCAAAAAGGACTTGGACGTTCTGTTCTCTATTTAGATGAGTCTGAGGTCTTTTCTTATATTCAGAGATGATTTCTTCTTGTTTTTTGATGAGTAAAATATATTTTCCTTTATCTTTATTAGACTCATCTTCCATAGCGTAAACGAGGGAGGGAACTATAACAAAAAATGTAAGGAAAATTTGGAAAAAGGACATAAGAAGGCCTCAATGTTGACAATCAAGTGTATCACTCCTTATTTGAATTTGAAAAGGTGAAAACTTTTATTTATGTAGAAAATATTACAGCTCTGTGTCCTTCTCTCTTTGTTTCAGAAATTTATTTTTTTTGCTTCCTTTTTTTATTCAACGCCATCATTATCTTCAGTGGGGAATCCAGAGCTGTAAAGCCTGGACCTCTATGCCAGTCTCCTTATTGGCAAAATTGTGATTGTCGTCGTCAAGACCGATTTTCAGCATTCTGTCTTTGCCAAGAAGCACCCGATCAAAAAACCTGTATGGAAGCTTGTAGTGGCATTACGGGCCCTGAAAATCTCACAACAGATTGCGTTTGTGCGTGCATTCCAGATAGTGGTGGGTGCAAATGTGCTCGACAATGTAATGTGAAAATTTTTTCTGGCCTTTGTAAGAATCGAACTCTCGAAGAACGTTGCTATGCTCAATGTACAGGGTAGTGTGCAAACCCACAAAAAAAATCTCTCAAACCTTAACCTTCTGAGTACATTCAAATCAAATCCTCATGAAAATTCGGCAGGAATTTTTCTTAGGGCTGGTATGTGAATAAATCGCCACCGTAAGAAACCCCTTTTGTCCAGATGAATTATAAACTAAGATGCCTTTAAATGGGAAATAACCTAGTTAATATAAGCTTTTAGATACTTAAAATATATTTAGGCAAGTAAAACAGAAACCATAAGGGAGGGGTATGTTTAAAAAAGTCATTTCTTACTTAGTCATTCTATCTATTCTTTGGATAGATATAGCTCCTGCAATGAAAAGAGAGACTGGTCTCGAACGCAATGAGGATGAAAGAGAGAAGACCCCTTTGCTTCAAAAGAAGGTCCCCCCAACATCGAATGGAAGTTCAAGCGAGAAAGAGGAAGATGAGCCTTTTCTAACACCCCAATCGTTCTCAAATAATGAGTTTCAAAAAAGAGGCAGCCAAATTTTAAACCAACCAGGTGAAAATATAAACGAGTCTTCACCCCTCTTAAGAAGTCACGAGAAGGAACTGATTCCCATAAAAAGCAAGACTGATCAAAGTGGGATCAGTCCATTCTCAAAACCATCCAGCTTGAGGGACATAAATTTATCAGGGAGCTTTCAACGAGGTTTTCTCAATGGGGATGACTATGATGAAGAGCCTGACTTAAAAGAAGCCGGGATAAGGCTTACAAAAGCAGAGAAAAGGCCTTTCTATATAAAGTGGGTTTATATGGATCATTTGGTTGAAAAAATTGCCTATTCCTTCTGTCTCAAGAAAGAAGATGTAACTGGCGCTTCTCTAAAGGGATGTCATTCTCCGGAACCTCTTTGGATTGAGGGACGCGGGATTCCCTTAAAAACAGGATATTCTACAGCTCGTGCAATATCAGGGTTTCGTCAAGGTGTAGAATTTGTTCTGAAAAGGTCCCTCTCTCTTACTCTGCAAGGACTTCTTATCTATCAAATTGTATTCCAAATTCAACATGATGAGGGTGTCCAGCCTCGTAAGCTTCTGAACATTGTGCGGGATGGAGATGAGCAGAGCATTAAAGGAGCGCTTGCTGTCATTGTTCAAAACCCTGTGCATGCCCCCTATTATCTCTCTTTTCTTGCTGTTCCTTTTGTATGGGGATTGGTAAAGACCATTCTTTTTGCTCGCCGGGCCGTCAATGACACGCCAGAAAGTTTTGAAAGATCCGTTAAGGTTGTTGAGAGCTTTAGTGGTGCCTCTCCTAGAAAAGGGCGGGCGAGCCTTTGGAAGGACAATCTAAGATGGTTTTTGCCTCTCCACCCCATTGATCGAGAAATCAACTACCTTGTTTATCGTTTGTTATTGGATGGAAGCCTCACTCCTCAACAAAGGAAGGAGGCCCTTAAGGCTCTTATCGACTTTACCCATAATACCCGAGGTTGGTCAAAGATTGCGGGCTTATCTGCCTTGCAAAAGATAACGGCAGGGACATCTTTAAGCCAGATGGACTTGGTTGAAAAGACTTTTGGAAAAGACTACAAGAACGTCCTTGTGAAAGAAAAAATGAGAGCCTATGAGGAACTTTACAAACAAAACCCTGGAATCCGAAAAGCAGGAGCGAGAGGACTCGTGCATAATCTTTACGCCCATTATCTCAGATGGACTTTAGGGGATTTTGATGGTTGGAAAAGTGGCTTCACATGGGCTGTTTTTAAGGGAGCCTTCCTTGGGCTGACAATCAATCTTTTTATCAAAATCGGGAGTCAGATTATTAGCTACCTAAAATGCCCAAATCCCTTACAGAAAGGTTTTACCTATACTATGGAAAAGGCTAAATATACTAGTGCCTATACCTCTCAGTGCCTTCTTGCTTATCTGGATAACTTTAATAAGGTTCCCAATCAACCTGTAGATACGATTTTAAAGATCCTTCCTAATTTCACGAATAATATAGATCCCACCCAGTTTACAAATCAGAACTTCTCAGGACGTGGACTCACGGGAAAACAAATTGGTCCCCTTATTCGCGGATTACAACATCAACTAGGAATTAATTTCGTAAGCCTTGATTTAAGTAATAACAACATTGGCAAAGACGTCGATGATATGGAGGCTCTTTTCCCTCTTCCTTCAAGTCTGACCTATTTGGATTTGTCAGGGAATTTGATAGGCATCCACAATGAAAATACGGAGATCGTCCTGGGGAAAGCTCTTCCGACTCTCCCTCAGCTTCAAACTCTTAAACTTGCAGGCTCTGTAGAGGGAGGAATAGGTTCTTTGGGAGATGCCGGAACGGTTGTTATTGGGAATGGATTACATTTTCTTACAAACCTTCAATACTTAGATCTTTCGATGAATCAGATTGGGTATAAGAGAGACAAGGGAACGGTTGCCATTGGCGAGGGATTGCGTTCTCTTAAGGACCTTCTGAGTTTGGATCTTTCAGAGAATCAGATTGGTTATCAGGGAGACAAGGGAACGGTTGCCATTGGCGAGTCTTTTCCTTTTATTTCAAAACTTCAATATTTGGCTCTTTGGAATAATAATATAGGTACACGGGCAAACGATGGAACAGTTGCAATTGGAAATGGATTAAGCTCTGTCAAAGATCTTCTGAGCTTGGATCTTTCGGGAAATAATATAGGCTCTTTTGGAGATAATGGAAGAGTTGCGATTGGTAATGGGTTACGTTCTCTCAAGAGCCTTCAATACTTAAATCTTTCGAACAATCAGATAGGTTCTCTAGAAGGCAATGGAACGATTGCGATTGGCAATGGATTGTGCGCTCTCAAAGCCCTTCAATACTTGGGTCTTTCGGGGAATGCTATAGGTTCTCTAAAAGGCAATGGAACAGTTGCGATTGGTAATGGGTTACGTTCTCTCACAAACCTTCTACACTTGGACCTTTCGTGGAACAATGTAGGCTCTTTTGGAGATGATGGAACGGCGGCTATTGGGGAGTCTTTTCCCTACCTTTCAAAACTTCAATACTTAGATCTTTCGAACAATCAGATAGGTTCTCAAGGAAGTAACGGAACACTTGCCATTGGGAATGGGTTGCTCTTTCTCAAAGATCTTCAATACTTGGATTTTTCGAAAAATTTTATAGGAGGTCCGGTTAGCACAGATACTGTAAATATTACAGTTGATAGCATTGTAACATTAAAATTTTTGACAACGCTTTCCGTTCAACAACAAAATATTAGTTTTTTCCCGCTCTCTGAAATGCTCCGCCTACGGCAATATTGGAATAATAGAAATAATCAAACAGATATATTTTGGTTAAGGTCCCTAGAAGATATAGAAGCCTATTTTAATAATTTACCGAATGATACAACAACCGTTTCTCTCCCAGGATGGTTTTACCCTAATAATATAGAGGTGATTAAAGCTTTCATGAAAAAACTAGTTTTTTTTCCCTTATTGCAATATTTGGACCTTTCGTGGAATAATTTAGGTTTTTTAGGAGATGATGGAATAATTGCAATTGGGAATGGGTTACGTTCTCTCACAAACCTTCTACACTTGGACCTTTCGTGGAATGCTATAGATACTGATGGATTGGCTACTATTGACGAGTCTTTTCCTTACCTTTCAAACCTCCAATACTTGAGTCTTTCGGGAAATAATGCAGGTATTCAAGGAGACGAAAAAATGGTTACTGCTTGGGAGGGGTTACATTCTCTCAAAGCCCTTCAATACTTGGATCTTTCAGGAATTGAAGTAAGTTCTGATGGAACGGTTGCCATTGGCGAGTCTTTTCCTTACCTTTCAAACCTCCAATACTTGAGTCTTTCTGCGTTGGCCATAGGTATTTGGACAGATAATGGAACAGTTGCTATTGGACATGGGTTACGCTCCCTCAAAGACCTTCAATACTTAGATCTTTCGCGGAATTTTATAGGTTCTCAAGGAGACAATGGAGCGATTACTATCAGTAATGCCTTATCCTTCCTTCCAAACCTTCAAATGTTAGACCTTTCAGAGAATAAAATAGGTTTTTTAAGCGATATAGGGACTGCTGCTATCGCAAGAACTTTGCCTTCCCTTACACATCTCAAACTCTTCGATATATCATCAAATCCTCTTGGAAATAATAGCTCACAAGCTTTATATAGCCTTTCCGATGCTTTAGGATCCCTACTTTGCCAAGGAACGACATGTATCATTCAAGATTCAGGGCTCATGGACCTTCCCTGGGACCAAGCCTCAGCCTCTCGTGGAGCTTACTATTCCTCCCAAATCCAACGCGCCTGTGAAGCCAATCAATGTTTTGGAACACCTGTAAGCTCACCAGATAAGGGAGGATGTGTCCCGTCTTCAGCCTCTTCTTTAGAACCTCTCCCCATTTTTAAGATCTTCGGCTTTTTGAGAAAGAGCGAACACCATCATTTTTCTCCCCCACTTTTATCTGAGAGTTTGCCTCAAGGAACAGATATGGTCCTTTATCAGGGAGCGCGACCCCCCGCTCTTTGGGAAGCTTTCAAAGATAGGACTTCTCTCTTCTATCGTTATTTTCAAGAAGACAATGAATTTCAGCCTTCTGCGGTGGGCCTTTTCTTTTCAAGCGCTCTCAGAGGAGCCGCCACTACCTTCATTCTTGGAATAACACAAGATGGTCTTGAGTCTAGAGGAATATCAAAGCATGTAGTTAAGAGAGCCATGATCCTGACCCAAGCAGGAATCATCATCTATATGACAGCATCTTCTATTCCAGCCCTGACTGGAATAGCCGTCAATGATGCTCTTACGTATATAGGAGCACCCCCTTCCTTGTCTTCTGCCCTCGGAAATACAGCTGCCATTGTGGTCAGCATAGCCCAAGGAGATGTCATAACTCCTACAAGCTTGATCACTTCCATGGGGGGTGGAATTATAGGTAGTACTCTTGCCATTAAAGCCAAAGATAAGATTTCCTCTTGGCTATGGAAAAGTGAGACAATAGATAACATCAAAGACAAAATTAGATCTTCATGGGATTATATGTGGGATATGGCTTCTTATTTTGGAGGTTAATCCCTGGATTTTATCAATCCCTTCTCCCTTAGATATAAAAGAAGGATTTGAAACGTGAAGCACACAGCGATTCTGGAAGATTACTCTGCTGAGTCTCAGATTTTACAAAAATTCAACCTGAAATATGATTCAAAAGTATACCCGGGGTATACCCGAAGAAATTAACGTCTTTCACAACACTCTAAATACTCATTGATTTCCCTGGCGCGCCCGAGAAGACTCGAACTCCTAACCTTCTGATCCGTAGTCAGATGCTCTATCCAATTGAGCTACGGGCGCGTTTGAAGTGAATTCTTAATCGAATTGAGCTTAAACTTCAAGCGGAAAGTAGAAAAGTTTAAAAAGAGGCCTTGCGGAGTTTCCCAGAAACTCTATAAATTTTGGGGGGTATAAAATTGCGGGCAGGGGAGGTGCCTCCTCGGCTTACTCTTCTCACATCTCCTCTCAACACTGAAGGAACAAATGTTCCTTGCGCTAGGTTTAAGCTTTTTCTGCCTGTAAGACGACGGATGCGGTTGACCTGAGGGAGTTGCTGAGAAGAGGGGTCCAAGGAGTCCAATACAGCAGCTGCTAAGTGAACATTCCCATTTTTCATATCCTTATTCCAAATTCCAAAAACGTTTTTACGATAAGGAATATGATAAACGGGATTTGCTGAATGATAATGGGCTACGGCCTTATGCCAGGATGCATGTGCATTCTTTAAGTTCCGTAAGAAACGTGCTGCATAAGCAACATTTTTTTCAGGGTCAAAGGCATCATGTAAATTCTTGAAAGCTTCCGGATGATAATGAAGATTAACTTGCATACACCCCACATCTATATTTTTGATTCCTTTATTTTGCATTTGGCGGACAGCAGAAATCGCAGCTTCTTTGGTTGGAAAATAGAAACTCTTTCCTGCTGAACCAATGGTCCAGGGCCAAGGCACAATTTTCCCCGTGTGGTCTTTACGGCCTGATTCAACTTTAGATATTGCGTTTAAAAGGCCATTAGGAATATTATGGCGCACTTCATATTGAATAATATGAGGAGCACAGTGATTAAGAAAAATCCTTGCTTCTTGAATGCCATATCCACTCTTGACCAAAACAAGACTAGCGACATGTCCCCAAAGTAGAATCAACAAAAGGTATGTTTTGTTTAAGGGCCAAAATAAAGTGCCCATTTAGTTCCTCCCATAAAAAAATTCTCTTTTGTATCATGCATACGTTAAGGAAGGTTACTAAATCGTTAACAAAGAAGAAAGAGCTAAAAATCATAATTCAAGGACTTCTAATCTACCTTCAGAAAGGTTAACCTACAAAAAAATCACGCCATTCTAAGTTATAGGGTATGAATCGTTCTCTTACTGTTTCTAAGGCTTTTTCTCGTGCAGCCGAAAAATATGATCATCATTCCTTGATTCAGCGGTTCGTTGCTCAACAACTTACTCATAAAATTTTTAAACGAGAAGGCCCTTCTTTGGGAAACGTTTTAGAAATTGGATGTGGAACAGGAATCTTAAGTCAATTTTTAATTGCCCGTTCCGATAATTATGTTTTATCAGATATATCTTACCCCCTTCTTCGAAAGGCTCGCCTGAAGTTTAGGGGAGATCATATTTTTCCACTCATTGTGGATGGTGAGAATCCTTGCTTTACAGCTTCTTTTGATGTCATCGTATCGAATCTAGTCCTCCATTGGTTTCAGGATCCAAAGAAAGCTCTTGGCCGACTTGCAGCATGCTTAAAGCCAGGAGGAAGATTGTACGTAAGTACACTCGGAAATAACTCACTCCATGAGTGGCGGACAGCCCATGCGTTGTGTGAAGCATCCTGCGGTGTTTTGGATTTCATTTCTTTTGGCCAACTTAAGGATTGGCTTCCCCTATCTGGGATTCGTCATGTGGAGGAGGACTGGATCACGACAACGCCATCGAATGCCCTTGAATTTTTAAGGAATATAAAAGGGATGGGTGGAGGTTTACCCCATCCAGGCCATCATCCTTTACCCTATAAGACATTCAAAAAAATTATGGATGCGTACGATAAGAACCCCCAAGTTTCCTGCCAAATCCTCTATGGTATGTATCGCAAACCTGAAAAAATGAGAGAAGAATGACTACCATATTTTCAACGAGCCATATATAGTACCATCTCATTGTGAGGTAAAAAAACAGGGCAGATGGATAGTTTTGAATTTAACAAAATTGCCGCAGCGATTCTACTTGCTCTTCTTACGGTTAAAGGTGCTGATTTAATAGCGGAAATCCTTATTCATCCCACAAAACTCAAAGAAAATGCATTTAAGATCGAAGGAGTCCAGACGACTCCCGAAGGAGGAGCCACATCTGAAGAAAAACGACCAGGTCCAATTGAACCTTTGCTTGCCTCAGCAAATGTGACGAAGGGCGCAGAAATTTTTAAGAAGTGCATGAGTTGTCATACGGCTGAGAAAGGAGGGCCTAATAAGATAGGGCCAGATCTCTATAACGTTGTGGGATCTCCAAAAGCAAAGCATCCGGGTTATACATACTCTCCAGCCATGACCTCAAAAGGGGGAGCTTGGACCTTTGGTGATCTCAATGTTTACTTATATAGCCCGCGAGATTTCGTTCCAGGAACAAAGATGTCTTTTGCGGGCATAAAAAATGATCAGGAACGAGCTGATGTTATTGCATATCTTCGTCAACAAAGTGATAATCCTCTTCCCCTTCCAGCTGTTCAACCAACGCAGGGGAAAGAAAAGGCAGCTTCTCCTTCGGGGCAACAACCATCGGCGAAGCAAGCAACACCCGGATCCCAAAAAGCCCCTCAAGCTCCAGCTCCTGCAGCACCACCTCAGGGGGGAGGAAAGGGAGGCCCCCAACTGCAAAATCAACTGCGGGCAGAGAAGAAGACCGTAAGCAAAGGTGCGTCTTCTCAGCCTACTCAGCAGAATCCGAATACAACCTCAAACCAAACACCAGAAAATGGATCAAAGTGATGCTGCGCAAATGGGCAATTAAGAAACGTGACTTTTTGGTGTTTATGTGAAAGAATTATAAATATAGGCTAGCAAACCCCTTTCAGAAATCAAAAGAATTTAGGAGAAAATAAATGACGTTTAATTGCTCTATTTTGAAGCAATCCAGGGAAAAGGCTTTTTCATGTTCTATGATACCAATTCGCGATCAAAGGGTGAATTGCTTCGGAGAAAAGCTCCTCACAATGGCGATAACGTTTTGTATTTCAATAAAAAAAGTAATGGCCTATCCAAAACTCAGGTTTTTCCTACCTAGTTGCCTTTTAATTCCCACCTTCCTTTACGCTGAGACACCTCCTCCGACGCATGGAATTGCAACCTTTGGAGACCTAAAGTATCCGGCCAATTTTACCCATTTTGATTATGTTAATCCTGATGCGCCAAAAGGTGGGGTTGTAAAGTTGGCGTTCTTTGGAAGTTACGATAATTTCAATCCTTTCATTATTAAGGGGAATTCAGCCCAAGGCTCAACCTTACTGCATTGCTCTCTTTTAATGCGATCGGAAGATGAACCTTCTTCTATGTATAGTTATTTGGCAGAAAAAGTAGAGCTCGCTCCTGACTGGAAAAGCGTGATGTTTACCCTCAACAAAAATGCTAAATTTTCTGATGGAACTCCTGTTACACCTGAGGATGTTATCTTTTCATTTAATACCCTTACCAAAAAAGGACTCCCTTTCTTTGCTCAATATTATAAGGACGTCTCAAGTGTGGAGAAGGTAGGGTCTGATCAAGTTCGCTTTGTATTTTCAACGACTAAAAATCGGGAACTTCCTGTTATTTTAGGTCAGCTTCCAATCATTTCGAAAGCTTATTATACAAAGCATGACTTTGAAAAGGCGGATCTGATTCCTCCTGTTGGCTGTGGTCCCTATCGGGTTGCAAGTTTTCAGGCAGGCCAATCAATTAATTACGAGCGAATTCCAGGGTGGTGGGGAGAAAATATTCCTTCTCAAAAAGGACAAAATAATTTTGATATCACTTATGTGTACTACAGGGATCAAAATGTTTTATTTGAAGCTTTCAAAGCAGGAGATCATGACTTCCGCATTGAAAACGTAGCAAAAAACTGGGCGGCTGGGTACGATATTCCTGCTGTAAAAGAGGGTAAGATCATCAAAAAAGAGACTCCTAATGAGCTTCCTGTAGGGATGACAACGATGACATTCAATATGCGTAAGCCTATTTTTAAAGATCGAAAAGTTAGGGAGGCCCTTGCAAAAGCCTTTGATTTTGAGTGGGCTAATAAAAACCTCTTTTTCAATTCTTACACTCGAAATTTAAGTTACTTTGCCAATTCACCCATGGCTTCTTCAGGACTTCCCCAAGGAGATGAGCTGACAATTTTAGACCCATTTAAAGACAAACTTCCTGAGGAAGTTTTCACCCAAGAATTTAAGATGCCTATTACAAACGGCTCAGGCAAAGACCGGAAAGTTTTGATGGAGGCCGATAAGCTTTTAAAAGAAGCAGGGTGGGTGGTTAAAAATGGAGTGAGAGTGAATCAGAAAACGGGAGAGCCATTTACATTCGAATACTTATTATATGATCCAAGCTATGAGCGGGTTGCCCTTGCTCTTCAAAGAAATCTGGCTCCTTTAGGGATTAAGACAACAATTCGCGTTGTTACACCCTCTCAATACATTGAACAAACAGGAAATTATGACTATGACGTGATCTCGTCTGTTATTCTTGAGTCTGAAACACCCGGAAATGAGCAACGGGAATTTTGGACTTCAAAATATGCAGATGTTAAAAATGGACGCAATTATTCTGGGATAAAAGATCCTGTAGTTGATCAACTTGTAGATCTTGTCATTGGCTCACAAAACAGGCCTGAATTACAAACCCGTGTCCATGCTCTTGATCGAGTTCTGGAATGGGGTTTCTATGGAATCCCTGGATGGTATAGCAAAAATAGCCGTTTTGCGTACTGGAACAAATTTGGACAGCCGGACAAAAAGCCTAAGGATGGCATAGGATTCAGCTCCTGGTGGGTAGATCCAACCCTTGAGAAGAAGCTGCAAAGGTAATTCGTAATGTTATCTTATCTCTTAAGGCGGCTCCTCCTCATCATTCCAACCCTTTTTGGTATTATGGTGATTAACTTTATTATTATTCAAGCAGCACCTGGTGGTCCTGTTGAACAAATGATAGCTAAAATCCGAGGAAGCAACGTAGAAGCGACTGCACGTCTTACGGGGGCTGGGACAGAACTTGGGGCGTCTCTTGAACAGTTTAGTGAATCACAAATTTATGAGTCTAAATATCGTGGTGCACAAGGACTTGATCCTGAATTTATTGCAAAACTCGAGAAAATGTTTGGATTCGATAAACCGCCTCTTGAGCGGTTTTTATTGATGATGAAGAACTTTCTCACCTTTAATTTTGGGGACAGTTATTTTAAGGATCGGTCGGTTATTGGTCTTATCATTGAGAAAATGCCTGTTTCTATTAGCATTGGGCTGTGGACAACCCTATTTACTTATTTGATCTCGATCCCCTTGGGCATCCGGAAAGCCGTTTTAGATGGCTCACCTTTTGATGTGTGGTCAAGCGCTGTTGTCATTATTGGGTATGCTGTTCCTAGTTTTTTGTTTGCGATCCTCCTCATTGTTCTTTTTGCTGGAGGGAGTTTCTGGTCTATTTTTCCTTTAAGGGGACTTGTGTCTGATAATTGGCACGAGTTGAGTTTGGGCTGGAAAATTCTTGATTACTTATGGCATATGGTTCTTCCGATTACAGCTTTAGTAATTAGCGGCTTTGCAAGCCTCACCCTTCTCACCAAAAATTCTTTCTTAGAAGAAATTAATAAACAATATGTTCTGACAGCTCGGGCCAAGGGGCTCACGGAAAGGCGTGTTCTTATAGGTCATGTCTTTCGCAATGCTATGCTTCTAATTATCGCAGGGATGCCAGCAGCCCTACTTCATATTTTCTTTGCAGGATCGCTTTTGATTGAGGTCATTTTTTCATTAGATGGATTAGGTCTTTTGGGCTTTGAATCTGCTGTTGGAAGAGATTACCCCGTTGTTTTTGGAACCTTATATATCTTTACTCTCCTTGGGCTTTTGTTACATATTATTGGCGATTTGACTTACACGTTTGTGGACCCCCGTATTGATTTTGAGCGGAGAATGGGGTAATGGCATTTTCCCCTTTAACTGAAAGGCGTCTTGCGCAATTTAAAGCCAATAAGCGAGGTTACATTTCCCTCTGGGTCTTTTTAATTTTGTTTTTTTTGACACTCTTTGCTGAATTTTTGGCTAATGATAAGCCTTTGCTTATTAAGTTTAATAATCATTATTATTTCCCCATTTTTAAAGAATATCCTGAAACAACCTTTGGAGGAGAATTTGAAACTGAAGCGAATTATCGAGATTCATTTGTCCGTGGATTGATTGATAAAAAGGGATGGATGATCTGGCCGTTGATTCCTTATAGTTACAATACGGTCAATTATGAATTGCCTGTTCCAGCTCCAGCCCCGCCTTCAGAAGAAAACTGGCTTGGCACGGATGATCAAGGAAGGGATGTTCTGGCACGCTTAATTTATGGATTTCGGATCTCTGTTTTATTTGGTTTAACACTAACACTCTTTAGCTCATTACTGGGTGTGACAGCTGGGGCTGTTCAAGGATATTTTGGGGGCTTGACGGACCTTTTGTTTCAAAGATTCATGGAAATATGGTCAGGGATGCCTGTTTTATATTTATTGATTATCCTGGCAAGCCTTGTCCAGCCTAATTTTTGGTGGCTTTTAAGTTTAATGCTTCTCTTTAGTTGGATGGCCCTTGTCCCTATTGTTCGAGCAGAATTTTTAAGGGCCAGAAATCTCGATTATGTAAGGGCAGCAAGGGCGTTAGGGCTTTCAACGCCAAGAATTATCTATCGTCATGTTTTACCCAATGCAATGGTTGCAACCTTGACTTTTATGCCCTTTATTCTTAATTCATCCATTACCACTTTAACATCCCTTGACTTCCTGGGCTTTGGGTTACCTCTGGGCTCTCCGTCTCTGGGAGAAATGCTCAATCAAGGAAAAAATAATCTTCAAGCACCTTGGCTAGGTATGACGACCTTTGTTGTTCTTGCAGTTATGCTAACCCTTTTAATTTTTATTGGGGAAGCAGTCCGGGATGCTTTTGATCCTCGAAAGACAAATCTATGACAAAATCCCTCTTATCCGTTGAAGATTTGCATGTTTCCTTTCAGACGCGAGAGAAAATTATTGAGGCTGTCAAAGGTGTTTCCTTCACCTTAAATCCTCATGAAACAGTTGCCCTTGTGGGCGAAAGTGGATCAGGGAAGTCTGTTACAGCCCTTTCAATCTTGCAACTTTTACCTTACCCAAAAGCTCTTCACCCAACAGGGCATATATATTTCCATTCGCATAACCTCGTTGGTGAAAAAGAGCAGTACTTGCAGAAGATTCGAGGCAACAAGATTGCCATGATTTTTCAAGAACCCATGACGTCGCTCAATCCTCTCCATAATGTTGAAAAGCAGATTAGCGAGGTGCTTAGAATTCACAAAAAACTTGATGGAAAAGCAGCGCGCAACCGGTGTATCCAGCTTCTTGAAATGGCAGGCTTTAAGGATGGAGAGTCTCGCCTCCAAGCATACCCGCACCAGCTTTCAGGGGGGCAGCGACAGCGGGTTATGATTGCTATGGCCCTTGCGTGTGAGCCTGAAATTTTAATTGCGGATGAGCCAACCACAGCATTAGATGTCACTATCCAAGCTCAAATTTTAAGCCTTTTGAAAAAGCTTCAAAAACAACTGGGAATGGCCATGTTGCTTATTACTCATGACCTGGGGATTGTGCGTAAAATGGCAGATCGGGTTGTCGTTATGAAGGATGGCTTGATGGTTGAAGAAGGGGAAATGAAGGCAATATTTAAAAATCCGACGTCCTCTTATACACGGCATCTTATCAACTCCATCCCAAAGGGGGGAGCTGTTCCAACTACTTCCAAAGAATTGCCGCTTTTAAAGGTAGAGGATCTTAAGGTTTATTTTGATATTCGTGAAGGTTTATTGCGTAGGAAAGTGAATGAAATTCGAGCTGTTCAAGATGTAAGCTTTACCTTAAAGGAAGGTCATACGCTTGGGATTGTGGGGGAAAGCGGCTCAGGAAAAACAACACTAGCGCTCGCTGTTTTGCGTCTTGAAAAGAGCTCGGGTAATATTGTGTTTCAAGGGCATGAAATTCAAAATACCTCACGGAAAATAATGCGCCCTTTACGCCGGGGAATGCAGATCGTTTTCCAAGATCCATACGGATCCTTGAGTCCTCGGATGAGCATTGGCCAAATTATTGCGGAAGGGATCACGATTCATGGGCTTGCAAAGACCCCACAAGCCAGAGATCTTCAAGTTATTCAAGCTCTTATGGAAGTTGGCCTCGATCCTGAAGTTCGCAATCGGTATCCCCATGAGTTTTCGGGGGGGCAGCGGCAGCGGATCGCCATTGCGCGGGCCGTTGCTTTAAAGCCCAAGCTGATAGTTCTGGATGAGCCAACTTCCGCTCTCGATCGATCTGTCCAAGTAGATATTGTGGATTTACTCCGGAACCTTCAATCCTTGCATAAAATTGCTTATCTTTTTATTAGCCACGACCTTTCTGTTGTCAAAGCAATAAGCCATGATGTGATTGTGATGCGGCATGGGAAAGTTGTGGAAAGAGGCTCAACTAAGCAAATTTTTTCATCCCCCGCAGAATCTTATACAAAAAAGCTCATTAAAGCTGCTTTTGATTTGAAGGTTACGTAAATCCTTTAACCAAGGAAAATCAGCGGTTTATTATTTTAAAATTAATAACCCGGATAAGGAGAAGGCTGTGGTACCCCCTGTTGCATCTCCGTCCACGCTTCCCAAGTATAACCACTGGGACCATAAGGTGTACCGTAAGTCCATGGGACTGCTGGGTACGGGTACACGTTCGGCGGCGGCGGAGCCGAAGAACATGTACAGGCAGTGCCACTTGCACAATTCCCGTCATATGTTAATTTAGCGAAATTAGATTGACACTTAGCTTCGCCCCATCGTTGACATGCTGCTTCATCCGTGCTCCAACAAAGGCCGCTGCCAAGGGGTTCAGAATTCGCTTCAACTCGAGTTCCCCCAGCGACCATGCCTAAACACAGTATGAGTGATCGGAGTATTTTTTTATCCATGATTGTTGTCCTTTCGGTTAAGCACATTTTCGATCAAGGAAAGCTTATGAGGATCTTTGAAAAGCCTTCTCTCATGTTTTGCAGAATAACATACCAGAGTTAAGATTTAGTTATGGCTGCAACTTTTTGTGACTATCGTTTTTCTTCCTTATTATTCAAGACCAAGGGATTCTGGGGTGGGAAGGCCTACTATTGTATAGAACTGGCCCGGATTAAATATGACCATTTGTTGGAAAAGGTTTTGGAGTTCTAAGAGCATTTGCTGTTGGTCGGGGGTCGTTTCTTCTTGAAAATACAGTTGGGTAGGCTGCTCCATAGGCGCCATTTCTTCACCATAGAGAGTTTCTTCAGGAGTGTAAGGTTCTTCATTGTAATAAGGTTCCTCATAAATTGTTTCTCCGTAAGAGGGGCCTTCTGCGTAAGGTTCAATTGGATAAGGCTCTACGTAATAGGGGGCAGGATAATAAATTGGAGCATATTCATAATATGGATAAATAAAAATAAAGTTGCTGATGATGTTTTCTGGAGGAAAATGTCTTCTATGGTCTCTATGTATCCATGGTTTCCAAAAAAAATCCTTGCTGAACTTGACGTTAGGCTCAGGAGCTATAAAGGTTTTTCCTCCTGTCAAAGCTGAAAGAGGGAGTTGAGGAGCTGATACGACAGGTGCACCTACTTGTGGTAAGGGTTGAGTGGAAGCTGGCGTTTCGGGAAATGTAGGCGGTAGAATAGTTTGTTTCCCTTGACTTGGTTGACCTCCTCCAGGAAAACCGGGTAGAGCAGGGGAAGCTGGTATAGATGGTGCCCGAGAGGGCTTTTCAGGCGGTGGGATATTCGTTGCACTTTCAGGAGGAGTTCCCTTACCAGGAATTGCTTGAGAAATTCCAGGAGAGGAGGGAGGGAGCCCTTCGGCTGGGACTTCTTTGCCAACTCCTTGGCGAGCTTGGGGCGGTATCCCTAAAGTTGGAGTTCCCTCTGGTTTAGCAGGTATAACTTCTTTACCTAACGGGGAGAGAAAAGGCGTTAGGTGAGGACTTACGGGCCATGTGGCGGTAGGCTTTTCAGGGGTTGTTTGGGGCATTATTTGAGGAGTAAACCCATGGGGTTGTATAAATTCATGTGGAATTTCAATAACTTTTGGAGGCATTACTTCTCTCGGAGGAGGAGGTATTTCTTCAGCACGAGGTCTTTCAAAGGTTTGTGGTAGCGAAGGTGAGCTATATGTACGTGGAACTTCTATGACATGGGGAGGACTCACTAAGGGGCGAGGCGCTTGGGACTCTGCAGGGGTTTGAGGTATCTCTTGGCCTTGCTGAATAAATGGAGCAGGCGCCCCTCCTAGAAAAGGAGATTTTTCCATCATTGGAGTTCCCACATGGGGAGCCATGGGCGCCTCAAAGCGCCCTCCTTCAAAACCTCTCATCATAAAAGCGTCAGACATAGCGGGGTAAAAGAGGGCTATCATACTTACGCTAAGTATTAGAAAGTTTGATTTTTTCATCGTATCCCTCCATACCCTGTAAAGAGACTTCGAGATATATATCTAATATAATATTATAATAAATATATTAAATATTACTTAAGTTCACAAAATGAAAGGAGAGACTATTTATAGGACTTCTCTCATCGATCGAGGCAGTGTTGCACTATAGATAACCTTCATATCATGAGGGTTATTTTTATACCCTCTCCCTAAGAGCTTCATAAGCTGATACACTTTGTAAATGATAGATAAAAGACACGCCTAATATGTCTGACAAAAAGAGGATCTCGTGAAAGTTGTTGTTTGCGGCGCAGGGCAGGTTGGATTTAGCATTGCTCGCTATCTTTCAACCCATGATAACGATGTGACTGTCATCGATCAGTCAGAAGAACTGATTAATCATATTTCAGGAACATTGGATGTCAGAGGAATGGTTGGATTTGCCTCCCATCCCGATCTTTTATCTCGGGCCGGGCTTCATGAGTCAGACATGATCATTGCTGTCACACAAGCTGATGAGGTCAATATGGTTGCCTGCCAGATTGCCCACTCGCTTTTTAATGTGCCCCTTAAGATCGCTCGCGTTCGAAGCAAAAGTTACCTAAATCCTGAATGGGCAGCCCTCTATAAACCAGATAATATGCCCATTGACCTTATCATTTCACCTGAGCTTGAAGTTGCGCGTGCTATTGGTCGCGGACTTGAATTTCCTGGAACCTTTGAAGTCATTCCATTTGCTGATAAAATTATTCAATTGGTTGGAATTCGTTGCAAACCTAAGGCCCCGATCTTAAATACTCCTCTCCGCCATATTGAGGGTTTGTTTCCCGAACTTGATTTAAGTGTTTTGTTTATTGTGAGGAACGACGCCGGTTTTGTTCCCCTTCCCAGTGATCAACTGCAGGAAGGGGATGAGGTTTACTTCCTCATTCCTCAGGAGAAACTTGGGGTTGCCATCGAAGCCTTTGGGTTTAGCGAATTAAAATCTCAGCGTCTTTTGATTTTAGGAGGGGGGAATGTCGGATTTTGTCTTGGGGAAGAAGTTGAGTCTCGTCATCCAGAAATCTCCCTGACGCTTATTGAACCTGATAAGGACAGGGCAACCTATGTGGCAAACCAACTTACCCGCGCTATTGTTCTTCGAGGAGATGCTCTAGATCGAGAAATCTTGCGAGAAGCGAACGCAAAGATTACGAATAAAGTCGTAGCCGTTACTTCCGATGATAAGGTTAATGTTCTAGCCTCCGTTTTAGCAAAGCGTATGGGGGTTGAACAGGCGATGGCTCTTATTAATAGCTCTTCATATTCAAGCCTTGTGAATTCCTTAGGCATTGATTCAGTCATCAGCCCTAAAGCCCTAACAGTCTCGAAAATACTCCAGTATGTCCGAAGAGGACGCATTCGAACTGTTCATTCCTTAAGGGATGGATTTGGGGAAGTTATCGAGGCCGAGGCCGTGGGAACTTCAAGTGTCTTAGGTATGACAGTTGGCGAGATTAATATGCCCCGCAGTTTAATCATTGGTGCTGTTGTCCGTGAAGGCCAATCCTTAATACCTCGAGAAGACTTGGTTATTAAAGTCCATGACCGGGTGATTATGATGGTCACAAGTCCGGCTGTGAAAAGGTTTGAAAAATTATTTTCCGTGAGGCTAGAATATTTTTAAGATTTAACAAATTTTTAAGATCATTTTTACTCAAGAAATTGATTTAGGACCTTGAATTTTAATCTCAGGAGTATTATGTATAATTTACCACACTAATTGTAAGGAGTATATTATGATTGATTTAACAAAAATTATTACATTGGCTTTTCTAACAAGTGCATTAACTTTTGGAACTGCTTTTGCAGGCGGAGGAAATGGCGGATCTGATGATGAGGAAACAGGTTCTCCGCATATCACTATCCAGATACAATCTGATGAGGAGCAAACTCAAGACCAAAACCAAGCTAAGAAGTTAGCACAGGATTTGTCCAATCTTTTCAATGCTTATGCTAGCACTCCCAATAACAATAACATAACTCCCAAAGAGAATCAGGATAAGGCGCTAGAGCCCTTTAAGGATCTAATCCGTGACTTTACAAGTTTAAATTCTGACCTTTCTGAAAAATACAATAAGCACCTGAGACACGAAGCTGAGCGTCAAAAAAATAAAGAGCTTTACGGGCCTAACTACTATCTAAAAGATAGAGAAATAGAAAAATTAATTAAAAAAGGTATACTTAAGCGCAAGCAAGAGAAAAAAGCCTAAGCTTTTTTGTAAATCATTTGAAAAGGAGGAACTCAGTAATCCTCTTTTTATCTTTCCAACAATCCCGGCTAAAAGCCGGGATTTTAATTTTGGGATATTTTTAAATATATTTTTTCAACATGTTTCATTAAAGGGTTGAATTTTATATGTCTATTTTATTAAAATAAAGAAACTTTAAATGGTGAGGAGGAAAATTATGATTTATTTAAAAAATATAACGGCCTTGGCTCTTCTAACAACGGTGTTAACTCTTGGAACTGCTTTTGCGGGTGGAGGGAATGGGTCTGGATCAGAATCTGATGACGCGGAAGAAACAGGGGGTCACACTCCTCTCGTGAAACAGCAACCTCCCGAAGACCAAAAGAGCTCTACTTCTGCCAAAAGTATTTTTGATTCAAGTAATAATAATAATCTAGAAGACGGCAATAATAATAATCTAGAAAATGTCAAAAAATCTTCGCGACTAAAAGACACTGAATCGATAGAAGATGTCACTTTCATCCACCCACAAAAAAATGAAACAGACGAAGAAGATAAAGAATTTCCTTTGTTAAAAGATCCGGAGTCAACAGAAAAGGCTATATCTCCTAATCCTTCACAACATGAGGTTGATGATTCAGGAGACTTAAAAACTTCTCCCGTACAAGAACCTATAGACGACGAAAAGGAAAACTCTCCTTCAGCGCCTTCACCTTCGGTGGAACAAACCACCCAAGCTCCTCCACCAAAGCAAATCCAGCCCGTTGTGCAACAACCCAAGAAATCTCCTGCGCCAACACAAACTCAGCCTGTGGTGCAGCAAACCACACAAGCTCCTCCACCAAAGCAAACCCAACCCGTGGTGCAACAGCCCAAGAAATCTCCTGCACCCATACAAACTCAACCTGTAGTACAGCAAACCACACAAGCTCCTCCACCAAAGCAAACTCAACCCGTGGTTCAACAACCCAAAAAACCACCTGCACCCATACAAACTCAACCTTCGGTGCAGCAAACCACACAAGCTCCTCCACCAAAGCAAACCCAACCCGTGGTTCAACAACCCAAGAAATCTCCTGCGCCAACACAAACTCAGCCTGCGGTGCAGCAAACCACACAAGCTCCTCCACCAAAGCAAACAGGAAACCCAAAATCTGTCACTCCCCTTGCGGTCAAATCCAGTTCAAACGCAACTCGTGAAGAAGAAAGCAGCAGTAGCGAAGAAGAAAATCTCTCCACTGAGCAAAAGATAGGAAGAGAGCTTGGGAGAACTGTTGTTCAAGGAGAGCAGCTTGGAAAACGCGTTGAGAAAAAAGTAAGGAAAGGCTACAAGGCGTTTGAAAAAGAGCTGAAGAAGGCTAAAAAAAACAAGAAGAAAAAGAAAGAGAAAAAGGAAAAGGAGGAGAAAGAATAGGAAAAGCTAGAAGATTCATGTCCTGCCTTTGCTCATGATTGTGAGGGGTTGTTTCATGTCTTGTCCAAAATGAGTTAGGTTAACTGAATTTTAATCTAAAGAGTTTATCATCATGGTATCCGTTGAGTTTTTACTGGGCGGCTTAAAGTCCTAGAAAAACTCAACCGATTAACTTTAACCACATAAAGGGAGTGAGATTATGGCTCAAAAATTTCTTTATCATTTCATTATGTTATCAGGACTCACCTTAACGCCAAGCTTTGTCTTTGCCGATTGTCCACCGATGCCCATAACTTGTTATGTTCATGATGACTTTTGGGGACTAGACGTGATAAAGCAAACCATTACAGCAGACTCAAAAGGGGTCGGCATTGGAGGCCCTTGTTGTGTTATCGTACCTACCTCAAGTGGAAGAACACTTGAGCAGGAATGTAATATACAAGTGGATTCATGCAATGGGAATTGCAAAGCGTCCACAAACTGCACAACGTCGTAAAAAGAGACTGCTGCCGAAATTCTCATTTCCACACTTTGCGATATTTAATTTAATGTTAAAGCAAACATGAGATACTGAAAATAGTTTAAATTGTTCTTGTAAAATGTTTTGTGTATATTTCAAAACGCAAGAAACACTGTTGTGCCTTATGAAAACCGATGGCCTGCGGCTTATTCATGGTCTGTACCATTCATCACAAAAATGATAAAGCTTTCACTTAAGAGTTGAGTTCAGACCTTAATAAGCTTAAAGTGCAAAACTTACATTTACGTAAATTATTAACCTAACATTTACTGAGGGCTCCATGATTACGATTCGCTTTCCTGATGGTTCTCATCGGGAGTTTCCACAAGGCATTACTGGCTGGGAAATTGCGAAAACTATTAGCACAAGTCTGGCAAAAGAAGCTGTTGCTGTTCGTATTCAAGAGGAATACCTATGGGATTTAACCCGCCCCATTACAGAAGATGTGATCTTTGAAGTAATTAAACGGACATCAGACCTCGGGCTCGAAGTCTTGCGTCATGATGCGGCGCATGTTTTTGCTGAAGCCGTTAAAGAACTTTACCCTGAAACTCAAATCACGATTGGTCCTCCTATTCAAGATGGGTTTTATTATGATCTTTATCGGGAAGAATCCTTTACCCTTGATGACCTAAAGCGAATAGAAGAGCAAATGCATGAAATCGTGAATCGTGATGAACACGTGACTCGCGAAGTATGGGGTCGCCAAAAAGCCATTGACTTCTTTAAAAGCCAAAAGGAGCTTTTTAAAGCAGAAATGATAGAGGAACTTCCTGAAGGAGATGAAATTACCATTTATACCCAAGGCAATTTTGTTGACTTGTGTCGTGGACCTCACCTACCTTCCACCGGTAAGCTGGGCCACGCTTTTAAATTGATGAAGTTAGCCGGCGCTTATTGGCGAGGAGACTCAAAGAATCCAATGCTTCAACGCGTCTATGGGACAGCTTGGGCTACCGAAAAAGACCTCAAGGATTATTTAGAGCGCCTTGAAGAGGCTGAAAAGCGAGATCATCGTAAGGTGGGTCGGGAAATGGATCTTTTCCATATGCAGGAAGAAGCCGTTGGTAGTGTTTTTTGGCATCCGAAAGGATGGATACTTTATCGCACTCTTCAAAACTATATTCGAGATAAAATTTCTGAAGAAGGGTATGTAGAAGTTAATACCCCCCAACTCCTTGATCGGTCATTATGGGAAGCTTCAGGCCATTGGAGTAAATTCCAGGAGAACATGTTCACCCTTGAAGATGGGGATAAAGTGCTCGCTTTAAAACCAATGAACTGTCCCTGTCATGTTCAAATTTTTAAACAAGGCATGAAAAGCTACCGTGATCTTCCTTTGCGAATGGCCGAATTTGGGTCCTGCTGGCGGAATGAAGCCTCAGGGGCACTTCAGGGATTAACCCGTGTGCGCTCCATGGTTCAAGATGACGCGCACATTTTTTGCAGAGAAGACCAAATAGAGGCTGAAACACGCAATTACTGCCTTCTCCTCCTTAACATTTATCGGGAATTAGGATTTGAAGAGGTTACGGTAAGGTTTGCGGAACGGCCCCCCGTTCGAGCTGGCGATGACTCTCTCTGGGATAGGGCGGAAGCCCAGCTTGAGGCTGCTGCTCGCGCAGCGGGGCTAAGCTATAGCTTAAACCCAGGTGAGGGAGCTTTTTATGGGCCTAAACTCGAATTCATTTTAAGAGACGCCATTGGACGAGAGTGGCAATGTGGGACGCTCCAGCTCGACTTCATTCTTCCCGAAAGATTGGATGCATTTTATATTGGGGAGGATGGCAAAAAGCACCGCCCGGTCATGCTCCACAGGGCAATCCTTGGGACCTTTGAGCGATTTATTGCCATTTTCATCGAACATTATGGAGGAAAATTCCCACTCTGGATTGCCCCTGTTCAAGCCGTTGTGGCAACAATTACCCAGGAGGGAGATGCTTATGCTAAAAAGGTCTTCAGTAAATTAAAAGAAGCAGGAATTCGTGCTGAACTTGATCTTCGGAATGAAAAAATAAATTATAAAGTTCGCGAATTAAGTCTTCAAAAAGTTCCCTACATTCTTGTCGTTGGAAAGCGAGAGGCTGACGAAGGAACCATTGCCCTTCGAAAATTAGGGGGGGAGGCACAAGAAATTCTTGCCCTTGATAACGTAATTGGTAAACTAACCGATGAGGCTATTCCACCTCACAAACGACCAAAATTGGAAAAAACAGAAAAAAAGGAGATTGCTACATAACTAAGATTTTAAGAGAAGACAAAGGGTCCGCACAAGACGGCCCTCGCGTCAATGAAAAGATTACATCCCCTAAAGTCCGTTTAGTCGACGAAAACGGGGAGATGGTTGGTATATTACTTAAAAAAGACGCCCTCGAGAGAGCCTATAAGGTAGGCCTCGACCTCGTCGAAGTATCACCTAATGCAGACCCACCTGTATGCAAAATTTTGGATTATGGAAAGTATAAATTCGAGGAGCAAAAGCGTCGCGCCGAAATCCGTAAAAAGCAAAAAGTTATTGAAATTAAAGAAATTCAACTTCGCCCCGGCATTGACAAACATGACTTTGACGTCAAAATGCGCAGTGCCCGTAAGTTTATCGAAGAAGGAGATAAGTTAAAAGTAACATTGCGTTTTCGCGGCCGCGAATTGTCTCACCAAGAGCTAGGGATGGAAGTCCTCAACCGTGTAAAAGACTCTTTACAAGATATTGCCAAGGTCGAACAACACCCTAAAATGGAAGGTAAACGGGTCATTATGGTCATGGGCCCTGCGAAGGGGTAGCCTTTTTACTTGCCTTCATTGGAAGGATGCGAATTAGGGCTCCTTTATGGGTTTGCTCTTTTCTATTCTTCTAATCATTGGCTCATAAGTCTGCAGATCTTCGGGAGTACTGATGTGAAACCACTCTCCTTGATGAACATAGCCATAAAGCCTGTTTTGAGAAAGGGCTTTATCCCACAGTAGATTCATTGAAAAGGGCCCATCAGGAGAATCATTAAAAAGGTTAGGAGTTACGAGTTGAACACCAATGTAAACATAAGAGGTCTTGTCGTCGTCCACGCGATCCTCATGAGAACTACCCTTAATAGAGGGAACACGAGAAAGCCTTCCTTTTCCATCCATAAAGAAGTTCCCCCTCCCTTCATAGCCATGAGCCTTACTACGCGGGGTAAGAAGGAGGAGAGCATCCATTGTTAGAGGATCCCATGTGCCTTGGAGAGCTTCTAAACTGTTGCCACCTATCCAAATGCTGTCCCCATTTAGGGTCAAAAAGGGGTCCGTTCCTAATAATGGCAAAGCTTTCTTAATTCCTCCACCGGTTTCTAAAAGAAGCTCTTCATGGGAAATCAAGGCTGATGGATGAATCTTCCGAATCTCAGCTTGAATTAAGGGTGCTAAATAATGAGTATTCACAACGATATGAGAGACCTGAATTCGACTCAAGTGATCGAAGGTTCTCGCAAGCATACTTTTGCCTGCCACTTTAATTAAAGGCTTTGGGCAAGTATTCGTCAGGGGACGCATGCGGACCCCAAGCCCTGCCGCTAAAATCATGGCTGTTTTAATCATTGCATCTCCGATGAACCTCAAACCATTTTCTGAGGTTGGCAAGGGAAGGGTGTTCTAAATCTCGCTCAAGATATTTCCATATTCGGGGGATATGTACCAAATAATGTGGCTTCATATCTCGTTTTGCAAGGCGGGCAAAAACTCCTAAGATACGGACGCTCCTCTGGGCTCCCCAGAGGCAATAACTAGCCCAAAAATCCCCTTGCGAAACCTCAGGAAATTGCTCGAAGTAAAGATCAACCATTTCCTTTGCAAAGGAAGGACTTATGTCTCTGCGGGAATCTTCCAGTAAAGACACCAAATCATAGGAAACAGGGCCCCAGACGCCATCTTGGAAATCGATGAATCCACAGCGCTTGAACCCCTGCCGGGCAGGCAACCATAGCAAATTGTCGACCATAACGTCCTTTAAAAGAAGGCTCATGGGAATCTGAGGTTGGTTATGATAGGCTTCCTCCCACAGCTCCCTAAACCTTGTTTTTGCTACAGGGGAGAGAGATGGGTCATACCACTCCCCATAGAGACAAACATTTTTTAGAAAGAGCTCAAGATCATAGCTCGGAAGTGCTATTGTATTAGCTCTCGTTCCTTGATGGAGATGAGCGAGGGCATTGATCGTCTCCCTATAAAGAACTTGCTCAGAAACTCCCTCCTGAATGGCTTTTCGATAGGGCAAGTCTCCAAGGTCTTCGATGAGGAGAAAACCATTCACATGATCACTGGCATAAACGTGAGGAACGCTTAGCCCACTCCCATCTAAAAGCTCTGCAATAAGTTGAAATGCAGCTGAGTTCTCATAGGGGGGTGGAGAATCCATCAAAAGAGCATGGGAAAGACGAAAGTAGCGTCTTTTAGAAGCGTCACTTGGAAGAGGGATCAAGGTTTCTCCTTCAAGCCCTTCCCGGGCAAGAAAGACTTTCCTCAGAAAATCCCTTTCTTCTTCATAAGGGACGGTTTTTCCATCCTCTAAAAGAGAGGATACGTTCATTTTCATGGCTTCCATAGCTAAACTCAATTTCTAAATACCCTTTTGGAAGATTTTTTTCTAGCCGTTCCGGCCATTCAATGATAGATACACCGTGGGCATAGGCTTCTTCAATCCCCAACTCATAAACCTCTTCAGGATGCGTAAGTCGATACAAATCAAAATGCCACACATCAAATGCGGGCACTTCATAAATTTGAACAAGGGTAAAGGTTGGGCTTGGGACATCAATGTCTTCCCCGCAAAGGGATTGAATTAAAGCCCGGGCAAAAAGTGATTTTCCTGTCCCTAGATCTCCTTTCAAAAGAATAACATCTTGTGGATGCAGAAGGGATGCCACCTTGCGCGCAACTGCAGCTGTTTCTTCAGGAGATTGGGTTATAACTTTAAAATACAAACAAGATCCTTCATCACTTTTTTGTTGCATCTCGAAAACTATGCCATTACTTTCTGGACAAGCTCAAGGGGTCATAGCTCAGTTGGGAGAGCGCTACAATGGCATTGTAGAGGTCGGGGGTTCGACTCCCCCTGGCTCCACCAGGACTTACTTATTTAACCCGAGTTCTGGGCAAGCCATTATTTTTTACATTGAAATACAACACGCTAACGTCTTTTTTTTAACATGTTTTATATCTCTATGAAACAAGTAAGCACTTATAAAAAATCTTTATTATACCCATCAGACGTGAAGTTATCGTTTTTCATTTAGCAAAATTGTCTTAACATAAGTTGTTGGGCTGATGAGATTGTTAAACAGTACTATGAAGGTTTTTTAGATGTTCCTCGGGGCTTAAAGTCAAATATAAACTTTCGATAATCAAGTCTAAAAACCTCTTTTTCTTTGATTGCGCTTCTGACCCTTCAAAAAAAGTAGGCTTGTCCATAAAAGGAAGGGATGAAATGGACATAATTAAATATTCGACCATTTCTGGATCTAGATTTTGCCTTATTTCTCCGCGCTGTTGAAATTCTTTAATATGAGGAACTAGGATACTGAACTTCTGTTCCTTAATCCCTTCCAGCTCTTCTTTTTCTTTTTCCAACCGTTGCCATGAAATAAGTCGTGCAATTGAAGGATTTTGATCATAAAAATCAAAACGCATAGTTACAAAGCTTTGTAGGAATTTTTTAAAAGATTCCTTAGGAAAGTTTGTTTCAGTGAGATCAGTCCCCATGTGAGTTTGAAGCAACCGCCTTTTAACAGATTTCCAAAGCCCTTCTTTGTTTTGGTAGTGATGGTAAATCAAGCTTTTATGAATTTTAGCCTTATTGGCTATATCGTTGATTGAGGTGCTGCTAAATCCTTTGTCAATAAAAAGATCCTCGGCGGCATTAAGTATTTTATCCGCTGTTGTTTGTTTTTTAGGTGTATTATCCATAAATTCTCCTTTGTTCTTCGATGATTATACATAAATTGAACGTTCGGTCAATTTTTTTGTTGACAAAGCAACAAACAACGTTTTACATGTCGCTAATAAGTTGAATGAATGTTCAATGCATTTGCAAAGAAAGATACTGTTATTATGAAAAAGTTTATTACACAAAGGAGTTTTTTATCATGTTCATAAAACCATTTTTCTTGACGTGTTTAACCTATTCAGTTTTAGTTTTCTCAGCTCATGCGGGTTGTGATTCTTTTACTGATAAGACCTTAGATATATTTACTGGTGGGTCATCAGAAAATCTGAATACAAAAGTTTCTAAGACTCTAAAAATGATTTCTTCGTCTTATAGAAGTTTCTCTGAAAAAAATTTGGAAAAAATTCAAGGTGACGATGAAAAAGCCCGTCTTAAAAAGATTGCTGATAAATTTACAGATGAAGAAGGAAAATCAGACTCAGTTGAAAATTTTATTAGCATGGTCAATTTTTTTGAGAGTATTATTCAAAAAGAAAGAAATCTATCGGCAGCCCATGATGTCCTCTATCATGGTCTGACAAGTCATACAACCTATGTTTATGACATGATGACCCTTCTTGAAGGTGAGGGAGAGCTTCAGACAGATGGGCAAATTAAGACAGAGCATTATGTAATACGGGACCCTCTAAACAAAAAACAGTTTGATAGAAAAACTGGAATTGAAGCTTTTAAATACTTTTTTGACATTTATCAAGAAGACTGGAAAGCTCGTCGTTCTAAAATCAATGATCCATTAGCTAATTTGGACGACACGCTTCAGAATATTGTAGAGCGCAAGTCTTTTAAGCGGGATGACACAGTCCTTTTTCATCTCACAAAAGATCATCAAGGTGAGAAATCGTATGCAGAAAGTTTCATCTGCCTCAATCCAGGATTATTTGGTGGAGCAACTTTAATTGGTACCCGAAATACGGAAGGATCTTTTGCATTATCTCGTTTTTTAGATATACGCTCAGAGTTTGCAACAACTCGCTATAAAAAAATTGCGGAAGGCATTTTGAAAGCCTACTTTGAAAAACGCCTCGATCCTGAAGACGCACAAAAGGCAACGAAAGAGTTTAAAGAGCTAGGAGAAAAAATTGCCGATGAAATTGAGGGTAAAAATGGAGGAGCTATGGTGCAAGTTGCATTTCCTATAAATAATGACAGTCATACTCACTTCTACTCGTCAGAAGCTGTAGGGGCTCCCTTGGCTCTTGGGGATATTGGTACAGAAGAATCTTTCAGTGGAAAAGCACTAGTGAATCTTATGAATAAAAAATCTCCTCAAGAAATTGAAGAGACTTTGAATCTTTTAGATGGTGATGGTTCTGCACCTGCCTTGTTTCACACAATGCATGATTTTTTTAATCCTCAATTTGGGGGTGTCACAAAGCTCCAAGCTCGTTGGCTGTGGGAAAAGTCAGGAAGGGATGTAAAGGTATTTCGTCATCGTCAGTTTAACTACTCTCCTGAACATATAAAACAGATCGAACATTTGCTTGGAAAATGGGGAAAGAAAAAATAAATTTCTTTTTTCCTCTCTTAATTACCCCTTATGAAAAAGCTTGTTTTTCCAATAAAAACAAGCTTTTTCAAGCCGTAGCAGCTTAGGTGAGAGAATCATTTCTCTTTCAAGGTGTAACTTCTTTTTTTAACCTCAGAGGTGGTTTTTAAACCACTTCTTTGAGAGTTCGGCTGCTTCTTCAAGTTTTCCTGGTTCTTCAAAAAGATGGGTCGCACGAGGAATGATTTCAAGCTTTTTTTCACATGTAAGTTTTTCGAGGGCATATTCATTCATTTGAATAACTGGGTAATCTTTTCCCCCCACAATGAGAAGGGTGGGAGCTCGCACCTGTTCAAGGCCAGGGGCCGCGAGATCGGGACGACCTCCTCGAGAAACAATGGCCTTAACTATTTCTGGGCGGTGCCCAGCTGCGAGAAGGGCTGCTGCAGCTCCAGTACTCGCTCCAAAGTATCCGATAGATAATTTACGAGTTTTGGGGTTTTTAGACACCCAGTCAGTGGAGTGAATAAGGCGGTGTGTAAGCAACCCTATATTAAAACGATACTCGGTCGTTAGGATATCAATAGATTCTTCTTCCTTGGTTAGAAGGTCAAAAAGCAAGGTTGCAAAGCCCGCGTTATTTAGAACTTGTGCAACATACTGATTTCGGGGACTCAGTCGGCTACTCCCACTTCCATGGGCAAATAGAATGAGCCCTTTTGCACCCTTAGGAATAGTTAAGTTGCCCGACAAGTGATCGGATTCTAGGGGGATTTGAACGAGTTGACCATCGTGTAAAAGTGAAGCCATTATCTTTTACCTGGTTGTTTTGACAGCTTAAGAAGGCGAATGACCTCCTCATCTGAAACTTGGGGAAAGTTAAGATAAAAAGCGCTGACAGCATAAAAATCCCGGGGCACTTCAAGACAAATAAGGTCATCGACTAAAGTCTTCAAAAAAGCAACAGTCTCAGGAGGGCCGACTGGAACAGCCAAGATCACCTTAGCGGGCTTTAGTTTCTTAATCCCTTGAATAGCTGCACGGGTTGAAATGCCAGTTGCGAGCCCATCATCAATGAGGATAACTGTTTTCCCTTCAACATTGGGGAGTTCCTCATTTTGCCGATAAAGACGGAGCCGTCTGTTAAGTTCCTTCTGCTCTTGTTCAATCGTAGGTGCGAGGTCAGCTTCTGTAAGACCCAACATGCGAAGTGAGGATTTGTCTAAAATTTGTACCCCAGGAGCTACAGCTCCAACACCAAATTCGGGATTCCAAGGGGGGCCCACCTTTCTTACAACAAAGATATCAAGAGGAGCTTCAAGAGCTTTAGCAACCTCATACCCGATAGGAACTCCACCTCTTGGTAATGCAAGGATAATGGGATTTTCACTTTTATAGCTTTTTAGGCTTTCAGCGAGCTTTCGTCCGGCATCTTGTCTGTCTATAAACATATTTGATCAATCCTTTTCTTCGAGGAACTGAACATGACTTTAATTTGGCTTTACTTTCTCAAACTTTACTGCCTCTTCAGAGCCGCCTGTTGTGTTTCCAACTGTATAGGAATAAGCTCCCATGCCCGCTAGCTTACCACGATCTAGAATTAAATATTGCTCGCGGATGGGGCGCTTTTCAAACCAACGTTCAAGAATTTCGCGCACTCCTGCTGCATAACGAGCTTGAGCTGAGAGCGTTGTCCCAGAGACATGAGGCGTCATGCCATGGTGGGGCATGGTCCTCCACGGGTGATCTTGCGGGGCAGGTTGGGGAAACCATACGTCTCCAGCGTAACCTGCTAGTCGCCCTGATTCAAGGGCGCGAACCACCGCATCTCGATCGCAGATTTTCCCTCGGGCGGTATTAATAAGATATGAACCGCGTTTCATTTTGCTAATTAAAGCGTCATTAAATAAATTTTCAGTTTCAGAATGAAGGGAACAGTTGATGGTAATCACATCACAAATCGACACCATCGACTCTAGATCTGGATGATAGGTTAGGTTCAGGTCTTTTTCTACGTCGAGAGGCAAGCGGTGGCGCTCTGTGTAATGGAGTTTAACATCAAATGGTTTTAACCTTTTTAAAACCGCAAGGCCAATTCGTCCGGCAGCAACAGATCCGACATTCATTCCTTCCAAATCATAAGCTCGGGAGACACAATCAGCAATATTCCATCCTTTATTAATAACCCATTGATAAGAGGGAATGTAATTATGGATAAGGGCAAGGATTGCCATAACAACATGTTCTGCAACGCTGATGCTATTACAAAACGTAATTTCACCAATTGTAATCCCTTTCTCCATTGCAGCTTGAAGATCAATATGATCTGATCCAATTCCCGCTGTGATAACAAGTTTTAATTTCTTAGCTTTAGAAAGACGATCAGCTGTAAGATAGGCTGGCCAAAAAGGTTGAGAAATAACGATATCTGCATCGGGGAGCTCTTTTTCAAAAATTGAATTAGGGCCATCCTTATCCGAAGTTACAATAAATGTATGTCCTTCTTTTTCTAAAAATTTTCGCAAGCCAAGCTCACCTGAAACGCACCCCAAAAGCTGTCCTGGCTTAAAATCTATGTGTTTTGGGGTAGGTAGAGGCATTCCATCAGGATAATGATCAAGATGAGGAATATCATCCCGTGCGTAGCTTTTAGGATAACCTGTAATTGGATCATCATAGAGCACACAAAGAATTTTAGCCATTTTTTATCTCCCTGGTCCACGGAATTCTTGAAAAATCTTTTCATATATTATGAATAAGATAATTCTATTAAATTTTACTTAATGAGAATCCCATGTTCACTTTTGTGGAATTTTCCAAACAGATAAAATATAATACTTCATTATTACAAGTTTTAATTTTTTTTTGTTATTTAATTATTCCATAAAATTCAAATTATAATAAGCTGATTTGTTGACATAAGAAGGAAGATTGATTATATAGCATAAGAAGGAAGATTGATTATATAGCAATCGTTGTAATCTTAATATTGTGATGGCATAAGGCTTTCCTATTAAAGAAGTGTCCATCCGAAAATTAAGGTTTTAACTGTAAATAAAGATTTGATGAGGAAAATATGGTAAAATTTAAAACTATGAATTCATTTTTTAGCCGAAACAAGTGGTCTGTCGTTATTTTATTAGGAACCTCATGTTTAGGAGGAGCGTCTGTTGCATTGCCAGGGAAGTCAGAACAAGACAAGCCAAAAGTTGTTCAAGTTCAGAAGAAGCCCGCTCCAGTTCCCCCTAAAGTTAATCCAGCTCCTAAACCTGAAGAAACTAAGCCAGCTCCAGTTCAACCCAAGGTTAATCCCGCTCCTAAAGCTGACGAAACTAAGCCAGCTCCAGTTCAACCTAAGGCGAATCCAGCTCCTAAGGTTGAAGAAACTAAGCCAACTCAACCAAAGCCAGCTCCTAAAGTTGAGGAGACTAAGCCAGCTCAACCAAAGCCAGCTCCTAAAGTTGAGGAGACTAAGCCAGCTCAACCAAAGCCAGCTCCTAAAGCTGAAGAAACTAAGCCAGCTCAACCAAAGCCAACTCCTAAAGTTGAGGAGACTAAGCCAGCTCAACCAAAGCCAGCTCCAGTTCAACCCAAGGCTAATCCAGCTCCTAAAGCTGAGGAGACTAAGCCAGTTCAACCAAAGGCAGCTCCAGATCAACCCAAGGCTAATCCAGCTCCCAAAGGTGAAGAAATAAAACCAGCTCCAAAAACTACTCCGGTTGTTAATCCACCAGCGCCTCCAGCACCACCTCCTCCAGGCGCTAACACACCAGCGCCCCCTCCACCACCACCTCCTCCAGGGGCCAACATACCGGCGCCTCCACCACCTCCTTCAAATGTTGGAAAAGGTGATCTTATGGACGGTATTAAAAATGCCAAGTTGAAGAAAACAAAGCAAAATGAAGAGACAAAGACTGCTCCTGAAAGTCCAACGGACACAGGTAATCCTTCACCTTTTCCTTCACCAGGTAAGCTAAATGCTGTGAAAGGCAACATAGGAGTTGGTATAAACTTAGCTGATCTCACTGCTCAACTGGGAAAAATGGCGAAGAAAGAGGGTAACCCTTCCGTGCAGAAGGGATCTTGCGAAGATATGCTTGACCAAGCCAAGATTTTGAAGGCTAAAGATTTAAATACCTTCAAAAAATTTTCTGAGGGAAAGTACAGTTTAGCCAATCCTGAGATCAGCGGATTGTTAGACGAAGTCTACAAGGATGCTCAATCAGAGGCTGCTAAAGACGCCAAAGTCGAAGAGCTAACGGGCATGGAAATAGCAAAGCTTAAAATTTTGTTCAATACCTATTTAGAATCTAAGAAGAAACCCTTTAAAGCATCTAAATTAAGTGAAGAGCAAAAAAAGTAGAGAAAATAAATCATCCTAAATGATAATTCTTTAACCCCATTCCCCATAAAGGAGTGGGGTTTTTGATTTTATAGAATTTTCTTAGAAAAGGATGTATAAAGTTATCTTGTACACATAAAAAATACACCAAGAAGACAGGGGCCAAAATGAATAAATTCCGTCTTAATTTCTGGATCTTCATTTTAAGTTATTTCTTTTATGGAGCGCATGGAGTAGCAAGTGAATCTCTCACGCTTACCAGCTCAGCCTTTAAGGACAGCGCTTTTATTCCGATTGACTACACGAAAGAAGGAAAGGACTTGTCTCCGCCACTTGAGTGGAAAAATGTTCCAAAGGGTACAAAATCAATGGCTTTAATTTGTGATGACCCAGATGCGCCGGGAGGATCTTGGATTCATTGGGTTCTTTATAATATCCCGCCTTTGCCAGATCATCTGGAGGAGGGGGCAAAAAACCTTTCTCCTGACGTTATCTTTGGAAAGAACAGCTGGGGGGATCTTAGTTATGGGGGACCTCAACCTCCAAGTGGAACCCATCATTATCTTTTTACGCTTTACGCTCTCGACACCGTTTTAAAGCTGGAGAAAGGGGTGACCAAAGAAGACCTTCTCAAGTCCATCAAAGGGCATGTGCTTGATAAAGCGACTCTGACGGGCCTCTATCATCTTCAGGGGCGTTAAATTGTATCATTTTCCTACTAGCATTCTTAGCCAACTTTGGCGAGAATGGACCTTAAGAAAATCAGATAAAGAAAGTCATTCAGAGTGTCAGAAATTTATACGAAAGTTCTTATTGTAGGTAGCGGGCCAGCAGGCTATTCGGCTGCCATTTATGCAGCAAGGGCTAATCTTGAGCCCATTTTGGTAGCAGGTTTAGAGCCGGGAGGTCAGTTAATGATTACAACTGATGTGGAAAACTACCCGGGTTTTGCTGATGTGATTCAAGGGCCTTGGCTTATGGAGCAGATGCGCCTCCAAGCTGAGCATGTGGGAGCAAAGCTCATTCACGGTCAAATCGTAGAGGTTGATTTTTCAAAACGACCCTTTCTGTGTCGAAGCGATGATGGGCAGGTTTATAAAGCTGAGAGTGTGATTATTTGTACTGGTGCTCAAGCAAAATGGTTGGGGATTGACAGTGAAATGAAATTTCGAGGATTTGGTGTATCAGGATGTGCAACATGTGATGGGTTCTTCTTTCGCGGCAAAGAGGTTGCCGTTGTTGGAGGAGGTAACACAGCTGTAGAAGAAGCTCTTTACATGACAAATCATGCCTCAAAAGTAACGCTTATCCATCGCAGGGATAAGCTTAGGGCAGAGAAAATCCTGCAAGATCGCCTGTTTAAAAATCCTAAAATTAATGTGGTTTGGAATCATGTTGTGGAGGAGGTTTTAGGCAAGACAGACCCCCTTGGTGTAACTGGTGTTCGCTTAAAAGACACTGTCTCGGGGAAAGTTCAAGACCTTCTTATAGATGGCCTTTTCATTGCCATTGGACATGTCCCCAATACGAAAATATTTAAGGGAAAAATTGATTTGGACCATGAAGGATACATCATTGGATCTCCCCTTACGTCTGAAACGTCTGTTAAGGGTGTTTTTGCAGCAGGCGATGTGCGTGACAAAGTTTACAGGCAAGCCGTTACAGCTGCCGGGATGGGGTGTATGGGGGCTTTGGATGCTGCTAGCTTCTTACAGGATGAGGGGGCTACATAAAAGACAATGGATTGGGATAAGCTTAAGGTTTTTTACACTGTAGCTGAATCAGGAAGCTTTACCCGTGCTGCAACCCATCTTGAAATTAGCCAATCGGCGATTAGTCGACAAATTAGTACCCTTGAAAGCCGTATGGGCGTTCCCCTTTTTCTCCGTCATGCTCGAGGGCTTATTTTAACTGAACAAGGGGAGCTCCTCTTTCGCACATGTCGGGAAGTCTTTTCAGAGCTTGCGATGGTGCAAGCTCGCATTACAGAGAATACAAAAGCTTCTCAAGGTGCCTTAAAGGTTGCAGCCACCATAGGGTTTGGAACGACATGGATTGTCCCCCGTCTTAAGAGATTTTTAACTAAATATCCAGAAATTCAACTGACGTTAAGGCTCAGTGATGATCCTGTAGATTTAACAGTCCATGAATCGGATGTAGCGATTAGTAGTTCCGTCACTGAAGATAAAGATTTAATTTACCGTGAACTGCTATGTAGGCCTTTGTATATTTATTCTAGCCGCAAATATCTCTTAAATTTTGGGATACCCTTAAGACCGGAAGACCTCGATTATCATCGTCTTGTTGTTTTTAACGATAATGATATGCTTCCCTTTACGGATGTCAATTGGATCTTGTCATGTGGAACTCCCCCAGGCATTAAACGGGATCCCTATCTTTCTATCAACAATTTATATGGGATTGCCCGAGCCGTTGAGGAAGGAAGCGGCATCGCTTGCCTTCCTCCCTACATTGCTAAAAAGTGCAAGAAGTTGGTTCAAATTTTGCCTGATATCCAAACGCCCCTTGTTCGGTTTTATTTTGTCTATCCTCGACAGTTAAAGGATTTACAAAGAATTAACCACCTTTGGACGTTTTTAAGTGACGAAGCAATAGCCGAAGCCGACATGAAGGAGATATCCTCATGACTTATAAATTTGTTCTCTTTGAAAAAGTTGGGAAAGTGGGGATCATCACCCTTAATCGCCCTGAAGCATTGAATGCCCTTTCTGAAGGCCTCATTCAGGATTTAGGAGAGTGTTTAGAGAGGTGTGAAGCCGATCCCACTCTTCATTGTATCGTTTTGATGGGCTCTGAAAAGGCTTTTGCAGCGGGAGCTGACATTAAAGAAATGCAAAGCAAAACCTATATGGAAGCCTATATGGGGGATTTTATTACAAAAGGATGGGAAAAAGTATCTTCCTGCAGAAAGCCGATTATTGCTGGTGTTTCGGGTTATGCTTTGGGGGGAGGGTGTGAAATCGCTATGATGTGCGATGTCATCATTGCCTCAGAAACGGCTAAATTTGGCCAACCAGAGGTGAGCATTGGAACAATGCCAGGGGCGGGGGGGACTCAACGGCTGACTCGATCCATTGGAAAGTCAAAGGCGATGGACATGTGTTTAACGGGCCGCATCATGGAGGCTGATGAGGCGGAAAGAGCAGGTCTGATCAGCCGAGTTGTTCCTGTTGACAAATTAAGGGAGGAAGTTTTATTGGTCGCTCAAAAGATTGCGTCCTATTCTTTACCAGATGTGATGATGATAAAAGAATCTGTTAATCGTGCTTTTGAAACTTCGCTTTCCGAAGGGCTTAGATTTGAACGCCGCTTATTCCACTCAACTTTTGCTTTAGAAGATCAGAAGGAAGGAATGAGGGCTTTTCTAGAAAAGCGTCCTCCTGTGTTTAAGGGAAAATAGGTTATTAAAAGGGCGAGGTTATAATTACCGCGATGGCACGATTAAATTAAAACATGCATTCTTGGGCATCATTCCCAAGGTATGGGGCACAAATCGAGGCACCCATATCCTCGCGCTGCATATTTGTAATGATACCATTTATTTTGACCCGCAAGGGGTCCCCATACCGTACAGCAAATGCGACGGGAGTTCGGTCTAAGATTAAGTTTGCAAGATGCAAGTCAGACAATTCTGGGTCATGGTCAAGAACATACTTTGAAGGGTAATGTTCAGCAACAACTCCAAATACCTTCCCGGTTTTGATCATATCTAAAGCATCTTTAAAAGTTGGTGCGGGAACGACGCTAGAGCTCCACCTTTGAGCAACCACATAATTATATTGTCCTTTAACAGCTGTTAGAACTTTACTGTGGAGCTCAGTAGGATTTTTGAAGGGCGGCTCACTCGTGGATTGGATAACGAGGAAAAAATAGGACGTTAAGGAAGCAAGTAACGAAGCTATAAAAAACATGCTAAAAAATGCCCATATCAATGATCCCATTTTACCTCCCCATGTCTGAGGAATGAAATATATTTTGTGCACAACCATATGAGACCAAAAGAAATGGCCAACGGTTCTCAAATAACTTTTTGGAAACTCCTCGTGCTTATCCCGCTCAAAAACCCAATATAAAGTCACATAAATTAAAAAGCCCATCATAATGGCAGCTATCAAGTACATAAAGGAACGAACAAAATTAAGAATTCCATATATTAAATAAATACTTTGTTTTTTTATGATAAGGTTGACTCTTGTATTAAAATAACTTATTGTAAAATCAACCTTTTTGATACGATTTGAGGTAATGGAAATAGGGCCAATTCCGATATCTACTTGATTTTTCGAAACGAGATCAACAATCTTCTCTGCATTCTCAGAAAATGTCACAAACTTATATTGAAAGTCCCCACGCCGGGCAATTTCTCTCCACAGATCAATAGCGATGCCTTTTGGTTTTCCATTGTCAAGCATGGCAAAAGGAGGAAGTAAAACAACACCAACTCTGATCGGTTCTTCAGAAGGTGGCTGCATCCCTGACAAAGAAATCAATATAAATAAAAATGTAATGAACCTTTTCATCATCTTAGGCTTTAATCTGCATATCCTAGTGTAATTATAGTATATGCTAATTGTTTTAAGAGATTATTAAAGGAAATCTTGCTAGAAAGTTTGTGAAAAATCTGATTTCCCTCTCATTTTTTAACTGTATTTTAACCTTTATAAGGTATATATAAATAAAAAATGGGAGGGAAAAATGAACCGTTTAGTAATCGTGGTTATCTCTATGATTCTTTTACAGGGAACTGCGGAAGCCTTTTTATCTCAAGATAAAATATCTGAACTTACTGTTCCTGAAAACTGTAAAATGTGTCTAAGTGACCATGAAAAAGAGATTTATAGTACCGAAGAAAATTGTCTCTTAGACAAGATAAATAAGGACCTTAAGAGCATATCTGTTGCTGTTACAAGTTGTGCTTCAGAAGTTGCCTCAAAGATAGAGGACCTCTGTAAAAAAGTGTGCATTAAGTAAAATCACATGCGAAAAGGTCTGTTTTCAAAGGTAAGTGAATAAAGTTGCTAGTGGTTATTCTTATTTTCAGACGTTTTTTCGCATCTGGGGGACATCTTTGCGAAGAGGGAGCCATGAAAATCCTGGATTCCTTTTTGCGCGATGGACATAGAAAACCCATTCCCACTCTGTATTTCTTATTCTAAAAACTGCTCTCTTAAAATTCGCTCTTCAAGATTATGGTCATGATCAAAGAGAAGAGTTACGGAATGGTCTTTTGTTTGGCAGACAGAAACGAGACTCACATTACGAACTTCTGTAAAATCAGCAACGGCGCTAACGGGGCGTTTTTTAGGCTCGAGAATGGTAAATGTAATATGAGCCCTCTCAGGGAGAAGGGCTCCTTTCCATCGTCGTGGACGGAAGGCACTAATCGGGGTTAAGGCGAGTAAAGGAGCTTCAAGTGGAATGATTGGGCCGTGGGCTGAAAGATTATAGGCCGTACTTCCTGCAGGGGTAGCCACCAGAATTCCATCGCATACAAGCTCATGGAGACGGATGACGCCATCTATTGAAATCTGAATTTTAGCTGCTTGGCGTGTTTCCCTCAGCAAAGAAACCTCGTTAAACGCAAGCGCTTTTGTGGAAGGTCCACCATTTTCTTCAATCGTCATCTCAAGAGGGTAAAGAGGTGTTGGCTTGGCTTTCTCTAAACGATTTATGAGATCCTGGGGTGAAAATTCATTCATCAAAAACCCTATGCTGCCACAATGAATGCCATAAAGGGGGATATTTGAGTCAAGATGGAAATGCATGGTTTCAAGCATGAATCCATCTCCACCAAGGGCAACAATAACATCCGCTTCTTCTGGCCCGACGGAAGGATATAAGGCCTCAAGTGTTCCTTTGGCCTGAAGTGCTTCGGGGCTGGATGACGACATAAAGGCAATTTTAGGCATTTTTAATACTCTCCCTATTCCCCATAGGAATAATTTAGATTATTTACAATCTTGGGCAAGAAATCAACTTTAGTTCCTTGCCATCTGACAAATTTTATTTTCGCTCCTTTTTAACCCACGGAGTCATCCCTGCGAAGGTGGGGATCTAGCCCAATAAAAAGGTCCCTTCACCTGTATTTCCTACTATCGTCATGAAGTTGGTTGATATTGTAGAATTTTGTATAAAATCTTAAATGGACGAGAAAAAATCGGACTTGTATTTAATCGTTTTGAAATGGCCAAAAAAATTTGCAATAAATCTTGACAATTTTCTTCATTCTTGGTATCTCTAAGATAACAGGTTTTATCATGTCTGATATGATAAAACTAAATGGCTCGAATCAAAAAGGGAGGGATACGTGCCGAAAGTACTTATAAAGCCGCGCTGGCAAGCGTGGGAAAATACATGCCTTATAAAGGCCTATGATTCAAATATTCAGCTCAAAATTATCGCTCTTGCTTTAGGGAGGACGATGACCTCCATCAGCAAAAAAATAAGAGAGCTTGGTCTTCGGACAGAAGCAGAAACGCGAGGTCGTATCAGGGGGAAGAAAAACCATGCACCGTGGTTTGAAAAAAGTCCACTGGATTTGAAAAAAATGAATGAAATACTAACCTCATTTGCGCCTATCCGCTTTCGCCAAAAAGGAGAGCTTGCCTTAAAGGAAAACAATTGGACATTTTCAAAGCCTCTAAGGCTTCCTGATGTCAACGATGGAACTGAAATTTGTCGAATTGAACAAAGGGCCAGCCCTTATTCTTTTTCCTCTCCATCAGATTACATTCTCTCAAAGGACCATGTTGCACCAAGGGAGAAGAAAGAAAGGCTTTTCGGAGATCCATTTTATGTACCCCTCCATCATGTGCAGGAGTGGGCACTCTCGGAAGGATTTCACTTGGTAAAAGAGGAGCTGCGAAGACAAGGCGTTTCCTTTTGGAAGGAAGGCAAATATTTTTCAAGAACTCAACTTCTTGTCTATATAAATCGCATTCGCTTTGAGCGGAAGCTTCAGCCGTTAGCCGTTGAAGAGGATAATTTGTAAGCATAATGGGTTGTTAAGATTTTATTAAATAAAATTATGGAAATTAGTTAGATAAGAAAAATTTAAAAAATGCAAAACAGATAACAGAAGGAAAGAAAGTATGACAAAAAAAGTTCTTCAAAATTCCCTTTATGGGCTTTCATTTTTATTTGTGGTGGGAATTTCCCCTGCCCAGAGTGCGAACCCTCGTGAAGGAGAAGCTCTTAAGGTAGCGGAGGAGAAAGGGAGCCTTGGCGGTAAAAGCAACATCGAAATCTGCTACGATAACTGCAGACAACATGAGGGCGAAATTTCTGCGCTATGTGCGAAGGATAGTGGTCACAAGAGAGAGAGGTGCTTTTTCTATCTTGTACAAGTGGTTGATAAGTGCCTTCATGCTTGCCGCATGCCGAAAGGAACTCCGGAGACTGAATTAGAAAACGCTCCTTGATCCCTTCCGCTTTGTTATAAAGATACTTGACTAAATTAGTCAGGAATCATACAACTAAATTCAGGTATTGTGAACTAAACCCAGGTTATTCGTTGAGGATGATGGTTTAGGCCCTCATTGCCGGGATCGTAAGCGACGAAGCGGATTTCTTATCTAAAAGTCAGGTTACATGGCAATAAGACACTGGAGATTAAGTGAAACTTGGCACAAAAGGTAGATATGCGGTAATGGCGCTTGTGGATCTTGCCTATTATGGCCAGGGCAAACCGGTCGCATTAACAGAAATTGCCGAGCGACAGGCATTACCAATAACCTATCTAGAACAGCTTTTTGTAAAACTTCGTCAAAAGGGGTTTGTGGCAAGCACGCGAGGACAGCAAGGGGGCTATACCCTGGCTCGTGAGCCTCAATCAATCCGGATTGCTGAAATTTTGGAAGCGATTGGTGAATCTCTCGAGACAACACGCTGCCGCAAGGAGGCCTCCACGGGATGTCTTGGAACAAAAGGACATTGTTTAACCCATAACCTATGGGCAGGGCTCAGGCGTCAGATGCATCAGTATTTAGATGGCATTTCCTTAGCCGATGTATGCCAAAGAGGGCTTTAATGGTTTATTTGGATTATAATGCTTCTGTTCCCTTAAGGCCATGCGCAAAAGAAGCTATGATGGCAGCTTTTGCGTACGAAGGAAACGCCTCATCCCCACATAAGGTGGGGCGAAAGCTGCGCGCTATGATAGATGGGGCGCGGAAAAACATGTTAGGAAGACTGGGGGCAAAACGTATTATCTTTACAAGTGGGGGAACGGAAGCCAACGCTCTTGTCCTTTCAAACTTCGGCGATAGACCTGTTCTTGTTTCTACCATTGAACATGATTCAGTCTTGAAAGGGGCCGTGGCGCCTACATATGTACCGGTAAAGGAAGATGGCCGGCTTGATCTCGAAGTTCTTGAGAAGGCCCTTTTATCCTTTGACAAGCCTGGACTTTTGTCACTCATGCTTGTGAACAACGAAACAGGGGTCATTCAACCCCTTCAAGAGGCAACTTTCCTTGCTCATGCTAAAGGCTGGAAGGTTCATACAGATGCAAGTCAAGCCTTAGGGCGTATTCCCCTTTCATTTGAGGATCTTGGGGTTGATATGATGACCCTTTCCGCTCATAAGTGTGGAGGCCCTGTAGGGGTTGGAGCTTTAGTTCTAAAAGAAGATTTACATTTGCAGCCTTTGATTCGGGGAGGAGGGCAAGAATATGGAATGCGCTCGGGCACTCTCTCCACGCCACTCGTTCTTGGATTTGAAGCTGCTGTAAGCGAAGCCTTACAGGAAGAAACTCATGCTTCAAAACGACTCCGGGAGTTTCAACAAAAAATTGAGGCAGCTTTGCCTCAAGCCATTATATATGGGAAAGGGGCTCCCCGAGTCAGCCATGTAATCTGCCTTGGCATGCCTGGTATTCCGGCCGACCTGCAACTTATGTCTTTTGATTTAAAGGGAGTCGCCATAAGCGCAGGGGCTGCCTGTTCTTCAGGAAAAATGAAGGATTCACATGTTCTGGAGGCTATGGGGGTTTCTCCCCAGGATTCCCGATGTGCAATCCGCCTAAGCATGGGCTGGAAAACAACCGAGAATGACGTCATAGCCTTTATCCAAGCTTGGAAGGAAATTTGTGAAAAACAAAGCCTAAAGGAGGCCTCTTGATGGTAACTCGGCCCATATATTTAGATTATCAATCAACAACTCCCTGTGATCCGCGCGTACTGGAGGCAATGCTCCCTTATTTTACAATCGATTTTGGAAACCCACATTCCCGGAGCCATTTCTATGGATGGCAAGCGGAAGAAGCTGTGGAGCAAGCACGAGCTCAAGTCGCACGCATTCTGAATGCTGATCCAAAAGAGGTAATTTTTACAAGTGGAGCAACCGAGTCCAATAACCTTGCCATAAAGGGAGTGGCTCATTTTTATAAAGCTCATAAGGATCATATCATCACTTGTATGACAGAACATAAATGTGTCCTCGACAGCTGTCGGCATTTGGAACAGGGTGGGTTTAAAGTTACTTATTTGCCAGTTAGGCCCAATGGTCTTATTGATTTGAACAAACTGAGAGAAGCCATTACGGAGCGGACAGGGCTTGTTTCTATCATGGCTGTGAACAATGAAATTGGCATCATCCAACCCCTTGAAGAGATAGGAAAAATTTGCCGGGAAAAGGGAGTTTTCTTCCATACGGATGCTGCGCAAGCCGTGGGAAAAATCCCCATTGATGTAGAGGCCATGAATATTGATCTCCTCAGCCTTTCAAGCCACAAAATTTATGGGCCAAAAGGCGTCGGAGCTCTTTATGTACGCCGTAAACCCCGAGTTCGCTTGACAGCTCTGATTAATGGGGGAGGACAAGAAAGAGGAATGCGTTCAGGCACTCTCTCCACACCTCTTTGTGTGGGGCTGGGGAAGGCATGCGAAATTGCAGGCGAAGAAATGCTCTCTGAATACAAACGCCTTACAGCTTTGCGCAACCGGTTTTACAGCACCCTTCAAGCCGAACTTGAGGAAATTTATCTGAATGGTGATTTAGAAAAACGCATTCCGGGTAACTTGAATATTAGCTTTTCCCACGTTGAAGGGGAGGGACTCATTATGGGGATTAAGGAAATCGCGGTTTCATCGGGGTCCGCCTGTACCTCAGCATCCCTTGAGCCTTCCTATGTTTTGCGAGCTTTGGGGGTCGAGGAGGAAATGGCCCATACCTCATTACGCATCGGGTTCGGGCGCTTTACAACAGAAGAAGACGTCGACACAGCTGCCCAGAAAATTATAAAAGAAGTTAAGCGACTTAGGGAGATGAGCCCCTTGTGGGAGATGGCCCGCCAAGGGATTGATTTAAAGTCCATTGAATGGGCTGAACATTAAGGTTAGGAAAACGACATGGCTTATTCACAGAAAGTTATAGATCATTATGAAAATCCTCGAAATGTAGGAAGTCTTGATCCCAAGGAAGAAAATGTTGGGACGGGCCTTGTGGGAGCTCCTGCTTGTGGAGATGTCATGAAGCTCCAGATTAAGGTAAATGACAAAGGTGTTATTGAGGATGCCAAATTTAAAACATTCGGGTGTGGTTCAGCCATCGCCTCAAGCTCCCTTGTAACCGAATGGATTAAGGGGAAGACGTTGGAGGAAGCTGGGGCGATTAAGAACACTGAAATTGCCCAGCATTTGTCGCTGCCTCCCGTCAAAATTCACTGCTCAATGTTGGCGGAAGATGCCATTAGAGCCGCAATTCGTGATTATAAAGAAAAGAATCGAGCAGGCTGATGGCCCCAGTCTTAACCCTTACAGAATCAGCAGCGTTACGTGTTAAAGCACTTTTGGAGAATAGAGGAAAGCCCTCCGTTGGCATTCGCATTGGTATACGCTCCAAAGGGTGCTCGGGGCTTTCTTATACCCTTGAGTTTGCAGATGAAACGGGACCTTATGATGAGGTGATCGAGGCTCATGGGATAAAAGTATTAATCGATCCAAAAGCTATTATGTTTCTGATTGGCTCCGAAATGGATTTTACTGACGATAAGCTTTCCTCAGGATTTGTGTTTAAAAATCCCAATGAAAAGGGGAAGTGTGGTTGTGGAGAATCTTTCCATGTTTGATCCCTTTGAGATTTTAGGGCTTCCAAGGAGCTTTTTCCTTGACATGAAGGTCCTTGAGAAACGCTATTTTGAAGAGCAAAAGAAAGTCCACCCAGATCGGTTTGCCCTTGAAGAAAGTGCGGAAAAAGCAAGAGCTTTAAGATCCTCAACACACCTGAACCAAGCTTATCTTCTTTTAAAGGATCCTCTCCAAAGGGCGGGCTATTTATTGAAGGCGGCTAGTATTCATCCCCTTTCTCATGATCCTGAAACCTTAACCAAAGTAATGGATTGGAATGAACGCTTGGAAGAAGGGGATAATGTGAGCCAAGAGCTGGCTAAGGAAGAAGACTTTCTGTTTAATGAACTGGAAGATGCTTTTAAATCAAATGAGTATGAAAAAGCGAACATCGCCCTCTATCGGATAACGTACGTAAAAAAATTACTCAAGGACGTTTACGCTAAGGCGAAGGGTAGAGGGGCTATTTGACCTTTGGTGAGAAAATGACGAAGACGATCCTCTTGCAACTTGTTGAACCCGGCCAAACTCCCAATCCTCATACCAATCCTCCTGGCATCGTTGTTGGTATAGACTTGGGCACAACTCACTCTGTACTTGCAGCTGTTCTTGAAGGAAAGCCGCGTGTTCTTGAAATTGAGGGGGAGGGGCCACTTGTCCCTTCAACACTTAAGGCGAGCACTACCGGACTAAAGGTCGGTGAAACACAGGGTGATATCTTAAGCTCAACAAAAAGGCTCATGGGGCGGGGGCCAGAAGATCCTATTTGCTCTCAATTCCCTCACCTGGTTGCAGGGCAGGGGGTTCGACTTAAGTTGGCAGATTATGGGCTAACGCCCGTTGAAGTGGCAAGCCACATTTTATCTCACCTCCGAGAGAAAGCCGAAAAGTTCTTTGAACTGCCCGTAGAAGCAGCCGTCATTACCGTTCCAGCTTACTTTGATGAAGCAGCCCGAATTGCAACAAAGCAAGCCTCAGCCCTTGCTGGCATAAAAGTCTTGCGCCTCATCAATGAGCCGACAGCAGCTGCCCTCGCCTATGGCCTTGAAAAAGGAATTGGGGGTGTTTATGCCGTTTATGATTTTGGTGGCGGAACCTTTGACCTTTCTCTGTTGAAGCTTGAAGGAGGGGTCTTCCAGGTTCTTGGGACAGGGGGAGATTTAAACTTAGGGGGAGATGATATTGACCACGCCTTAGCAGATTTTCTCAAAACCAAGGATATAAGAAGAGCTCGCTTTCTTAAGGAAAAATTGACCGACCATGATTCCTTTGATGGGGTAATCCGAGAGGATCTAGAAGCCATCGTCACGCCGTTTATTACAAAAACTCTTCGTATAACAGATGAGGTATTGAGGAATGCTGAGCTTACTCCTCGAGACGTAGAAGGGGTCGTTCTTGTAGGAGGAATGACCCGGATGCCTATGGTACGCCGCGAAGTTGAAGCCTTTTTTAAGAAAACTCCCTTATCTGATATTGATCCTGACCAAGCAGTTGCCTTAGGGGCCGCACTTTCAGCTCATGGACTTCAGTATGGTTCGGATATCCTTCTTTTAGATGTAACTCCCCTGTCCTTAGGTCTAGAAACCATGGGTGGGCTTGTAGAGAAAATTATTCCGCGCAACACACCCCTTCCTGCGCTGGCCTCTCAAGAGTTTACAACTTACCAAGACGGGCAAGGGGGCATGGTCATTCACGTAGTTCAGGGTGAGCGAGAGTTTGTGCAAGATTGCAGGTCTCTTGCGAGATTTGAGCTTAAAGGCCTTCCCTCGCTTCCTGCAGGAGCTGCGCGCGTTCGCGTTGACTTTGCCGTGGATGCTGAAGGACTTTTAACCGTTTCAGCATTTGAGAAGACAACAGGGCTTTTTCAACATGTTGAAGTTCACCCAACTTATGGGCTCGACCAAAAAGCTCTCTCGGAAATGATTCTTGAGAGTCAAAAGCATGGAAAAGAAGATATCCTAAAACGCTTGCAAGTAGAGGAAGGCAGGAAGGAAAATGTCCAACCACCATCCGACAGGTAGAACTGAAAGCCAGTCTTTATATGGCATCCGTTTCTAATGACATATAATATACACCACTCCTTAATGGGACTAAACACCCAGGTTTTGTGAACAAATTTTCTCCTGAGTGTCATCCTACCCACACTTTATATGCAGAAAAGGGGGTTAGCATTAGGTCTGTAAGCGCCCAGACAAGGGCATCCAACCTATCCGGTGATTTACTACTCTCCCCCGGGATGTAGGAGCATAATTGTTCTTCAAGCTTGGAAAGATGTTTCGCATGCCACACCTTGTCCCTTTCGTAAAGGGCTGCAATAGGCTCAGCTCTTAAGGCTTTTCCACGCGTTGCGCGCACCGCCTTATAACTGACGGAAGGGTCATAACTCCGCAAAAGCTGTTCCACAAGATCGCCTCCCATATTAACTTCAGCTACAATGCGATCGGCTTTATAATGGTGATAGGCATCAATTGCTTTTTGAATCCAGAGGGAAGGGGGGCCCTTAAGGGATAGATCATCCAAGATCACGCCAAAGCCATTTTTTGTCATTCCGGCAACAATGATTCCTGTTTCATCACTTTGGGCTCCATGACTTACAGCAGGATCAATGGCAATGACCAGGCGTTGAAGAGGAGAGCTTTGGTAGGCACGACGAGCTCGCTCTAACAGGTGAGGCGTCCAAAGAGTTCCTTCTTTTGTCTCGATCAAATCTGCATAGATCTCTTGTCGGCCCAGCCAACTTTTTTCATAATGCTTGCGAATATAGTTAAGGAAAGGCTTTGCAAGGTTTTTAGCATTCTCAAAGGTTGATCCTTTTGTAACAACAACATCGGGATCCTTGAGTAGCTTTTTTAAAATCACGGTTGGGCGAGGCGTGGTTGTCACAATAACCCGCGGAAGTCGGCCAATACGAAGCCCAAACATCAGCTGATCCCAGACTTTTTCTCCATCTCGAAATTTAGCAAGCTCATCAACCCAGGCCCCATCAAATTGAGGTCCTCTCAGGTGTTCATAAGCTTCTGCGCTAAAACAGGTTGCGATGCACCCATTTGGCCAGATGAGCTGACCTTTAGAAGGCTCATATAAAGGCCGTTCAGAAGGAGGATGAACAGCTAATAATCCTGAAATGCCTTCTATCATGACCTGCCTTGCTTCAACTTCAGTTTCAGCAAGAAGAGCAAGTCTACGACATAATCCTTCTTGTACCCATTTTCGAAGAGTTTCTGCTCCAGTCCGTGTTTTTCCAAACCCCCTTCCTGCAAGGATTAACCATATACGCCAATCCCCCTTTGGAGGGAGCTGTGAAGGACGTGCCACCTTTTTCCAGTCGTAAAGTGATGATTGGTCTTTCCTTCGCCTTCTCTCTTTTTTAAGAAGGACAAATAATTTTTTGAGTAAAAACATTTTTCTCATTGGAAGTCTCCCTTTAAGTTGTCATTTTTTTTTGAAAAAATAGATGAGGGTTGCTAGATTCTGTGCATTTATCTTAACCTGAGCTTTATGGACATATATGTGTCATCCACCCTCCATAGCCATCCATGCCCACACACTGTCATCCACGGCCCCGCTTTGCAGGGGCAAAGCATTTATTGCACAAGAGCCTGCCCTCGACTTGATCGAGGGATGACAACCGAGAGAGAAGAATACACATTTATTAAGGTTAAGATAAATCCACGGAATCTAAAAAGTTCTTACTGATTGTTATCTAAAACTTATCTTTTAGTAGGTTGAGGGATCATCAAGGGCTGGATTAAGATCCGCTTCTTCCTCCAGTTCCTCAATTGTGGCCTCTGCTCTAGCAGGATCAGGAACCCAGGCTACATTAAAGAGAGCATCCCCTTTATAAACGATTGGAAGGAGTGTTCTCCCCACAGCAATCCCATCGAATGTTGCTACAACATCAACGCTATGAGCTCCTAAAGAATCAGAAACCTTTCCAATCACATCTCCCTTAAGGACTTTATCCCCTAAGGCACACATCGTTCTAAAAATGCCTGTTGCTGGAGCCCTGACCCACCGACTAACAGGGGATATGATAGGAGAATGTTTTATAGAAACACATTTTTCTGCAGGTATCATATCAAGCGACCCCATAACTCTAAAAATGCCTTGAACAGCAGAGCGGATAGCATTTTCATTAAAACGAAGAGCCTCTCCCCCTTCAAAAGTTAAGCTTGGAATTCCAACTTTTTCAGAGGCTTCTCGAAGCGACCCATCCCGGAGTTTTGCCTTAAGAATGACGGGAGCCCCAAAGACAAGAGCCATTTTTAACGTTTCCTCGTTCTCAAAGTCACACCGCACTTGAGGTAAGTTGGTGCGATTGTTTGATCCCGTATGGAGGTCAATTCCGTGGGTACATCTTTGAATTATCTCAGTTAGGAATGTGTTTGCTAATTGAGATGCTGATGATCCAGTTTCAGAGCCTGGGAAGCTGCGATTTAAATCACGACGATCAGGCAAATACCGTGTTTGCATAAACATCCCCGTGAGGTTAACAATAGGAATTGCAACAAGAGTTCCTTTTAGGCGCTTGATAAGAGGCGAAGCAAGAACTCGCCTTATGACTTCAATACCGTTAAGCTCGTCCCCGTGGATTGTGGAACTTAAGAAAAGACGCTTTCCTTCGTGACGCCCATGGATGACTTTCACGTTTAATGAGAAATCAGTATGATCAGGAAAAGATGAAAAGGGGATACGAATTATTTTGGTCGTTCCTGCCTCAACACTTACCTCTCCAATTTCAAAGGATGGTTGTTTTATAATCTTTTTTTTCTTTACCATAGATCCTCTTTCCCTGCCTCATGGCTTCCATGAAATATCCAAGGAATTATTAAAAGCTATTCTTAGTATAGCTATTACAGATAAAAAAAGGGTTAACTCTCCTCATTCTTACCTTTGAAGGAGATTTAATTATTCAAAATCATAAATATATCTTGACTTTTAAACTAAAATTAGATATATACTCATCACTTTTTTACCCCGAGAGGATTTTATGCCCGAAGTTCTAATTGCAGGCCCCGTGGGCCGTATTGAGGCTCGTTACCATCAAGCGAAGGTCAAAAATGCCCCTCTTGCTATCGTTTTGCATCCTCATCCTGAACATGGGGGAACGATGAACAATAAGGTCACCTATGCCATCTATCGAACATTTGTAGAGTTAGGGTTTAGTACATTGCGGTTTAACTTTCGCGGTGTGGGACGTTCCGAAGGCAAGTTTGATCATGGTGAAGGCGAGCTAAGCGATGCAGCTGCTTGCCTTGATTGGCTTCAAGTACAAAATCCCGAACCTAAGCAGTGTTGGGTTGCAGGTTTCTCGTTTGGGGCTTGGGTATGTATGCAACTTTTAATGCGTCGACCTGAACTAGATGGATTCATTGCAGTTGCTCCCCCAGCAAATATGTACGATTTCTCATTTCTTGCTCCTTGCCCTGTATCCGGCATGATCTTACAAGGTGCAAAGGATGAGATCGTTCCTAAAGATTCTGTCTTGAAACTTGCCTCAAGATTATCAGCTCAAAGAGGCCTTCACATTGACTATCGCGTGATTCCAGAAGCAGGACATTTCTTTACAAATGAAATCTCTGAAATTTCAAAAAATGTTCATGATTATGTATCCGCTGGTTTGAATCCAGTTCCAAAAGTCGTGAATGGATAAAGGGGTGATTACCCTTGCCTATACGGTTTCCTAAGGGGTAGTAATCTTTCCACCCCTCATGGGATAGGGAACGCCTGTTGTTCCTGGAAAACTTAAAGGTAAATTTCTTAAAGAGCGCACGGCTAAATAACCAAAAGCTTGAGCTTCGAGAGCATCTCCATCCCAACCTTGATCAGTTGCCTTTTGTACAGGGGCCTTAACGCACTCGGTAATCATTTTTAGAAGCGTATTATTGTGGGCTCCACCGCCACAGACGATCCACTCAGAAGGAGCCTTTGGAACATGCCGTAAGGCACTTATAACTGACGCTGCGGTAAATGCGGTTAACGTGGTGACTCCATCCTCAAAGGAAAGGGACCTTATATCCTCGACACAAGTCTTAAACGTCATCCGATCAAGGGCCTTGGGGGGAGGCTGGTTAAAATAGGGATGAGCAAGCCAGCTTTTGAGAATGGTATTATTGACCTTGCCTTGAGCTGCTATTTTTCCCCCTTCATCCCAAGACAGTCCTGTATTTTCTCGAACCCAATCATCGATCAGCCCATTTCCTGGTCCTGTGTCAAATGCAAGCAAGTTATCGGTGTTAGGCCCCATCCATGTTATGTTGGCAACCCCTCCAATATTGAGAACAGCAAGCGGTTTGAGAAGGTCTTTTGCCAGGGCTTGATGAAAAATGGGGACAAAGGGAGCCCCTTGCCCCCCATGAGACATGTCATTGAGTCGAAATTGATTAACCACTGGAATATTCGTTAGGGTTGCGAGAAGGGGACCATCCCCCAGGATGTGGGTTTTTCCGATCTCTCCCTTTTGTTGAGGGGGCTTGTGATACATGGTTTGCCCATGAAACCCAATCAGGTCAATATCAGAAGGGACGAGCGACTGCATCTTTAAAAAATTGAACACAACTTTCCCATGAAGTTCGGTAATTGCTTTCTCAAGAGCAGTTACTTCAGGTCCAGGTGGACGCCCATAGGCCTGGAGAATTTGGTTTCTTAAGGCTTCAGGATAAGGTTGAAAATGAGTAGGGCCAAATTCATTGATTATCTCCCCATCTGTATGAAGAAGGGCTGCATCTATTCCATCGGCAGATGTTCCTGACATAAGCCCTAAAGCCCAAATGAAATTATTGGTCATAAAGCTTCCCCTTTGTCCATTGCTGTGTTTGCTTTTCTAAAAGACTATTTTGAGTCAATCGACCTTTTAAGACTCTAAAATCAACCTCATCCAAAGCTTGATCTTGGGCTGAACAGGTGAAGATAATTCGTGTTTTCCCCGTGAGAGGATCCGTGAGAGTTTGGATACATTGCCCACAAATACCCTTCATCATACATTGCATAGGTGAGTTTATGCTGCCAATGGCTTTATGGCCCTCCTTTAGGTATGGCTTTAAAACTGTTTTTCGGGCACAAGCCACAGCAGCCATCATTTGATCAGATCCGATGGTGATGATTCTGTCAACCTCACTCAAAGGAAGGGGAGGGGAGGAGTTTGCGTACGTAAAGAGACCCTCAATGACATTTCCTTCATAAACAAAATCTTGAGGACGCGTGGGATAAAATTCGGGTAAAGATTCAAAACACCAGATGACGTGGCCTGAGACAGCTTCAATCTCCTCTCTTTTAAATAAATCGCCTGGAGTTTTATACCCAGCTCCATAAAGTACGCGATTTCCTTTTTCTTTCAAAGCATTGCCAATAGAAAAGAGAACAGCATTTCCGAGCCCTCCTCCAATTAAAAGGACAGTTTCATTCACGGGTATTTCCGTAGGAGTTCCTGAGGGGCCCATAAGGACTACGCGCTCACCTTCTTTCAAAAAACGGCAGAGTGCTGATGAGGCCCCCGTCTCTAAGACAATGAGAGAGAGAAGCCCCGTCTCAGGATCCGCATGAGCCCCTGTAAGTGCAAGCCCTTCCATTCCGTGTGGACCATAATTTTGGAGCCTAAAAAATTGTCCAGGTTTAAAATTTTGAGCAGCCAGAGGGGCCTTAACGTTGATCTCCCAAATGGTGGGGGTGAGTTGCCGAACCATTTCAACTTGAGGTTTCAAAAGCTCATTCAACCTCTTAAAAAAATCTACAGCAGGGGAGGGAGAATTCTTTAAAAGAGATTTACAAACCTTTAAATACCCTTTCTTTGCACTAGCCATTGCCTTTACAACATTACCTTGATAGGAGGGATGAAGGTCTCCAAAAAAACTCACGTTCTGTTGGAAATTATAAGAGAGAAGAAAGTCCTCCCCCTCGATTTTTAAATGAGGATCTTCATCTTCAAGGCTACGGTTCGGATGGGTTCCTGTTGCAACCAAAAGTGTACGGCAGGGAAGGGTTTGAAGGTCACTCCCTCTTTTGACGACGAGGCCTTCGATATGCCCATAAGCATCAACCTTGATCTCATAGGGTGTCGTATTTTCAACAAATTCAATACCTTGCTGAAGGGCAAGATCAAGTTCATCAGCATTTAAGCGATAGGCAGGTGAATCTTGAATTTTTTTTCGATAAAGAATTTTGGAAGCCTCGTTTAAGAATGAACGGTCGCCTTTACGAAGGATAACTGCATGATCGATAAACTCCTCAGCAATTTTGGCTTCTTCTTCAGTAAGAGAGGGGAGAAGGCAACCTATTTCTTTACTGCGGCTTAGGAATTTTTCCACTTGCATGCAATAGTAGGCCAAAGCCTCTGTTGCCGTATCAACGGCAGTTAAGCCGCCACCAATGACTAAAATCGGGAGGCGAATCTGAAGGTTTGCCAATGATTTTTCCTGGGCTGCCCCCGTGAGTTGAAGGGCCATTAAAAAGTCAGAAGCAAGACGAACTCCCCGGGCTGTTTCATGAGGAATTCCAAGCCTATTTGGCTGACCTGCGCCTAAACAAAGGGCGATGTGATCAAACCCGAGAGCAAAAGCTTGTGGTAAAGTTAAAGTTCCTCCTAGCCTTACACCATCATAAAGAGCGAAGTGGGCCCTCCTTTCCAGGAGAATGCGGACAAGCTTTAAATAGTTTTTATCCCATCTTGCTGTAATGCCATATTCGGCCACTCCTCCAAATCCTGAAATCGTTCTTGTGCTTAAAGGTTCTTGAAGGGAAGCCCAGTCGCGAATGGGCTCGGTGAGAAGCTTTCTCTCAAGAGGCTCTATTTTAAGGCCATCAATCCCAACAACAGTATGCCCTTCATTTAAAAGATAATGGGCAAGAGTAAATCCAGCCGGCCCCATCCCTGCAACGAGCACCTTATATCCCGTAAGCTTTTTAGCAAAAGGATGTCTTATATTAAGAGGATTCCAACGAGAGAGAAGACTATACACCTCAACACCCCAGGGGAGGTTTAAAACGCTATCCAAAATATGTGTTTCAATTTTTGGGATATCGACGGGGTCCTGCTTTTGGAATATGCAAGCCTTTTTACAGTCATTGCAAATTCGATGACCGGTTGCAGCCACCAAGGGATTATCCACCATTATCATAGCAAGGGCCCCTAAGGCATTTCCTTGAGCATAGAGGGTGTTCATTTCGGAAATTTTTTGGTCTAAGGGACATCCTTTATTCGTTTCGGTAAGTCCCTTCGAGCATGAATCCTTGCCCTGATTGTGGCATAGTATGCAATAATGGGCTTGATCGAGAGACTCGTCCTTCCTGGTTTTAGGCTCTGTACAATCAAACCCTTGACGAAGTTGATAATGGGATGACTTTATTTCATGACCTTCCTTTATGAGCGTGAATTTAGCATCGGGATCAATTTTGCGAGGAAGCCTAAAAAGGGTTGAAGGAGCCTTCTGATGAAGTGCCCATGCCGCATATTTTTTTCCGATGTCAAGAAATGAAGTATTGTCTTGGTCTATAGCCTTTAAGATGTGGCGTGCAAAGGAGAGGTCAGAATAAGGCTCTTCCATTAGATGAGAAAGGGTCTTTTTTAAGACATCCCCTTTAAATTCCAAGGCTTCCTCCCTAGAATACGCTTTAGCTGCTTGGCGCTGGATAAAGACTCTTTTGCACTTATAGAGCGGGTTTAAATGGTGGATATCTTCTTGGAGTGTTGAAATCTTCTTTTCGATTCGAAATAATTGGCCGATGAAGTCTTCAACATAAGGCCCCAAGTCTATAAGAAGCGCGCTTTCTTCAAGGGGAGGCGGGGGGATGTTTCGAGCAGCTTGCAATCTTGCTTGCAGATTTTCATCACATTCGTGAAGATAGTTGAGGAAAGCCGCATCAAGGCGCGCAAGCCCCTCGGAGGTATATAAATCTTCAAATGAGAAGTTAAGAGATAAAAATGTCATGGCAAATAAAAACTCATTTTGGTAGTTAATTATTTAATTTTTTAATTTGAAAAAAGCAATGGAATTAAGGAAAAGAATCGGCAAAGACTAATAAAATAAGCAAGCTTAACCAAAGTTGAAGATTTACTTATTCTAATCAAGATTAAGGAAAGGCTCTGGTAATGTATCAGTTGAGAAAACATACAAATAACGCATGGCCTAAAACAGGTTATCTTATTCGCAACTTATATTTATTGTATATCATAAAATTTTTAAAAAGTCCAATTTTCTAATTGCCGATCTCACCACCTGACAAATTTTGATTATTATATTGGAACAAACACAGGTCATCCCCGCGAAAGCGCACTAGTGTCCGGAGAAAAAGGAGAGAGCTTGCTGAGGATACAGATTTACTAATGTGTTAAGGAAGGATAAATTTTCAGAGATTTATATTGTTGTTCTCTATTGTCATGACATCCCAAAATTGTCATCCCCGGACTAGAAGTATCAGGAGATCCTCGTGTTAATAAATGCTAATGTTTTCCTTTGGAAAACAAAGCATTTATTGCACAAGGATGACAAGGAATGGGGATTGAGCCACTTTCCCTGGACACTCCTGCCCGAAAGCGGGGATCCAGAAAAATCAATGTGCTATGAAAATATTCAGTGCTTGTATATGAACTTATTCAGGACTTTCCTATGCAGTATATTCATCATTACTACCCTCTGGCTTCTTGTGTCTCATATGAACTGAACATACACAAAAAATTTGACAATTTTTTCTTTTTTTGCAAAAATGACAAATGCCTACAATCTGTAGGTATATTCAACAAAGGAGGCGTTTCATGTCCGTTTCCAATCATTTGTTAAATCTTAGGCGTAAATACGAATATCTCAACAAACTCATTCAGGACGAGCTGTCTCGCCCGGTTCCTGATTCTCTTGTTCTTTTTGATCTTAAGTTGAAGCGACTTCGGCTTAAGGAAAGAATTATCAATCTTGTCTAAAAGTTCTCTCTGAATTCTTCCTTGAAAAGCCCAGCAGAGATGCTGGGCTTTTTATATTGAAGCTAAAAAGGAACCATTTACAATTAACAAAATAACCTTCTTTTTGATAGTGTTCAAAAGTTTCAAGATATTTCTTACTATACCAAGAAGGATTTCAGAGGGTTTCTGATCTCTTTGATTTTATAAAGTTAAAAAAATCATTTTGAGTTACGTGTTTCACGATCACTCTCCTTTAAAAAGATTACCCTTGCAAGAGTTCTGCTGCATCAAGGGCAGCATAGGTAATAATCCCAGTTGCTCCTGCCCTTTTAATGGAGGTAAGGGTTTCTATAAGAGCCCTTTCGTAATCAACCCATCCCTTTTCACTGGCTGCTTTTAGAATGCTATATTCACCACTAATTTGATAAGCAAAGAGCGGGAGGGGGAAAGTTTCTTTGATGCGATATATAATGTCTAAGTATGGCAAAGCAGGCTTAACCATTAACATATCAGCACCCTCGAGGACATCTTGAGCAGCTTCTCTTAAGGCTTCCCGTGCATTTGCAGGATCCATCTGATAGGTTTTTTTATCGGCCTTTCCTAAAGCAGAAAGTGTCCCAAGGGCTTCACGGAAAGGGCCATAAAAGGCAGAAGCATATTTCGCCGAATAAGCTAAAATACGTAAATTAGGGTACCCCGCTTGATCAAGGGCTTTGCGGATAGCACCAATTCGGCCGTCCATCATATCAGAGGGGGCTATAACGTCCACACCAGCCTGAGCTAGCACTAACGCCATCTGCTGCAAGATAAATACAGTTTCATCATTTGCGACTTGCCCTTCCCTCAAGACACCATCATGACCATGAGAGGTATAAGGATCTAAAGCCACATCAACCATAACGCCTAGATCAGGACATTCTCTCTTTAATAAGCGAACAGCCTGGCAGATAAGGTTGTCTGGGTTGCAGGCTTCTTTCCCTTCTTCACATTTAAGGGAGGGATCTGTGCAAGGAAAAAGAAGAACTGCATTTATCCCTAAACTTTGGGCTTTTTGACAAATAAGGATGAGTTCTTCTAAGGTGTGGCGCATAATACCCGGCATAGCAGAAATCTCGGGCGGAATATGGTGCTCCCTTACAAAAAGAGGCAATACAAAATCTTTAACGGAAAGACGGGTTTCAGCAATCAAATCACGGCACCAAGCATCTTGGCGATTTCGCCGAAGGCGGCTTTGAGGATATTTTGCAGGTATAAATTTCATGGTGTTTTTTAACCGGTAACGCTGATCAGGTCAAGAATCGACATTTTTTTGGTCCATTATTTCCCCATTAGCAAATACACCATTTTTTTCTTGAAATATTCTTTTAAATTCAATATAATAATTAAAAATTAACCGCAGGGCCCTTTTTATGCTGATAAGAATTCTGACCTTTTTTAGCTTCCTTACTGCGTTATCTTTTTCGGGTGAATTATTCGCCAATCCTCGGGATACAGATATAGAAATTTCCTATTCAGTTCCTGCTCAAAAGAAGAAAATTCTTTTTGAAAGTATTGTTCAAAAGCTTTTTCCTCAAAAAAAGGAGCCTGATAATTATAAACTTGCCCTAGCCTTGGTTAAAAATGTACAGCCAAAAGATCAATCTCTTTTAACTGCTTATCTCCAGGATCTCGCCAGTAAACTCTTTGAGGGCATAACTTTTACACCTCAGTATAGCAAATATACCCCAACCAGTGCGGGTCCTTCAGGCCAACCTTTTTCTCGAACATCACCACTCTCTAAGTCATCATCTTCCTTAGCTCTTTTTCCGCATGTGAATGAAGGGGTAAACCTAAAAGGGATCAATCAAACTCTTTATAAAGCTCTTTTAGCTTATAACAGGACTCGAAAAACACAATACGCGTTTGATTTTAATACCCTTCCTAACAATTACAGTCCTTATATCAAAATTGCGAGTTCTGAGGACATAAGGTTATCCCGGATACCTCAGGACCAACTTTTGAGGCAAAGTACTCCTCTTTTTCAGAAGACTCGGGTTGATGTTTTGCATGAAACCAGAACACCTATCAGATCTAATTTATCAATGTATACGGGGGGAGTCACAAAAGTTTCTAAGAGTCCTCTAAAGCTTCCCAAAAAACAAATAAAAGCAGAGAAGAAGATTGCTAAAGTAGAAAAAAAGAGAACTGCCAAAGTTTCAAAAAAGCAGGAAAAATTAAAACGAAAAGAAGCTAATCGCTTGAAAAAGAAAGAAAAAATTAACAAAAAAGTCACACCCCGTACAAAACCGCAAAAGAAAATCAAAGGTAAGCAATTAAAGCTCCCCAAAAAGACGCTAAAAATGCCAAAGCATAAACTTCACCCATCAAAGCAATGGAAAGGCCCATCTCCAAATATTCCGGTTATGGCCCTGAGAAGACAGCGCTAATTTCCTTAATCGTCACTCATCTTGAGGGCAGCCAAAAAGGCTGATTGAGGAATTTCCACATTACCCACTTGTCGCATCCGCTTCTTTCCCGCCTTTTGCTTTTCGAGAAGCTTACGTTTACGAGTAATATCACCCCCATAACACTTTGCGGTTACATCCTTCCGCAGAGCAGAGATTGTCTCACGAGCAATCACCTTTGCTCCAATAGCGGCTTGAATGGCAATTTTAAAGAGCTGACGGGGAATTAAGTCTTTCAGTCTTACACAAAGAGCTCTCCCTCGGCTTTCGGCGTGAGAGCGGTGGACAATGGTTGAGAGGGCATCCACAGGATCGCCATTAACAAGGATGGAAAGCTTTACCAATTGCCCTTCCTCATATCCATCCATGTGATAATCAAAACTTGCATAGCCGCGGCTAACAGACTTGAGCCGATCATAAAAATCAAAGACAACTTCATTTAAAGGCAAGCGGTAAACAACCATGGCCCTATTGCCCACATAAGTCAGGTCCATCTGCACCCCGCGCCTTTCCGTGCAAAGCGTTAGAACTGATCCTAAATAAGCATCCGGCACAAGAATTGTTGCCTTAATCCACGGTTCTTCCATTTTGGCGATCCGGACAACGTCAGGCATGTCCGCTGGATTATGGAGCTCAATCATATCTCCATTTGTCATATAAAGCTTGTAAACAACACTTGGAGCTGTCGTCACTAAATCAAGGTTGAACTCTCTTTCTAAGCGTTCTTGAATAATTTCAAGATGAAGAAGCCCTAAAAACCCGCACCGAAAGCCGAGCCCCAAGGCTGCTGAGCTTTCAGGCTCAAACATAAAACTGGCATCATTCAGCCTTAACTTTCCAAGGCTGTCTCGCAAATGATCAAAATCAGCAGCATCTGCAGGGAAGAGTCCGCAAAAGACAACAGGAACACTTGGCTTAAAGCCAGGCAAAGGTTCAGGTGATGGGTTCTTTTCTTCAGTAACCGTATCACCCACTTTACAATCAGTAACTGCTTTAATCCCTGCCGTAAAAAAGCCCACTTCGCCAGGATTTAAGGCCGACAGACTTTGCCTTTTGGGCGTAAAAACGCCTACCTGATCAACCGTATAAACGCCCCCTGTTGACATCATTTTGATTTTCATATTTGGCTTCAGGACACCATTTACAATGCGCACAAGAATAATGACTCCAAGATATGAATCATACCAACTATCTACGAGGAGAGCTTTCAAAGGAGCAGACACATCCCCTTGGGGAGCAGGGAGTTTATGGACCAGGGCTTCAAGCACATCAGGAATCCCAATCCCTGTTTTTGCTGAGACAAGAAGGGCCTCACTCGCATCAAGCCCAATGACATCTTCGATTTGTTCTTTAACCCGGTCTGGGTCAGCGGCAGGTAAATCAATTTTGTTTAAAACGGGAATAATTTCATGATTATTATCAATTGCTTGATAAACATTTGCGAGGGTTTGAGCCTCTACTCCTTGGCTTGCATCGACAACAAGCAAGGAGCCTTCACAAGCTGCAAGAGATCGGCTCACCTCATAGGCAAAATCCACATGACCTGGTGTATCCATTAAATTAAGCTGATAGGTTTCACCATTTTTTGCTTTATAGTTTAGGCGAACAGTTTGGGCCTTTATGGTAATTCCCCGTTCCCTCTCAATGTCCATGGTATCAAGAACTTGTTCTTTAAGCTCGCGCTCAGAGAGTCCTCCACAAAATTGAATCAACCGATCGGCCAATGTGGATTTCCCATGATCAATGTGGGCAATGATTGAAAAGTTTCGAATATGGTTTAAGTCACTCATTGACGCAAAACTCCACCTGTATTTTGAGTAACCAGGTCAATAACTTTTTGAGAGAATGCTTGAATCTCATCCTCAGTTAATGTGTGATCTTTTGGTTGAAGCCGAATGCGGATTCCCAAAGACTTTTTATTGTCCTTAAGTGTAAAAACATCAAAAAGAACAACATTTTCCACAAGGCTTGGGTCAGCTTTCAGAGCTGATTTAATCACCTGATCTGCAGAGATATGAAGATCAACAACAAAGGCAAAATCTCGCTCCACAGCTTGATAAGGGGAAAGAGTTAACTTCTGTTTTGCCGTTGTCTTTCGCTTAGAAAGGGGAATCCGGTCCAAAAATATCTCAAAAGCCACAACGGGTCCTTTAAGATCAAAGGTTTTAAAAAGGCGAGGGTGAATCTCCCCAAAATAGCCCAAAACTTGGGGGCCCAATTTTAAAGTCGCCGAGCGGCCCGGGTGATACCATGAAGGGGCTTTAGTTTCTAATTGGGGAGAAATATTAGCACTGTCAAACACTGAAAAAACGTCACCTTTCACGTCATAAATATCAACATCCCGCTTTTTTTCGGCCCAATTTCCGCAATGAAACCCACCTGCTCTTAACCCACTTAACATAATATGCTGACCTTCAGGAGTCGGAGAGGAATATTGGGGCCCCATTTCAAAAATGGCAAGAGATTCAATGCCTCTATTTTGATTATAAATCGCTACCTTGAGTAAATTAGGCAAAAGACTAGGACGCATGGAGTTCAGCTCTTGTGAAATAGGATTCAACAAAACCAAGCTCTCAGGAACGCCTCCAAAAGGCTCAGCTTCCCCTCGAGACATAAAGGACCAACTTACAACTTCCATAAGTCCCCGATTTGAAAGAAGGTCCCGCATCACAAAGCGCCTTTCTTGAAGGGAATCTAAAGGCTTTTTCTCAGGCCTTTCCCCAAAAGGAACGGAAGGAACTTTATCATACCCGTCCACCCTCAGTATCTCTTCAACAAGATCAGCTTCATGCTCTACATCAAAGCGCCAAGACGGAAGCGTGACACTCAATTTTGGTCCCTCCTTTTGGACATCAAAACCTAAGCTACTTAAAATTTCCTCAACTCGAGAAGGCTTAACGTGAACCCCCCCTAAACTTTCAACTCTTTCCGGATTAAAGAGGATAGGCCTCTTGAATTCAGGAGGACTTCCAGCGCTCACAACTTCGCTTGCCTCTCCCCCACACATAGCTAGAATCATCCACGTGGTTGCATCAAGTCCGGGAAGAGTAGAATTTGGGTCCACCCCTCGCTCAAACCGATAGCGAGAGTCACTTAAAATACCAAGGGTACGGCCTGTAATAGCCGTTCGTATGGGATCAAAAAAAGCTGATTCTAAAAACACAGTTTGAGTATTTTCATCACACCCTGTGCTTTCTCCCCCCATAATACCCGCAAGAGAAATAACGCCTGTATCGTCAGCAATGACTGTCATATCGTCTGTAAACGTATAGGTTTTTCCATCCAAAGCCTTACACGTTTCTCCCTCATGAGAAAGGCGAACAGTCAAATTTCCCTTAAGTTTATCTGCATCAAAAACATGAAGGGGGCGGGCTCTATCATAAGCAAAATAATTGGTGATATCCACAAGGGCCGATATGGGTCTTAGACCTATAGCTTGAAGCTTTTGCCTTAGCCAGAGAGGGCTTGGCCCATTCTTAACACCCCGGATGATCCGCCCTGTAAAATAGGGGCATGCGTCGGAATCAACTTTAAGTGAAAGGGAAGAAGGAAAAGTTCCTTTAAATTTCTCATCTTTTAAAGGAATAAGTTTTCCAATTCCTGTTGCTGCTAAGTCTCGGGCAATCCCATAAACGCCAAGGCAGTCACCTCGATTGGGGGTGATGCTAATCTCAATAAGGTTTTCATCAAGTCCCAACCATTTTGCATAGGACTCTCCAAGGGGAGCCTCGGGATCCACTTCAAGAATTCCCCCTCCATCTTCCCCTAACAAGAGTTCACTCGCTGAACAAAGCATTCCAAAACTTTCAACGCCTCTAACCTGACCAACTTTGATGACCTGCTTTGTTGAAGGGATGGTGTCCCCAGGTCTTGCCAACACGGTTTTAAGCCCTTTACGAGCATTGGGTCCTCCACACACAATTTGGAGAATCTCTTTTCCTGTGTTGACGCGACAGACTTTAAGACGGTCAGCATTGGGGTGCTTTTCGGTCTCTATAATTTCACAAATGGTAAAACGAACCAGCTCTTCAGCCTTGTTTTCGACCTTCTCAACCACAAGACCAAGAGAGGTCAATTGATCTGAAATTGTCTCTAAGGAAGCCTCTGTTTCCAAATGCTCTTTAAGCCACGATAGTGTAAACCGCATCTTCTACTCCCGCACCTCAGCGTCAAATCCATAATGGTTAAGCCATCTGAGGTCTGATTCATAAAATAAACGCAAATCTTCAATTCCATATTTCAACATCGCAATCCGCTCGAGCCCCATTCCAAAGGCAAAGCCTTGGTATAAATCTGGATCAATGTCACAATTCCGCAAGACATTGGGATGAACCATGCCACAGCCTAAGATTTCAAGCCAAGTGCTGCCCTTCCACCATATATCGACTTCAGCCGAGGGTTCTGTAAAAGGGAAATACCCAGGTCGAAACCTCAGTTTCAGGTTAGGATCCTCAAAAAAGAGTCGGCAAAATTCTTCAAGACACCCCTTTAAATGGCCCATATGGGTTTTTGTATCAATCACCAGCCCCTCTATTTGATGAAACATAGGCGTATGGGTGGCATCATAATCAGACCGATACGTCCGTCCCAGGGCGATAATCCGGATGGGAGGTTTTTCTTTGAGCATGGTTCGAATCTGGACAGGCGACGTATGGGTCCGCAACACAAGAGGTTGCTGCTCGGAAAAGGCTGGTAAATAAAAAGTATCTTGCTCCTGGCGGGCAGGATGCTCCGGAGGAATATTGAGAGCTGTAAAATTGTAGAAATCTTCTTCGATATCCGGCCCTTCCTTGACCACAAACCCCATTTGCCCAAAGATATGAATGGTTTGATCCATGACATGACTCAAAGGATGAATCTTTCCTTTAGGTTGAGGGCGAGGTGGTAAAGAAATGTCTAGCATTTCTGAGGCAAGTCGGGCATTCAAAACCAAATCTTCCAATTCAATTTTTCGAGTATCTATTGCTTGCGTAAGGGACTCTTTAAGACGGTTGAGCTCAGCCCCAACGACACGACGTTCCTCCGGTGACTTTTGACCAAGGTCTTTCATCAAGAGGGTTAAGTGACCTTTTTTCCCTAAAGCCGAAACTCTTATGTCTTCTAAATCTTGGAGAGATGAAGCTTTCTCAATATCTCTCAGAAAACGTTGGGTTAATTCTTTTGCCGTATCCATATCAGCCCTTTTATCCAAATGCTGATTCTTTATAGCATAAGAACTAAGCCCTTCGCCAAGGGTAAATCTAATGATTTCAATTCGGGAGAGGATTATAGGATTGAGTCTTCTAAATGGGTTTGAAGAGCGAGGTATACGCCTGCGCTCTAGCTATGGGAGAATATAAGAAAAAAGCCATTTATTGAGGGCATCTGGTGTCCTAAAATTATGACTTCTTTCCTATTCCAAATCAAATAGAGAAGAAACAACTTCTTAAGGTTTCGTGTCCAAATTTGGGGAAAACCTCATTAAAAGTGAACGTCACCCCTGCATGATAGTATGCCATTTCCAACACTACATTCTCTCGGAAAGGTAGCATTACACTGATCATTTGCTGAGGCTCCACAAGTTTGACAAGCAAAGGCTTTAGCATTCCAACAGAGTGAGACATTATTTATTGTTCCTGCCTTCCCCGTAGCATGATGGCACTCAATTTTTCCAGTAGGACAACCGAGTCCGTTAGCCTCATTTGAGTGTAATGCAGCTAATGTAATAATAGTAATTAAAAATGCAAATTTTTTCATTTCTGTCTCCTATTCATAGTCCATATGTATAACTTACAACAAAACTATTAAAAAGAAGTTAATATCAGCAATAACTTCTTTTGGATCTGAAGTGAGTCACCTCTTAAATAAACGGATAGCCCAGAATTTTTATAAAAATTGGGAAGGATAAAAATTTGGAGAGTGTCGTAAGTAAGTTTTAAAAATTAATCAAAACAAACAGTTAAATAAGAAAGACTTACCCATATCAAAAACAAACCACTCACCCAAAGAGTCCCCTCCCTGGGCGAGACTTATGGGATAAAACTTACGCTGCTAAAGCTTTTTGAGCTTGATCAACAATCGTTTTAAAAGCTTTTGGTTCATGAACCGCAAGGTCCGCAAGAACCTTCCGATCTACTTCAATTCCGGCCTTGGTCAATCCATTCACAAAGCGAGAATAGGTGAGGCCATGCTCACGAACCCCGGCGTTGATGCGTTGAATCCACAAAGCACGAAAATCGCGCTTACGATTACGACGATCGCGATAGGCATATTGAAGGGCTTTTTCGACACGCTCAATGGCAATGCGATAGCAATTTTTTGAACGACCCCGATACCCTTTTGCAAGTTTCAAGATCTTTTTATGACGGGCATGGGTTGTTATTCCGCGTTTAACGTGGGCCATTACTCACTCTCCTAAATTCCATAAGGCATAAAACGACGTACAATTTTGGCATCACACTCTCTCATGATCGTCGTGCCACGAGCTGTCCGCCGCATCTCGGGGGAGCGCTTACGCATCCCATGCCGTTTACCAGCTTGAGCCATAATGACTTTACCTGTTCCTGTCAGGCGAAAACGTTTTTTGACGCTACTTTTCGTCTTTAACTTGGGCATTTTTCACTCTCTTTCATCTATTAAGCCCCTGTTCGAGGCAATGTCTAGGTCGGCATGCCCGGGATAGGTCCCTTGCCTGGCTAGAGATAGAGTTTCTATATCAAGAAGTCCTCAAGAATGCAAGCTAGAATGTAAAAAGAGCACGCCACTTCTTACCACCCATCAGTTATAGGATAAGTATTTGAAAAGGGTAACTCTCATGCGATTTTCAAAATGTGTGAGTCATTTAGCCTCTTTTACCTCTCCCACGATGGGGAGAGGTAACTGAGCTCATCTGAAAAATTAACTCTGTTCGTAAGAAAGTTCGAAATTTTTTAAACCCGCGTGAAAAATGATGGGTGGTGAGCCGCCACACTTTAAGGCTAATTCCCTAGGTTAAGTGCATCTATCTTATCCTTGGTATATTCTTCTCTCTCGGTTGTCATCTCTCAATCAAGTCGAGGGCAGGCTCTTGTGCAATAAATGCTTTGCCCCTGCGAAGCTGGGGCTTTGCATTTATTGACGCGAGGATCTCCTGACATTTCTAGATCCCCGAATCAAGAAAAGTCGTTGTTTTCCAAACGAAAAACAAGCCTTTTCTAGTCCGGGGATGACAGTGTGTTGGCATGGATGGCTGGGAAGAGTGAATGATACTATATGTGGTCCATAAAGATCAGGTTAAGATAAGCACACAGAACCCAGATCTTCAAAAAAATTATAAATATTTGAAAAATAATCTTTAGTTTTTCCAAATGGGCAATTAGAAAATTCGTCTTTTTTGAGGATGCCTGGTATACTTAGATTAGATAACAGAGGAAGGAGTTTCCCTTAGGAGGCTTTTCCAAACCCTTAAGGGGGCTCTTTCTAAAGCTATCGGAAACCAGAGGATTTTTTTGAGAAAGCTCAAAATCTGTGGGGGAGATCTAAGCTAGCTGATCTTACAGGTTTTTTCTGAGAGATGAATCTGGAAGGCAAGAAGGAAAGCAACGCTATTCCCATGGTCATAGATGCGCCTATGGCCTTGGTGAAAATCGTGATATCAGCCTCCTCTAAAGGCTGGCATTCAACCTCTTCGGTTTCAAACTTCCGGGTAGTGGCTAGCAACCGTCTTCCCGATAGAGCTTGAAAGGAAGTGAAACATATCTTTCCGTCTTCGACTGTGTCACGACACGCCTGAATCTATGTGATCCCGGGGTCATTTTTAACTCTAACAAAAAGGAAAAACGAGGGAAAGACGAAAATAAAGAGAAGAAAGAAAACCTCAACTCTGCTTATCAAGGAAAGCGAGTCTACAGTCTTGAAGACAATTCTTGGAGAGGAGACTTTATTTTTCTTGTAAGCAACCACCTATAGTTTTGTGAAGACCTAATAACTCCCCCCTCCTCAAAGGGAAAAGAGTATGCTAGGGTCTCCCGCGATATGGAATGACCTTATATGAGACGAAAGAAAATCCAATGAAACTAGCTGTCCTCAAAGAACGAAGGCCCTATGAGACACGGGTTGCGGCAACTCCCGAGACTGTCAAAAAGCTTATTGCCCTTGGGTTTGAAGTGATGGTTGAGAAAGGGGCAGGAGTTGCCTCTCATTTTTCGGACGATGCCTATAAAGAGGCTGGCGCATCTATTGGGACAACCCCTCAAAAAACCTTGGAGGGAGCACAAGTTGTCATAAAGGTATCGCCACCTATGACGAAGACTGATGGGGGAGAAGACGAAGTAAAGCTTCTTCCAGAAGGGGCGCTTCTTATAGGTATTCTCCAACCCCATACAAAACCTGAGCTTCTTAAAGCTTATGCGAAGCAAAAAGTGACTTCGTTCGCTTTAGAGCTTGTCCCTCGCATTACCCGTGCCCAAGCCATGGATGTGTTGTCATCTCAAAGTAACCTTGCAGGATACCGAGCTGTTATCGAAGCCTCTCAAGTCTTTGAGCGAGCATTTCCCATGATGATGACAGCAGCAGGGACTATTCCTCCGGCTCGTGTTTTGATTCTGGGAGCAGGCGTTGCAGGGCTCCAAGCAATTGCCACAGCAAAAAGGCTGGGGGCTATCGTGAATGTCTTTGATGTGCGGGCTGCTGCTAAGGAGCAGGTCGAAAGCCTAGGGGGAACTTTTGTTCAAGTTGAATCTGAAGAAACAGGAGAAGCAGCGGGGGGCTACGCCAAAGAAATGAGTGCTGCTTATAAAGCGCGCCAATCAGCGAAGATAAAAGAAGTTCTCCAAAAATCAGATGTGTGTATTACAACAGCGCTAATTCCTGGGAAACCAGCTCCCCGCTTGATTACGAAAGACATGGTGGCAGGAATGAAACCAGGGTCAGTAATTGTGGACTTAGCCGTGGAAGCTGGCGGCAATTGTGAAGGAAGTGTCTTGGGTGAAGTTGTAGATAAAAATGGCGTAAAGATTGTGGGTTATGCCAATATGGCTGGTCGTATCCCAACGGATGCAAGTTCTGTTTATGCTCGCAATTTATTAAGTCTTTTGACCTTGTGTATGGATAAAGAATCAAAATCTCTTGTTATCAATTGGGACGATGAAATCATCAAAGCCATTGCCCTAACCCATGAAGGAAAATTGCAGCAGTCCCAACCGTCAATATCAACCGGTTCCTATTCTTCGTCATCCTCGCCTTCTTCTTCGTCATCTCCTTCTTCATCATCCCCGCCTTCTTCATCATCCCCGCGAAGGCGGGGATCCAGCAAATCTCTTAAAAAAGGAGACGCTCAATGAGGACATTTTATACTTCTAGAGAAAAGTTTCTTCGGATTGCCCACTTTCATTGGATCCCTGCCTTCGCTGGGATGACTATTTTTTTTAAATTTTGTTTGAGCATGTCCCCTTATTCTCAGAAAGGAACAAAACAATGGATTTAATCTCCCCGTTTGTTGTCGAGCTTACCGTCTTTGTCTTGGCCGTATTTGTCGGGTATTATGTGGTTTGGAAAGTCACGCCAGCCCTTCACTCGCCCTTGATGTCCGTAACCAATGCCATCTCGAGTGTCATCATTGTGGGAGCCATTTTGGCGGCTGGGTCTGCTCAAGATCCCCTTACTCAACTCTTTGGTTTTGCGGCAGTTACCATGGCCGCTGTTAATATTTTTGGAGGCTTTGTGGTCACTCGCCGCATGCTCGAAATGTTCAATAAGAAAAAATAGGATTTCAATCGTGAGTGTAAATCTATCTGCTATATCTTATCTTGTTTCCTCTATTTGCTTTATCTTGGCTCTTCAAGGGCTTTCATCCGCTAAGACTTCTCAGCGAGGGTTAACATTGGGCATTCTTGGCATGGTCCTTGCGGTTGGGACAACCATGGGCTCTCCTATTGTTACAGATTATGCGTGGATTCTTTCTGGGCTCGTCCTGGGGGGCGTGATTGGGACAGCTATTGCTAAGAAAATCAAAATGACAGCCTTGCCCCAACTGGTGGCAGCTTTCCACAGTTTGGTGGGGCTTGCGGCTGTTTGTGTGGCAGGGGCAGCATTGCTTGAACCTCGTGCATTCAATATAGGTGAGGTTGGCCACATTGCTTTTGGCTCGCTTGTGGAAATGGGGCTTGGAGTGGCTATTGGAGCCATTACCTTTACCGGCTCTATTGTTGCCTTTGCCAAGCTTCAAGGGCTTGTTTCAGGAAATCCCTTAATTTTTAAAGGTCAGCATCCATTGAATGCTGTGCTTGGGATTGGCTTAATTCTCATGATTGCCTTTTTTGCATTGAGCGAATCCCATAGTCTTTTCTGGGGCCTTACGATGGTGTCATTTCTTTTAGGTTTCCTCTTAATCTTGCCAATTGGCGGGGCGGATATGCCCGTTGTGATATCCATGTTAAACTCTTATTCAGGGTGGGCCGCAGCTGGTATTGGATTTACGCTTGGAAATAGCTTGCTTATTATAACTGGAGCTCTTGTTGGCGCATCGGGTGCTATCCTCAGCTATATCATGTGTAAGGGGATGAATCGCTCCATTATTAACATTATCCTAGGTGGTTTTGGAGGAGAACAAACAGTCGCCGTTCGCGGAGGAGCTGATCAAAGATCATTTAAAACCGGAAGCGCTGATGACGCAGGTTTTATTATGAAAAATGCGAAATCAGTCATCATCGTTCCTGGGTATGGAATGGCTGTAGCGCAAGCCCAGCATGCGCTGCGTGAGATGTCTGATATTCTGAGAGAGGAGGGGGTGAAGGTGCGTTATGCCATCCATCCTGTAGCAGGCAGAATGCCGGGTCACATGAATGTTCTCTTGGCCGAAGCCAATGTTCCCTATGAAGATGTGTTAGAACTTGAAGAAATTAACCGTGACTTCGCGATAACGGATGTTGCCTTTGTGATTGGAGCTAATGACGTCACTAACCCAGCAGCTAAAACAGATCCCTCAAGTCCTATTTTTGGGATGCCTATTTTAGATGTCGAGCGCGCCAAAACCGTTCTGTTCGTCAAACGCTCCATGGCACCCGGCTACGCAGGAGTCGATAACGAACTCTTTTATAAGGATAATACACTCATGCTCTTTGGGGATGCCAAGAAGATGTGCGAAGAAATAATAAAAGCGTTGGAAGAGTAATATCAATTCGCCCTCGATAATTTAGATTCAATTGCTTCACCGATTCATCGATTCATCGATTCACATGACGATTGGGAGTCTAGATCTTCTTGCCCTCCTCAATTTTTTGCAGTATCTTAATTGGGAGCTAAAGGTGCTTGATTAAGTTAAAAGGGAACACAAAATCGCGTTGATTTAATTGCGAAAAATGTGGCTGCTCCCGCAACTGTAGAACAGAAGCTTAAAGCGTTACACCACTGGTTTTTATGACTGGGAAGGTTGCTTAAAGCGTTAACTGTTAGCCAGGAAACCTGCCTTTTGCGTCATCTCCTCGTTTGGCGGGATAGACAAACGGAAGCGAATATCCACTCGTAGATGGCAAAAATTAATTTAAAATTACTTATCTATAGGAGAAGTCCATGTCTTTTTTATTTTGCCCCTTTTTGAAAGTATATGCGCGACTTATAATTAAAGAGCTTTCTGCTTTAATTGTGATCAGTTACTTTATTTTACTCAATCAGGCTATGAGCCTCCCTCCTACCTTGGAACATGAGGAAATCCTGTCCTACAGCCCACCTATACATTTACAAGCCCCCAAAAAGAATATTCTTCCACCATGGAACAAGTATCCAGTTGAGGTAAAAGATCCCCAATTTAAATTTTTTTTGATGAGAGTGGCTCCAGGAGCTATTCCTCCTGCAGAAAAACCTTATCGAGAGGCTCTTATAAATACCCTCCTTTTATTTCAACATCAGATTAATGTAGGCTGGGTTGATGAAGATACCCCTGAAATGCAGACATTGCGTCGAGATTTTTTTTATACATACCTAAAAAATATTAATTGGGAGGCTACGCGTTTTAAACGCTTCTTTCTTACCCCAGAAGAAGACTTCCATTTGATAAATGTAGAGGCTTTCATCTACGCTTATGATTTTCCAGAGACAATAGGGATTCAGACGTTGTACAGAACTCCAGATTTTATTGATCCTTTTCATTAAATTATAACTATTAATGCATTCTTAAGTCATATGTGCGTGAATGGAAGCATCGGGGCTTTTACTGCATGCCAGTTTCCCCTGGGAGGAAAAACGATACTGACAAAAGAGAAGACCATGATGAGTAAGAACTTTCTTAGAGCATTTTTAATCATAATTATGTTATTGAGTTCATTCATAGAAACTGATTGCGTGGGGGAGTCTGAAAAATGTGTGCCCGAAACGGAGTTGGATGCAATTGATGCTAAGGGGACAGGAGTGGATGGGCTAAAGGAATGGTGTCGCGAGAATCTGGATAAATCGCATCTGGTCGATGGGGTGTCCTATTGTGACAGCAATTACTTATGCACGACAGAAGAGGAAACATAAGCAAGTTTTACCTCCAGGGGTGTTACCCTGACACAATGTTCCACACTAATTTTATTGTGGTCCTATCAGTCAGGTTCAGTAGAAATTATTGATGGAAAGTAGAGTAACAGAATAACTTATTTTATCAAAACTATAAAAATAGAAAGGATATAAAATGAATAAAAAAAATATTTCAATCAATTTAGTTTTGCTTTTTATGCTTAATTTACTTTTGATGGCTCCGTTGTCGGCCAAGGAAGTTAAAATTTATTGTCCCGATGTGGCTAGTATTATTGCACATGAAGGATCTTCTGGGTGGTCATACTCAGCTACAACAAAAGGAGATGTTGCTTTACCTATGGTGTCTGAGGGGACTACCCCGCAAAAAGCGGATTTCGTAACAACAGAAGATGCCCTTGCAGGATTTGCTTGGCTGGGACATAGTGGAGGCTGTGCTTATGCTTATGTAAAAGGTATTATGCAATACGATTCCGTATGGCTTTATTATAAATTTCCCTCGACCTATAAAAACTGCGTCTGGAACAGTACAGGATGCGCGCGAACACAATCAACCTGTTGGACAAAGTGTGACGATGGCAAATAATGAAAATATTTCTGCTAATGCTTTAAATATTTTTAGTTAATTTCATCCCTCTTATCCAAACTGAGAACTTCTACAGAATATGTCTTAGAAAGACTGTATGCGAATCCGCTTAAGTATGTTATGAAACTTGGGTTATGAGTAATTCAATTCATGTGCGTGGGGCGCGCGAGCATAACCTAAAAAATATTGAAGTTGAAATTCCACGCGATAAGCTCGTTGTCATTACGGGTTTAAGTGGATCAGGAAAGTCTTCGCTTGCCTTTGATACCATTTATGCTGAAGGCCAGCGCCGTTATGTAGAGAGCCTTTCAGCCTATGCGCGGCAATTTTTACAGCTCATGCAAAAGCCAGATGTGGATTCGATAGAAGGCTTGTCGCCAGCAATCTCAATTGAGCAAAAGACGACTTCAAAAAACCCTCGGTCAACAGTAGGAACGGTCACTGAAATTTATGACTATTTAAGGCTTCTCTTTGCCCGTATTGGAATTCCGTATTCTCCAGTAACAGGCCTTCCCATTCAAAGCCAGACCGTCTCTGAAATGGTTGACCGGCTTATGGAATTGCCAGAGGGGACACGTCTTTTCCTCCTAGCTCCTATCATCAGAGGGAGAAAGGGAGAGTATAAAAAAGAAATTTCTGATTTGCGGAAGCAAGGGTTTCAACGGCTTAAAATTGATGGAAAGCTTTATGACATTGAGGAGGCTCCCCCCCTTAATAAAAAAGTAAAGCATGATATTGAAGTGGTTGTTGATCGCCTTGTCATGCGTCCTGATTTAGGACACCGCCTCGTTGATGCTATTGAAACTGCCTTAAAGTTGTCTGACGGACTCCTCTATGTTGAAGACGCTGATACAGGAGCTCGTCATACCTTTTCGGCTAAATTCGCGTGCCCCGTTTCCGGCTTTACCATAGATGAAATTGAGCCTCGTCTTTTCTCCTTCAATAGTCCCTTTGGGGCTTGCCCTGGATGCGATGGATTAGGCGTTAAGATTGTTTTTGATCCCAATCTAATCGTTCCGAATCCTAAGTTAAGTTTAGAGGATGGGGCTATTGCTCCCTGGGCAGGCGCTTTTTCCTTTTATTACAACCAAGCCCTTGCAGCGGTTGTAGCAAGCTATGGGGGCCGAATGGATGAGCCCTACGCAAATCTTCCAGAGCGGACAAAACACGTGATTCTTCATGGATCGGAGGGGGAAAAAGTTTCGACTACCATTCGTGACGAAACTCGAACCTTTACGCAAAACAAGCCATTTGAAGGGGTCATACCAACGTTGATCCGCCGCCAGCGAGAAAAAAAGGAACGTTATGGCCAACCAGAAGAAATGGATCGATATCAAAGCACTCTGCCTTGCGAAGCGTGTGGGGGGTATCGGTTAAAACCCGAAGCACTGGCAGTAAAAATTCAACACCTTCATATTGGACAAGTCACAGAAATGTCCATCGGCCATCTGCAAATTTGGTTTCAAGGGCTTACTGAAAAATTAACGCAGAAAGAAAAAGATATTGCCTCCCGAATCTTAAAAGAAATCCAAGAGCGCCTTGGCTTTCTTGTAAGTGTTGGGTTGACCTATTTATCTCTCTCACGAGCCTCGGGTACGCTTTCCGGCGGGGAAAGCCAGCGCATTCGCTTAGCTTCCCAAATTGGATCAGGGTTGGTGGGCGTCCTTTATGTGCTTGATGAGCCCTCTATTGGACTTCATCAGCGGGACAATGATAGGCTTCTTGCGACCCTCATTCGCTTGCGGGATCTTGGAAATACGGTTCTCGTTGTTGAACATGATGAAGACGCCATTCGCACGGCCGATTATGTCATTGATATGGGACCAGGTGCTGGAGTGAAAGGCGGCCATGTTGTTGCTCAAGGTACCCCTAAAGATATTATGAAAAATCCTAAGAGCTTGACGGGGCAGTATTTAATTGGGAAACAAAAAATCCCTTTGCCTCAAAACCGTCGAAAGCCAGTCAAAGAACAAGCACTAAAAGTGGTTGGAGCTTGTTGTCATAACCTCCAGAATATTTCAGTCCAATTCCCTTTGGGGACCTTTATTTGTATTACAGGTGTTTCAGGAGGAGGGAAATCCTCACTGATCATTGAGACGCTTTACAAAGGACTTGCTCAGATTTTGAATGACAATCCTGAACCAGCAGGCCCCCATGACCGGATTGAAGGAGTAGAGCTCATCAACAAAATTGTTGATATTGATCAATCCCCCATTGGCCGCACACCTCGGTCGAACCCGGCCACCTATACAAGCGTTTTTACACCGATCCGAGAATGGTTTTCAGCTCTGCCTGAAGCCAAAGCTCGTGGCTACACCCCAGGTCGTTTTTCTTTTAATGTCAAGGGAGGGCGGTGTGAGGCTTGCCAAGGAGATGGGGTTATTAAGATCGAGATGCACTTTTTGCCCGATGTTTATGTGGAATGTGACCAATGCCATGGCAAACGGTATAATCGCGAAACCCTTGAAATTAAGTACCGGGATAAATCGATTGCCGATGTTCTGGATATGACAGTGGATGAAGCTCTTCTCTTTTTCGATGCCATGCCTAGTATTAAGGAAAAGCTTAAGACTCTGTCCCAGGTGGGGCTTGGGTATATTCATGTTGGGCAACGGGCCACAACTTTGTCAGGAGGAGAAGCCCAGCGGGTGAAACTCTCCAAAGAGCTTTCGCGAAGGGGTACGGGAAAAACCCTTTACATCCTTGATGAGCCCACCACTGGTCTTCATGTTGATGACGTTCGAAAACTTTTGGAAGTTCTCCATGCCCTTGTGAATCAAGGAAATACAGTCATTGTTATTGAGCATAATCTAGAGGTTATTAAAACCGCTGATTGGATCATCGATATCGGTCCTGAAGGTGGGGATGAGGGGGGACGAATTGTGGCAACAGGTACGCCAGAAGCGATCATTAAAGTTCAGGAAAGCTACACAGGCCATTATTTAAAGCCTTATTTAGCTTAACACGGAAATGTGTGATAATTGGCTTTGGAGAGCCCTTGTTAGGCTTGTAATTATATGCTACTTATCAACATAACTCTTTTACTTATGAATATTACAGAAGGATTTATATGATGACCCTCCGCATTCTAAAGTTTATACTCTGTTTGGTTATGGTATCGTCTTTAGCATGTGCAACCCCACCAAAAGATGATGCGACCATTTCAAGTATAACAAGTGTTACTTCAGGTATTACTGATTACGCGATTCGATTTGACCCTGGACTCAAAAGCTATTCAGGGGCTCTCAGTAGCTTTCAAAAGAACTTTGCACGGTTATTAAAAGAAAAACTTAATAGCCAAGAATTAACCAAGATAAACAATACCCTTCAGAAAGTTGGAGGACAAAATCTTATGAGAATTTCTGAAGTTCTCTTTACTCAAGTGGCAAATGTTTTAACCAGTGGTAGCTTACCAGATATAAATCTGACTATCCCCCCAAGTTATGACGCCCTTTTAGAAAAGAAAATTAAGGAAGAGAAACTTGAAAAGAAACTGAAGGGGGTATACTTGGCTTTCCAACTGACCCAAAAAGGGGGGAATGAAAATGCTAGCTTTAATACATTCGTCGCAAGAGCCAAAAAACATTTTAAGAAGGCGATTAGTGATAACTTTACAGAAGATCAATTTAAAGTATACTCTGAATTTGAATCATCCAAATTGGGTAAACGATTTTTCAAGATAATAGAAGAGAGCGTTGTGCTAAGCCTGCCTTCAAAAGGCAAATAAAGCTGGCTAGCAGCTGGTTAATTTTATCCGAAGCTATCTAACCCGCTTTCAGTTTTTAATATTTTCAGCTTTTCTAGAGCCAATTAATACTTTTTTCATATTTAACTGGTAGCCTTTTTTCATTACAAAACCTCAGTTTTGGATAAGAGGAGTAGAGAATTTAATGGATGGTTTGTTTTGTCTGAATTGATAAGAGACGAGACAAGAGAGAATATTAACGCAGTAGTTCATGGGGGATCTGTGTCGGGTATGGGATAGATTCATGTGTACTTTGAGGATGTCAAAGATTGTTTCGATCAGAAAGCGTTTTCTGAGGAGGATCTTTTCAATCAAGGGCATGAGATGGTTTTTCATATTCCGCCTTATGCCTGTAATTAACTTGAGCCCTCGTTGGTAAAGCTTGTTAAAAAGTTTTTGAGAAA
>DAIDHR010000002.1 GCA_027459605.1 Alphaproteobacteria bacterium
ATAGCTTTGATGGGGAAACTGATATGTTACATATGGTCAGTGCCTATGCAACCGAAGTTAGATTGGTTTTAGCTCAGGAAAAGGTTTCGGAAAAAAGCAATGAAATCACAGCAATCCCTAAGCTTTTGGAATGGCTAGATCTGAGGGGAACGACAGTAACCATTGATGCGATGGGATGCCAACATGCCATTGCTAATCAAATCATTCAGAAAGAAGGCAACTATATTTTTTCTTTAAAAGGAAATCAGGGAACTCTTTGTGACGATGTGACAACCTACTTGAGTGATAATGAATTGAAAACACCTAACAATATCAGTTCTTTTAAGGACTATGACAAAGGCCATGGACGAATTGAGACGAGGCAATGTTGGGTAACCCATGATGTGGCATGGGTGCGAGAACGGCACCCCCATTGGAATTCAATTAACAGCCTCATACGTATTGATTCTACACGAGAAACCAAAGATAAAACCACTTGTGAAACAAGGTATTATATCTCTTCTCTTCAGGAAACCCCTCAGAAGATTCTTAGTGCTATTCGAAGTCACTGGACAATTGAAAATAATCTTCATTGGGTTTTAGATATGTCTTTTGGAGAAGATCAATCCCGCATTCGAAAAGAAAATGCCCCTCAAGTTATGGCTATCATTAGGCATATGGCTTTAAACCTTTTGCAACTTACGAAAGATAAAATGAAGCGCCAATCCATTAAAAGACTTAGGAAAATGGCCGGTTGGGATGACAGCATCCTTTCCAACATCCTCTCTCAAAAATTTTCATGAGGTGGCCCTGTGTTCATATTTGGTTTGTTTTCATGAAAAAACTCTCTTAGCTTAAAGTGTTAAGGAAAAACTCTTTAATATAAAGAAGACGAAATCGAGTAGGAGGGGTCTCACAACCCCGTCCTCTCACACCACCGTACAAGATCAATGTACAACGGTTTCAGCTAAACTTTTACCAGAGCTATTTTCTGCAACAGGTTTATGAGTCCCTGCTTCTTAAACCAATCATTGTCCATTGCATGATGAACAAGAATACTCATAGACAAACGCCACCAACCTTTTCCTGATGGCTTTATCGTTAGTCTTCAACATGTTAGTTTCCTTCCGTGCTGCTACTTTAGCTACGGAGCTCCTGATTTTTACCCCGGTGGGTCTGGCTCCCGCTGTGCAAACCAGCCTTCGCTGGACGCACCAGTTTAGAAAACACTCCCGCGAGAAATCCAAAACATACACTCTTGCTGCTTGTAGAAAAGAAAAGCACTTTTCCTGTTAAGCACCCTAGGAGTTTTAGCCTTTTAGCCTGAACGCCCACTTTTAAATTCACTTAACTTAAACCAAGATACAATTCATATTTCTTCTCGAAAAAATTGGGTATCAAGCAACCCTATTTTTTAGATGAGTAACAATTTTATTTTCTCAGTCAGCTCCATTTATAACTCCATACTTTTTGTGAGGATCTTTATGGCTACGTCCAATCGCTTGCAACTTTCCCTTTTCAATTAATTTTGTGAGGCGAGGGCGTATACTGCGTTCTGTAATCCCGATATGTTGAGCGATAAATTTTGTGGAAAGAGGGCCTTCTTTTTTAAGAAGGTCTAGAATTTTTTTGTCTGTTTCATCCAGATATACTTGCTTAATCCGCCTTCGATATAACGTAACGCGAAACCTGCTATTTGAGACTTCCTCAAAGCTAGGGGCTTCTAATCCAGCTTCACTGCAGGCCTTCATGATACGTTGGATACCACTTCCCCATTGCTCTGTTTGTTTTAGCTCACGAAAAATACGTGCAATAACACGATTGCGAAGTTTTGAAAAACCAGCCTGAATATCTTCAATTGTAAGACCATAAGGAAGTAACCCAGGGTTTTCAATCTCTATACGATCATCAAAAATAGCCACACGTATAGGAGCTCCTTGAAGGCTGTAATCTGTATGCGTGAGGGCATTCAAAAGAGCTTCTCTCAGAGCAATTCTTGGAATTTCCCAATGTTCCTCATGGGCTACATCTTCGATACGCAATCCCACACGCAAGTTGCGCCTTATAAAATTGAGTGCTTGGTTAACCGTTTCATGAAAATGAGTGCGAATATTCTGGGAATCCAAAATAATAGACTTGTTTTCTCCCTGGAAATAGCCAGCTTGAACCCAAGCATCTGGGAAAAATCTCTCCTTCTGATTTCCAAAAAACAAAAGGCCGCCAATAGTCGGCCATATGGTTCCTTGAAATTTTGTAATAACTCCTAAAGAAAGCAAGTCTCGGGTTTCAAGAGTCCGAAATGGCCTGAAGGCTTCTTCAATTGCTTCTCTATCTAAATGACTTACCTCACCCATTAAATAAGGTTCTTCATCATAAGAACGGGCATAAACTGAGCGTTTAATACTTTCAATCATATGAAGGTCTGCAAGCCGATTTGTTGAGCCCACACGAACATAGGTTGATTGCTCTGGTCCTTTTTTTGAAAGATAATGAGGACGCGAAGGACTTAGGGGAACATCAATAAGCAAAATATGTGTATCTCGCCAAGGAAGTATTTCAATAGCAGGTAATAGGAAAGGAGAAATACTATCGCAAATCAAAGAGGCCAGCCGTTCTTCTGCTGCATAAGGATTGAGAATGCCTATAATATTTTTTGTTTTATCTTGAACTCCAATTATAATTTTACCGCCGGACGTGTTGGCCAGGGCTATTACAGAGGCAAGAAGCCGTTCTTTGGAGTCGATGTTTTCTTTGAACTCAAGAGTTTTCGACTCTTCTAGAGTGATTAAAGTTTCAATATTCATACTACGAAAAATACTAGGACGAAACACGGAAGTCAAGAAAGAAAAAGAATGAGGGGAGTTTATAAAAAGTGGGGGCATAACATGCACCACAGATGTATCATTGTGTTCTATTTTCTTTTGTGAGGGGATCTTAGGAAATTTTGATTGTCTTATGAGAGCAGGGTGTATAACAATAAGAGTATGCCTAATATGAATCAAATAATTCCCTTAATCCCTTTTTACTTTATTCGTCATGGAGAGACGAACTGGAATAACGAACGTCGTGTTATGGGGCAAAAAGATATTCCCCTTAATCTGAAAGGGATTGAACAGGCCAAACAGGCAGCAGAAATTCTGCAAAATACTCATTTTAATCTTATCCTCTCAAGCCCTCTCGTCCGGGCTCTAAAAACCGCTGAGATTATTTCAGACAAAGTTCAAAAACCTATCGTGGTTATAGATGAGCTTAAAGAATGTTCCTTGGGAATTCGCGAAGGCAATATCAAAGGAGCCTGGCTTGAAGAGTGGAAGCAAGGAGGCGCAATCGAAAAAGCTGAGCTTTATAATGATTTTATAGGACGAGCTCAGAAAGCCTTTAAAGAGGCTTTGTCTCACCCAAGTCCTGTTTTAATTGTGGCGCATAATGCGATTTACTGGGGTATTCAGAAGGCTCTAAACCTTCCAAACTGCGATATCGAGAATGCGACGCCACTTTATCATCTTCCTCCTGAGCATTCTTCTTTCTCTTGGCTCGTAAGCAATGTTACGAAAAGCAGTGAACCTTCTTAATGTTATCTAACCACCGTTCTGTACTCTCTCTTGCCAAAGTTTCTGCGCAATGATCGTGGCAGCGTTAGGTTGAGGCTTGTCAGAATTTGACGTAGGTGTCCTGATATTATGATAATTTTCAAGTACAGAAATTCTTCCTGCTCTAAGTTCGCTTACGAGATGCGCTTTATGAACCTCATTCATAGCACTATCTTCATAAACTAGGACTTTGCCTGGAGGTAACGTATCAATGGATTCGGAAATCACGGAGGTTGAATCGCCAGGGACCATTATCTCTCCATTTGTTGCTCTTAAAGCTCCTATAACAAGATCAAAGGAGTTGTAAGGAGCAGTCCATGATTTGTTCTCTGGAGTATTATGTTGAAAATCAAAAACTTTTACATTTTTAATGCCCTTTGCTGCAAGTTTTTGTTTAAAAAGCTTTGTCATATGATCCAACTCTCCTTTTCGATGAACAGTCAGAATTTCGTTTTTATTTAGATCATGTTTTCCTGTTCGTGGGCCATTGAGCACAAGAATACAAGCCTCTTTGGCATTTTGAGAAATATAGTCTGCAAGTTTTGCAGCATCACATTCTGTAAAAAGCTTAATTTCATTGGCTGGTCCAGGTGCTGGAGCATCTCCCCCTAAAACGATACCGAGATAGGTTTTGCAAGGAGGCAGTTCTGTGTTTCCCCATTTTTCATAAACTTTATCTGCTTCCTCAGGGTAGCGATTATGAGCCACACCCGTTGTTTCAATGAGCTTCGTTCCAAGTTGTTCCTTAACTTGAGCAATAGCGTGAGTAGGAAGAGCAATAAATTTAACTTTTTCTAAAAGATTTGGATCCCTGTATCTTTCTAAAAACATGTGTGAGGTAAGGCAAATGATAAGGTTAGGGTTTGCAGACAAATCCATAATCCCATCAATGCCCCCTTCACCTGCTCCTATGACAATGACTTTTTCTCCAGGAAGATCTTTTTCTATTTCTTCCTTTATTTTCAAAGGGCTGATTATTTTTGTATTTAAATCTTTGAAAGAGAGGTTGTGGTCAGTAAGTTTTTTAAGGGCTGCGAGGATCCCTAAAGCTTGATTATGGTCCCCAGTATTCTCATGATTTGAAAGAAGATAAAGTTTTGGAGCGTGAACGTTGAAGCTTAGCAGGGGCAAGAGCCCTAAATACAGTAGAATTTGCCTTATCAAGGCTTTTTTTCTCAAGTTAACCTCCACTTTGGTTAAAGTTGAAATTAGATTAGTGTGAAAAAATCGAATTATTTCTCACTCCATCATGCTGTCATTACAAGTCATTACAAGTAAAAATATTACCTTTTGTAGTCTGCTGTTTTTTCTCATATCTTCACCTTGCTACTATAATTAATTTAAAAGGGATTAGGTATAAGAAATGATTTTGTGCCAAATTTCCTTTCAAGATCAGCTTTATGGTCTGCTCAATTGAGCATTAACATATTCAGCGTTTTCCTCATTCTTTTCGTATGAGCAGAGTTTTCTGGAAAGAGCGCTTGGGTAATCACTAAAGCGTGTTTGAGCTCAACAATGGCTTGTGCTTTAAGAGTTTCAGCCTCTACAGGGTTTCCTTTATTGCTTTTAATTTGGGCGTGTTGAAGATGTAATTCTGCAAGGCTTTCATAAATTAAAAATTGGTAAGGATGTTGCTTACGTTTCAGTATGTTTAGAGCCTTATTCATGATTGTTTCAGCCTCATCTAAATTTCCTTTACACAAATAGAGATGACCCAGGCTTCCCAAAATCTTAGCGGTTTCAATGTGGTCCTTCCCATAATGCTTTTCATAAATCTTGAGGCTTTTTTCTAAAAAATCATTCGCCTTTTTATATTGCCCAAGCCCTTTATAGACATTTCCTAAATGAAATAAAATGACGGCAACTTTTATATGGTTTTCCTCAAAATGGTGTCTATGAATCTTTAAAGCTGTTTCTAGGATTGTCTCTGCTTGTCTGTAATTTTTTAAATCTTCATACACGTAGCCTAACTGCATAAAAACCCAAGATGTTCTCAAGCTGTTTTCACCATATGATTTTAGATAGACCTTTAAGCAGCCCTTGATTGATTCGAGTGCCTTTTCATGCTCTCCCAGTTCCCGATCGATATTAGCGAGCTGTGTAACGACCCACGCTGTTCTCACACTATGACTTCCAAATACCTTTTGATGGATTTGTAGGCTTTCAATAAGCAAATCTTGAGCTTTTTTATACTCTCCCAAATTTTTGTAAAGGGTTGCCAAATGGACTAAGCTGCGGCCTAGGGCTATATGATTTTCAGGAAGATACTTTTTACAAATTATAACACTTTCTTCGAGCAGAGGTATTGCTTCTTCATAGCGACCTAAGCTTCTGTACGTGTTTGCCAGGTATTTTAAGGCTCGTGCCAATTCGATATAGTTTTCATGTTTTTTGAAGAGGATTAAACTATTTTTGAGTAAGGGGACAGATTTCTCATAATCTCCCAGATCTCTATAAACGATGCCTAAATATAACATGGTGCGAGCGACTCCAAGTTGATTGGAGTCGGCATGCTTTTGAGAGAGTGCGATACTTTTTTCAAGTAAATCTCTCGCTTTTTGATGATCTCCTAAATTTTTATAGGTATCTCCTAGGTAGGCTAAGGCTCGCGTCATCCCAATATAATTTTGAGAATCATGTTGTCTATAAAGAAGAATACTCTTTTCAAGTAAATCTCTCGCTTTTTTATGCGCGCCAACTTCCTTATGCATATTTCCTAAATAAGATAAAGCTTGAGCTATTCTAGAATAGTTTTCTTTGCAAGGATAAAGGCTTAATTTGGCGATGCTGCTTTCAAGAAGCTGTTTTGCTGTTTCTTGATAGTGGGTGTAATAGTACGCACAACCTAACTCAGCTTCAATAGCTCCTTTGTTGTGGGTATTTAATAAATCCTCATGGCTCAAGAAAGCCCTAAGGTGAGGCTTCATATTGCTCATTTGTAAGAGGCCCTCAGTTTCAATGGCGTCCTTCGTATACTGCTCTAGCGTGTTAGAAATTGAGGATATCAGCTTGGTATTTTTATCGAAGTTTAAGGATTCTTTTAAATAACTTAGAAGCATAGCGTGCGTGCTTCGGTGAAAAGACAGCGTGGAGTTCTGAGAAGGTAGGGCAAAAGGCTGGCTTAGGAGAAGAGAATACTTTTTTAAATGGTAAATGAAACTATCAACAACTTCATTGCTTTTGGCCTTGGTGAGTAAGTCTCTTGGAATATTTTGTGAGTCTATTAAGCTTATCAAAAGAAGGAGATCTCGAGCATCTTTGCTGGTATTCATAATTTGCTCTAAAGACAAAGCAATAATGCGATAACGCGTATTTATATAATCTCCAGCCTCCTTGAGAAGGTTTTCTTGTAAGGTAACAAAGGTCTTCCTGTTTTGAAATGAGCTTTCAAGATACTGGCTATAAGATGTACCTGTGCTTTTTATGTAATGAGCTGCTACAGAAACGTCCAAAGGAAAAGGAGGAATTTCTTTTAAAAACTCCTTTATTTTTTCATCTTGAGCGGCAGTAAAAACCGTTTTCTCTCCTTTTTTTATGATTTTACAAAATAGATCGTGTTTTTGAATGGAACTCAAAGGCCCGATCGGGACGATATGGTCGACATAAATACTATGCCGAATGTTGTCATTACGCGTGGTGATGAGGACTTTTCCGAATCCCCAAGTTTCGGGGTTTTGAGGAAGGTATTTTTTAATGGCCGTTGATGTTTCCAGGTTGTCAAAAATCAAAACCCAATTTGAATAAGTCTTAAGTTTTTCTTTGACAAATTGAATAATTTTATTTTCCCTTTCTCCAGGCTTTTCTATTTCCTTAATTGCCCTTAGCGTTTTTTTATCCTCCTCTTTTTTTGCAAGAGTTTCTGCTAAGTTTTCGTAAGATAATTTTAAGCTTTCATTTGTTTCAGCGTTAATTTCCCAAATAACATCGGCGTGTTGTTGGTAAGCATATTGGCGTGCGAGAACTGTTTTTCCTGCCCCACCCGGCCCCACAAGGGCAACAATTTGGATAGAAGAACCTGCCTTAAACGTTTTATCTATTTCAGCGAGGAGCTCAGGGCGTTGAAGAAAAGCTGATTCTTTAAGAAAGGCTTCATCTGAGTGAATAGGTGAATGCTCTAGCTGCTGAATTGGGCTAATGATTCTGTCCTTCTTATCTTGGTGAATTTCATAAAATGTTAAGAAACTAATACCCATGACCCCAATTAAAAAAAGAGCACTTACCAAAAACAAGAGCTTTTTTCTCAAGGAGAAAACACGTTCTCCTCTCTTCTTTTTATGTTTCTCTTCTGGATATCTATCTTTAATAGAAGGGAGGTCTTTTGGGTTTAAGCTTAAATTGTTATTGAGGGGAGGGAGGGAAGATGCTTTATTTAATTCCTGTAACGTCTCGTAAGTTTTCTTAAACTCAAGAATAACCTGATCAAAATCAACCTTTGGGCAAAGTTTCTTTAAAATTTCAAAAACAGAAAGATAATAGTTCTCTTGGGAACTCAGATCCACGGAAGCAAACTCTTTCAATTTTTGTGAAATATCTCTGTACCCCTCTTTTTCTAAAATAACAATAAGGGTTCTTTTTTGATTTTCTATATCCTCTCTATTATAGCGAAATTGCTGGGGTCGAACATCAGCTTCTATGCCAGCAAGCTTTAAATGGGCCTGTAAATGATTCTCAAGTATATTCCTACGTTCTTGACCTTTACAATACACAATAAGAGATGAAAGAGGGGTGTTTATCAGTTTTGATGAGGCTTTTAGGCTTTTCTCAAAGGTACCGTGTACCACCAAGCTTGCATAATACCTTTTTATGATGACAAGATTATGAGATCTTTCCATAAAATCAATAATCTCTTCTCGTGAATTACATTTTAGTTTCTCCATAACGTTCTGTATATGGGTAATAACAGTGGTTGGAGCAATATTTAAAAGGGCGGCAATCTTACTTGTACCACGTGTATGCAGAAGGCAAGCTACGACATCGATTTCTCGCCGTGAAAAATGAATCCCATTAATAACAGTTAAGTGCCTTAGATAAAGAGTATGTGGAAAGAAAAACGCATTGTTTTGCATAAATTCAACTCATTATAAGTGAATTCCCTGAGTTACTTCACGTTATGAGCCCTTGCTTAAGTTGCTGACTTGGAAATAGACTCTTCGCCGTGTCTATTCCAGGTACGTTGCCCCAGCCTTTGTGGGGGTGGCTCTCACCCTCTGTCACGTAGGGTTACTACGCTCATTGGGTTTGTCACTTTGGCGTCTACCCAGGTCCTCGATTTCTCGAGGACAAGCCTTGAAATGCTTCGCGTATAGTCAAAAATAAACTGTTCTCTAAAAATGAGAAAGGAATGAATAGGTGTCTTTTCGACCATAAATATTTTCTAGGAAGTCTACCTCTTTAGGTTGCCATAAATCCCTGATGTCTATCATTCTATCTAATTCTCCCTTATTTACAGAGTGGATACAATAAATTCTTAGCATTTTTGTGTATGGTTCCTTATCCACACTTTTATTTATGGGCTACCTCCCCCATTATTTATGAGCCTCCTCCTCTGTTTTTTAGGAGGCATCTCCTCCTATTTTGAGGATGGACTGTGAGGATTTTTTCCATAGGCTGACGGGGCACTATGGGCAGATGCTTAAAAATAAAAAAATAGAAAAAAACTCACTCCAGGAGAGGCGCATTTTTACAAAAACAATATGGCCGATTGAGAAAACTCACTGTGTGGGCAGAATCTATGGCAACAGTAAAAATAGGGAGGGAAGATAACATGAAAACATAAGTTAAAAAAATAAAGCACCTGCGGCCGTATTGCAGCTTCCGCAGGTGCGGGTTAATACAGGACTTTTCATCAGGCCTATATGTGAGGGAGTTTATTTTACTTTTATTGATGTGTCCACGTCTTTGTTTGTCTGTCGCCGGTTTTTTCTTTGTTTTCCTTAATATAAACCTTGTTCCAAGATAGGCCTTTACTTTTACAGACCTGAACTTTTTTTAAACGCAGATAGCGTAGGTTTGCGTTTATAGAACGGGATAAAGCGTGGTAAAACGTGGTATAGAGCTGTATAAGTTATTGAAAATAATGTATTTTTTATGAAAAACAGGTTGACAATTTGTCTCCATCAGGTATAACTATAGACAATTGATAAAGGGCTTTCTCAAAAGCTCTTTGAAAGGAAACAATAATGGCATCAAACAGGCTAACATCGAAGGAACTTGCTGAACGCTGGAACATATCAACAGAGACGTTACGTTACTGGCGTTGGAATGCGACGGGGCCACTTTATGTAAAAATGAATGGCGTTATCATTTACCGCCTTGAGGATGTTGAACAATTTGAGAAAGACCATTTGAGGCGTCATACAGCCGATAACGTGCTTGTCAATGGAGTGGAGGGTAAGATGGGAATGTAAAAATATTTATATGGTTTACCAAACTGAACCATCAGATCTGATTCATCAGAACTGACTCATCAGAGATGGTAGCCCAGAAAATTAAAGCACCTGCGACGGTCGTCGAAAACAATCGCAGGTACCTTTAAACCAAAAGAACCTATAAAGGCCTTTATATTTGGAAGTTTATCCTCCCTGATTATAAAAGTCTATATTCATCTGCAAAGGTCTTTGTTGGGTTCAAATAACGATGCTCCCTTAGATCCCTCTTGAAGGAAGGGGTCTAAGAGAGGCAACCAAAAGGACGTGTATGCTTAAGATTATAGAACCGACTGTTCATGAAGTTTATCAGTCAGAAATTGACACTTTATTATATCTTTTTCAATTGTCTCAAAGGGTTGATCTTCCTTTAGAAGAACAAGCGAGAAGCACCTTTATTATGGCTAAAGACCCAAAATGTGGTGTTTATGGGGGTGCTATTCTTCGTAAAAAACCATTTTCTGCTTTTGATGAAACAATAGAAGCCGCGCTCTCAACTCTTCATTCTAGGAACCGAAAAGTCTGGTTTGTCCAACTTTGTGCTTGCATGGTGGAATGCGAGACGCTTTCCCGTGAGGATAAAATCAAGCTGTTTAAAACCTTCTATTCAAGCCTTTATAAGAAATTCATGAAGTTTGGAAAGCAGAAAAAAACTAATTTTTTGGTTCTTTCTTTGAGTCCGTCAGATTATGCCATCACAAACACTTATCAAGAATGGCCTTACGTCTTGGAAGTCCTTCCCAATAATACGCTCGATAATCACTTTCAGGGAATATTAGATATAAAACCTGCAAAACGTAAGGATAACAAAAAAGTTAAATCCTATCCTGATCCTGCCAATCAAGTTGAGGAGACGGATCTATGACATTCTGCATTTGCGATACAAAAAACCCTGAAGAAGCTCAAGAGTTATATTTATCTTTGTCTTTACCTTGCAACCATAGAAAAGCGTTAAAAGCCTCCTTCGCTCGAGAAGAGTCGGTCGACCGAGCGGATGATCCGTGCATTACCCATGCGCTTAATGAACTGCTCTATGGGAGACATCAGGAGATGGATTTGGATCTTTGTTGGAATGCAGACCAATTCTTCTTTCCAAAGCCCTTATCGTCCTTACATTTGCCAAGGGTTTCTAGAGCAAATTTTTCTAATCAGGATTCCTCTCAAGAAGGGAGAGAGGTGTAATGGCATCTTTACCCCATGAAAATAGAGAAGCCACTTTTCAAATGGATCTTCGAGTCTATCCCCCGAAGACAAACTTTAGTCCTGTTGAGGATGAGCAGGTCGCAGTGATTCGGAAAGAATTAGTGGCTCTTACGGGAGATCCTTTCAGTGCTGTTATTCTGAATCAACTCTTGTATTGGACTTTACGGGTCAAAGACTTTGATCTTTTTTTGGAGGAAGAAAAAACCCTTGGGTCTCATACTCAAGACCCTTTCATTCGTCCTGAGTCTCATGAGCCTTTTTGCCATGGGTGGATTTATAAAACAGCCCATGACCTTATTGAAGAGACCCTGCTTGGGATTTCTCATCCAACGATGCGGAAGTATTTGAAACTGCTTGTTGATCGGGGTTGGATTGATGAAAGAGCTAATCCTCTTGATAAATGGAACAAGACAACCCAGTACCGTGTCAATATCAGAACGCTTCAGGCAGATCTTATGGCCATTGGCCGTCATCTTCCAAGCCTTTATTTGAAAGCATTTTCGGCTGCTTTATTAGAAAAACAGCCCCATAAGTATCTCAAAGCGGTGTCTTTGAATGATGATGCCTCCAGCATAGAAAATAGGGAGTTCGCTGAAAATCTCATTTCTTTACAATCGACTGTAAGAAACTTTCCTTCGGATGAAAATTTATCTACGTCTTCTTTAAAGTCTGCTCCTAAAAGTGAGGAAATCTCGAATGTAAGAATTTTACATTCGGATGTAAGAAATTTACAATCGAATGTAAGAAACTTTCCTTCGAATGTAAAAAATTTACATTCATATACCTATACAGAGACTACACCAAAGACTACAAACAAAGACCACACACAAAGAACGCGTGCGCGCGCGGATTTCGATAAAAATTTTTGTGAAAAGAATTTTTCTGAAAAAGATTTTTTTGCAGAGATTCTTAGGATTTGGAACACCTGCATAAACCAGGAAGCTCACCTCACGGAGGAGCGGAAGCAAAGGCTTCAATCCGTTCTTAGCGCCTATTTTCAAAATGATTTAAGCCAGTGGAAGCGGTTTTGCGAACGGGTGGGCTGTTCACCGTTTTTGATGGGGCATGGAGCCAGAAAATGGCGGATAAGCTTGGATTGGGTCTTGTGTGAGGAGAATCTCATCAAGGTCTTGGAGGGGAATTTCGATGATCCAAAAGCTCTTGAACAAAAACAAGCAGAGCAAAGCAAGACAGATAGAGCAAAAGAAATAAGCGCTATCCTCGCCTCCATTTCCGATCCAGTTTGGAAAAAATGGTGTTCCCAATTAGATTTTTCTACTGAATCACGAGACTCGGTGTCCTTGTGGGAACTGAAAGAAATTGCTCATGCCAGATTCTTGGAAGTTGAGGATGATCGTCTTGTCTGGATTGGCAGTTCAGACAGAAAAGCGCTTTCCCGCATTGAAGATCTGCAATGGAAGATTTTGCCTTTTGTCCAAAGGATTTTTCCTCAAGCTCGTACATTGAGAACTCGTTTGGAGGAAAAGAGCACACCTCATCAGCCCAAGATACCGGATTCCAACACAATTCCAACAAAAACCACTCAACTGATAGGAGAACACTATGCTCAATAGAGTTACTTTAGAAGGAAATATTGGTCGCGCTCCTCGAATAAGTCTTACCCAAGATGGTCGCGAAATCGTCACATTTTCTTTAGCCACAAGCGTATATTGGAAGGATGGAATGGGAGAGTGGCAATCAGTAACAGATTGGCACTGCGTTATAGTTTTTCGTGAATCTACAATTGGGTGGATTAAGGACATTCTGAAGCGCGGGGATATGGTTCATGTGGAAGGAAAACTCACCTACCAGAAGTGGACAGATAAATACGGTCAAGCTCGCTTCACCCCTCGCGTTGTGATCTCAGAAAGAGAGGGACGAGTCGAAGTCCTCAAATCACGCACTCAAGAACAAAAGCAACTTTCTAAAAATCCTGAGCCTCCCGAACAACACCTTTTGGAACGAGAAGAGGAATCTCTTTCCGATTTTTCTGGTGACATTGACGACACTTTTTTTAACCCAACTTGTCGGAGTTTAGATCCGGCAAATGCTCACTAAAATAGGAGACCTTAATATGCAAAACAAAATAAACCATTTTCCCTCTTTGGCTCTGTCTTTTTGTGCAGTTCTAGCGGTTTTTACTTTCTACTCTTCAGCCGCTTACGCTGTAAACGCCAACGGTGAATTGGGAGCCAGTGTGGGGCGAATCAATACACTCCTGGGTGGCAACATTATGAATGTCATTATGGGGATAGGTATTGCTGCCTCCGTGATCATTGCTCTTATGAAATCAAGCCTCATTCCTCTCGGTATTGGGATTGCGGCTGGCATTCTTTATGGCTTTGCCAAAACCTGGATTGATGCCGTCTTTGTGCTGTGCGTGTAAGGAAGGCTTAATCATGGAACGCAGTGAAAATCTTCTCTTCAATCGACTGGATCGTCCTTTACGGTTTTTGGGAATCAATAAAGATGAAGCCTTCGTCTTGATGGGGCCTATTTTGATGGGATTCTTTATGGGGTATGTCTTTTCGGGCGTTATCCTCGGTATAAGTTTTCTTGTCCTTTATAGGTCCCTTAAGAAGCGAAATGAAGGATCAACCCTTCTGCATGCTCTCTATTGGCATCTTCCTTCTTCACGACGTTCCATGAAGCTTTACGTGCCTTCTTATATTCGGGAGTACATCGCGTGAACGTGGATTTTCTTCAGCAAAACATCACAAAGCTTCTTTCTCAGAAGAATAGACTGACTCTGCTGGTGGGAGGGCTATTGGTCAGCAACGTTCTCTTGAGTAGTACCATTTTATGGAAGAGTGAAGAGACCATTCTCGTTCCCCTTCAAATAGAAGGCCAACTTCGCATTCAAAAAGGAAAAGCCTCACCTGAATACTTGGAACATATGGGGCGAGATTTTGCGAGACTCCTCCTTGATGTTTCTCCGGGGAGCTTTTCCTATAACCACAAAACCATTTTAAAATACGTCGCTCCTGAATCTTATGGAAGCATTCAAAAACAACTCATAACGGACGGAGAGCAGATCACAGCTCTTCAACTCTCCACCCATTTTAAACCCATTGAAATCACCGCTTACCCAGAAACCATGGAAGTTGAAGTCAAAGGAACGCTTTCCAGCTACATCTCTGGAAAACATCTCCGTGATTCTCAAGAAACGGTTCTCCTTCAATTTACGGAACGGGGAAGCGGTCTTCTTTTAGAACGCGTATCAGGAGGAATCCCCCATGAATCTTAAAAAAACAACCTTTCTCTTAACATTGAGTTTTTTAACAACGTCTGCAAATGCAGCCATTGTCAGAACGTTAGATGATTCAAGGAGTATTGAAATCTCCATTTCCAAACAAAACCTCACGCGCATTACGGTCAAAGACGATCGCATTGCCAATGTCTTTGGTATCACGGGCGAATATGTTCTTGAGGCTGATGAAGAACTGGGACAAGTTTTTATTCGTCCCGTAGATCCTGGAGGTTTTTCCTCTATGACAGGACACGGAACAAACAAACCCATTCACCTTACCCTCACAACAGAAAAGGGTCATACACAAGACTTGTGCCTGACCCCTAAAGATCAACCTCCAGAAGCTTTAATTCTGGAAGAGGATAAACAAGAAATGTTTCCCTCTCAAGGATCTATGACACGAGTGTTTATTGCACGAGATGAAATTGAAGATCTGGTTCAGGCCTGCCAAGAGATGCGTATCCCCTTGGGATATAAAGTAGCTACCTTAGACTTAAAACTCTTTAAGAGCCCTCATCTTTTAATCAGAGAGATTCGGGGAGAGAAGCTCAGAGCCTTAACCTATGAAGTTAAAAATCTCTCCAAGCTTCCTTTGATTTTATCTGAAGACAATTTCACTCAAATTCCTCATGCCAAAAAAAGTGCCATCATTGCTGTTTGGATGGGAAAGAGGACCATTAACCCAGGGGATCGATCTTATGTCCATGTCATTGCAAAACTTTAAAATGGAAAACCTTAAAGCGCGTTTAAAGCGTTTTCTTAACCCGGGATCCTCTTTTGGAACACGACGGTTGCAGTTTTTTTGGGCAAGCGTTCTGTGCCTCGGCTTTTTAATAGGGTTTTATGGAATATCAAATGTCTTGTTTACGAAAAAGTCTGCCCTTAAGACGGCAGAGACTCCTAAATCTCAGCCCACTTCTATTGAAACAGCCCTTGAAAAATTAGATCTGCATGATGTGTGGCGCCAGAAGATGGAGGGGGAAAACAAGAAACTCTCTGATAAACTCATCGCTGTTGAAACTCTTTTTCAAGAAAGCCTTAAAGCAAGTCAAGAGGCAGAGCAAACCCGGCTTCAAGAAAATGAGACAAGAAATCTCCAATTGGAAATGGAGCTGGAAGAAAAAAGAAACCTTGCACAAACTATGGAAAATGGCACTCCCTCCCAGAACCCTGGAGCAAATGGGGATGGCCAAGAAAAGCTTATTCAGAAGTTTTCTTTGAATCTGGCTGAAACGCCTCACAACAAGCTTCCCAAAACCGTTGAGTCAACAATCCCTGCAGGAGCGTTTGCCAAAACCGTTCTTCTCTCAGGACTGGACGCATCAGCCTCCATGACTGCCTCTTCTGACCCAAGACCCATGCTGCTCCGAATGATAGATCATGGAACACTCCCGAGACGATTCCAAAGTGATCTCAAAGATTGCCATTGCACAGCAGGTGCTTATGGTGATCTCTCGTCAGAGCGTATTTATGCCCGTTTAGAAAAGCTCACCTGCATTGAAAGAAAGACAGGCGAGATTATCGAAACTCAAGTCGCTGGTTATATTGCAGGTCCGGACGGAAAAGCGGGAATTCGAGGCATTGTGGCGTCTAAAGATGGTCAATTCTTAGGACGAAGCCTTGTAGGAGGCATCTTCTCAGGACTCAGCAATGTAGCAAACCCTCAAAATCGTCAAGCACAAGTTAATCCCTTTATGCCAGGAAGCAACCAAATCTCTCCCCCCAATATTGGCGATATGTTCACGGCAGGTATGGCCTCTGGGGTTTCAACGGCCCTGGACCGGTTGTCTCAATACTACATTGATCGCGCCGAACAGCTTCAACCTGTCATTCAAGTTTCTGCGGGTCAAGTGGTGGACATTGTGTTTACGGAAGGGACCTTCATCGGAAGTCAAGGCGCTCACGCAGAAATCAGAAACCAGAAAAGCAGTATTGCAGAAAACAACACTGCAGAAGACCGATAACAGAAAGGAAAAACATATGATATGCAACAAAAGAAAATTACAGCAAGAATCCAGGTATTGCAGTAAAAAATCTGCAACACTGCTCTCTGCCATACTACCCTTCTGCCTATCGGGTTGTATGGGAGTTTACGAGGGAGGATTTGAGTGTCCCCCAGGTGAAGGGATTAAATGTAAGTCAATCTCGGAAGTTAACCAAATGGTTGACCAGTGCTCAACACCTTCGGGGCAGTGCTCAGTGCCCAGGGTTCAGAGCCCAGAATGTGGAATACCGGAATTGCGCAATCAAGGTTCCATAAAACCTTCTCCTGCCATTCAAACTTCTGAGATTTGGTATTCCCCTTTCTTTGAAAATGATCATGAAGAAAGCAGAAAACAGAAGGTGTTAGATGACGCAACTTCCATCTGATAACTGCTTCGGGCCATCATCTTCAACTCTCAAATTGGCCAATGAATTTCTGCTGTCTCACAGCTTAAGCGAAATTTTGCCTTATCGAAGCTTTGATCCTGAAACTCAATTATTTATGAACAGGTCTAGTCTTGGGTTTGTGATTGAGGTCTTGCCCCTTGTGGGATGTGGAGATGAAGTTCCGCGTCAACTGACAGGGATTTTTCAGCACAGTCTTCCCTTAGGATCAAATTTGCAATGTCTTTTGATCGCAAGCTCTCGCATTGATTCTTGGCTAACCCTTTGGGAACGCGCACGGGCTGGCCATATCCTGGCGAACCATAGCATGGCCAGCCATGTGATGGGACTTGAAGATTTGGCTAAAGAACGAGCCTCTTACCTAGGGGAACTTTCCAAAGACCAAGGAATCCGAACCTTTCGGCTTTTTATTTCTTACAGTGAGCCGAGCTCTTCGCCTTCTCGAGGACAGACTTTTAGATCCATGGAAGAAATTTTAGCTCTTCGAGAGCAACTTGTGACAACTCTAAAAGGATGGGGACTTCCGACGAAAGTGTGGAAAGCTGAAGATCTCATCTCCGGCCTTGATGAACTTTTAAATCCCTCAGATACTTTAGCTAATCCTCTTATTCCTTGGAATGTTCATGATTCCTTATCTCATCAACTCATCAGCCCTTCAACCCGAATGGTTGTTGAACCTTCTCAGTTAGTTTTTGGAGAACAAGAATGGGTGATGCGTCTTTATACACCACGATTATTCCCGCCTCTCTGGCACCTAGGGGCTATGGGGACTTTAATCGGGGATCCTTTTAATGAATTTTTGAGACTGAACGGAAGCTTTTTCATTTCCTATGGCGTTCATGTTTGTCATGAAAAAACCCTCAAGACTCAGATGCTTGCTAAATGTGGCAACGTAGAAAAACAAGCGGCAAGCCCTATTGCAAAGTATGTTCCGTCCCTCAAAAAAGAAGCTCAAGAATGGACTTATGTGCGAGAAAAGTTCGAAGAAGGGCAAAGACTTGTTCGAACTCGCTTTCAGGTAGGACTTTTAAATACGCCTGATCAAATTGCCCGAGAAGAACAAACCCTCTTTAATCTTTACCGCTCTCAGAGATGGGAGCTGGCTTTGGATCGTTATCTCCAGCTTCCCGCCCTTCTTAGCTGTCTCCCTATGACTTGGGGAGAAGGATCTGATGAGGATAGTCGAAAGTTTTATAAGACAAAGACAACTTTAAGCAATGAGCCTTCCAACCTCATGCCTCTGCAAGGAGAATGGCAGGGGACAAAGTCTCCTGGAATGATGCTGGTGGGAAGACGGGGGCAACTCTTTTATTGGTGTCCTTTTGATAACAACGAGGGAAATTACAACACCTGTGTAGTGGGACGGTCAGGCTCTGGAAAATCCGTCTTTATGCAAGAGCTCATGACCAGCATCTTAGGACTGGGAGGGCGGGTCTTTGTTTTAGATGTGGGGAGATCTTTTGAAAAGACGGCCAAACTTCTCAATGGGTCTTTCTTGGAGTTTTCAACCCATTCCCCTCTAAGAGGGTCCCCACTAAGTGGGTCTCCTATTTGTATTAACCCTTTTTCATCTATTCCAATCCATGATGATGAGGCTGCTTCTGATGCCCTTGCCATGCTTAAGCCCATTGTTGCTCTTATGGCTGCTCCCAAAGAAGGAACAACGGATTTGGAAGACACTTATCTGGAACAAGCCATTCAAAGGGCATGGGCAAGCAAAAAAAATGCAACGACCATTACGGATGTGGCCGATTTTCTTTTAGAACATCCTGATCCCGTTGCGATGAGTCTGGGAGAACGGCTTCATCCTTATACAGAACGCGGTACTTACAGGCGATTCTTTAATGGTACCGCTAATGTTGATCTCTCCCATACTTTAGTTGTGGTTGAGTTTGAAGAGCTCAAAGAACGGAAAGATCTTCAGGCTGTTATTGTGCAAATGGTGATCTTGCAAATCACTAATTCTATCTACATGGGAGATAGAACAACTCCCTCTTGCCTCATTCTTGATGAGGCGTGGGATATGTTACGCGGTAAACAATCGGGTGTCTTCATTGAAACGGCCGCTCGACGTCTCAGGAAGTATTTTGGAGGCCTCATTGTAGGCACTCAATCTATTAACGACTTTTATGCAACGCCCGGTGCTCAAGCGGCCTTTGATAATGCCGACTGGATGTGTCTTCTCTCCCAAAAGGATGAATCCATCGAGCTCCTCAAAAACTCCAAGCGCCTCTCTATGGATCCAGCCATGGAACGAACACTCAGGTCCCTTCACACCGAACAAGGCAAATATGCGGAAATCATGATCAAAGGACCTAAGGGTTTTGCTGTAGGGCGTCTATTCCTCGATCCCTTTTCCAAGATTCTTTACTCAACAAAGGCCGATGAATTTGCCGCTGTTCAAAGCCTTGTGAATCAAGGACTCAGCCTAAAAGAAGCCATCCAGAAGATCAGTGTAGCAGTATTACAATGACACAGTATTGCAGAAAAAAAGGTAAGAAAAATGCTTAAAAATCCCAGTAAATTACTCCTTCTATCAAGGTGTTTCAGCAAGAAATCTGCAATACTCCTCTCTGTAATACTGCTACTCTGCCTTACGGGATTGCTAATTACAACTTATACCCAACTTCTGGAAACGGTCTCTTCTAGCTTAAAAGGCATCAACTATATTCTTGTTCGTAAGAGCTCCTCGATTCAACGGGGGGACATTGTTTCCATTCAAGGACATACCGTTAAATACGTAGGAGAAAAGCTGCTTGCCAAGCGGGTTTTAGGACTTCCTGGGGATCGAATACTTCAAGATGAAGGGAAAATCATCTTGATCACTTCAGAATTTGACCCTCAGCTTCTCAAATACCTAAATCTTCAATCTAAGGGGTCAGAATTTGAAGTTTCTGAGGGCGTTGAGGACACTGACGATCATGATGGCTATGACGATAAAAATACTGATACTGAGGATTTTTCGTCAGAAGAGTTTGATCCTGAGCTTCTTCAAATTCTCTCTTCTCATCCCTTCGGGATCGAAATTTTTCCTCTCCTCAAGCAAACCAAAGAAGGCAACCCCCTAACACCTCTTTCTGTAAAAAGGATTTCTGAAGGAAATAATACTGAGAAAATTATTCCCGAAGGGATAATCCCTAAGGGAATAATTCCCCCGGGATACGTTTTTGTCGCTGGAGATAATCCACATAGTTTTGATTCTCGATATGAAGAGTTTGGCCTGGTTCCAATGGAGAAGATCTGGGGAAAGGCGGTGGTTTGGTGGTGAAAACAGCGTTGCAGTGGGGCAAAGGGCAGTTTTGCAGAATAAGGTTCTATGAATTGAAGCGACGATGCTTCAGGTCAAAGTTCTTTTCCTTATCTGCAGCACGGCACCATCGCAGTACTATTTTCTGCATCACTGCAATACTCGTTTCTGGAAACTGTTCCCTGGCAAGGGATCATGGCGTGCACGGAACGAGTTTCCCCATTGAAGAATCAGATCCCCTTGTTCTCATCCAAAGTAAGCTGAAGGGCATGGAGATGAGGGGAGAACTCGAGCGCCACAATAGTGAGCTCCAAAAGAAAACGAAGGCAGGAATTGAGCGTCCCAAGCCTGTAGAAGGCATTTCTAAAGTAACAGTGACCCGTGTCTTTTATTACGACCCCACATACGTTGTTCAAGAAGACCTCAAAGATCATCTAGGTCGTATTTTTTATAAGAAAGGTACAAAGATCAATCCTCTTGAGACGGTCAGTCTTTCCCAGAACCTCCTCTTCTTTGATGGAGATGATGAGAAACAAGTCGCTTTTGTAAAAGAAAAGCTTCAAGAGATGAAGGGAAAAGATCTCAATCTTACCGCCCAATCATGGTCTGAGGCAAAAACTCTGAAAATCATCCTTATCAAAGGAGCTCCTTTAGCTCTTTCAGAAGAGCTGCAAGTCCCTGTTTATTTTGATCAAAACGGAGCTCTCACCAAAAAGCTTGGAATCCAGCATGTGCTTTCTCTTGTCACACAGACAGGTCTCCGCTTGCGCATTGAGGAAATCCCCGTGAGATGAGCAAAAAAATGAAAACAAATTATTTGAATCATCGTTCTTTAAGGCTTCTTGTAGGGCATCTCCTTCTTACTTTGCCTTCACTTTGCGCAGTCTTGATAGCGTTGGTATGGGATATAGATTTTCTCTGGGTCCCGCCTGTCTTGGGAATTATTGGGTGGGTGCTGGTCCTTCCTGTGACCTATACGATAGCCCGCAACTCAAAAGAACGCGTTGCCATTGATGCTCTCTCTGGAGGGCTTCTCATGCTTTGTCTTTGTTCTGCTATGGTTTCAATTAGATACATAGGCTTAAAAGAGCTTTTAAAATCCTCAGACATTAAAGATGTTTATCTTCAGTCAAAAGAGGGAGGGAGTAAATGAAAAGATTTACTCTCCCCCACTTTTTTCTTTTATACAAAATACGAAAAATTACACATCCTTCATCCTTTCAAGCAGGTTTTGAAAATAGCCATAAAAAGAGGAGCCATCCCAAAAAGCTCATACTTAGAACAAGTTCTGATGAGAAAAAATACTCTGACTGGGCTGAAAAGGGCTCACTTTCGGAAAGGTCCCAGGCAGGAAATGATTGTTTAGATTGGGCTGGGTTTAAAACAGAAGAAAAAGACAGAAGGAAAATAGGTCGAAGAATATTTTTAAGCATACATTTTTGCCTCCTTATAATTTTTATGTGTGCATCAAAAAGTCAAGCTTGTTCAGGGCGTTTTGTCAATCCCATAACGGATATTTGCTGGTCCTGTCTTTTCCCGATTTCAATTGGGCCTGTAAAAGTTAATACAAGTGGACGGGAGGATATACCTAATCCTCATCAAATTCCCTGTTTTTGCCCAAGACCGCCTATTCCACTTGTCCCTGGAATTCCTGTAGGATTTTGGGAGCCCGCACGACTTGTCGATGTCACCCGTATTCCTTATTGCATGGTGAGTATGGGGGGATTACAATTAGGAAGAGGCATCGTTAACCATGGCATCCATGGAAGCAGCGGAGAACGCAAAACTCAACATGGTTTCTATCAAGTTCATTGGTATATCTATCCGGTCATTTACTGGCTTGAGCTTCTGACAGATTTTCTCTGTCTTGAAAAAGCAAGTTTTGATGTAGGGTATATCACAGAGCTTGATCCTTTGTGGAACGCAGATGAGCTTTCTTTCATTTTAAATCCTGAAGCGATTCTCTTTGGAAACCCCATTGCGCAAGCTGCGTGTGCAGCGGATTGTACCGCAACAAGTGCAGGCTTTCCGCAGGACGTACTCTTTTGGTGTGGAGGCTGCCAAGGAAGTCTTTATCCTTTTACAGGGAATAACGCAGCTCACAATGGGGGCGTGCAAGCGAGCCTTCTCATGGCACAAAGAATGATGGCAAAGCTTCATCGAGAGTTGTTACTTTGGGGTACAAGCGGAACGTCTAATCATCAAATCTGCCAGAAGTATCCTCTCCCGATCATTAAGAAGACTCAATACAAGACACAAATGACCTATCCCCGCCCCACAACACGTGGACCCATGGCCTGTAACCCTTTAGGACGAACAGAAGTTATTTGGGGGGAGGGCCGCGAGTTTCCTTACAAAGGAGAAGATTTTGGGTACCTAATTTGGAGAAAAAGAAATTGTTGTGCGCTCTAGCCCTTAGTCTTTTTTTCTTTTCTTTCAGTGAATTAGGAGTAGCCTGTTCTCAACATAGGTCATGCCCTGCTCGTTTGCAAGAACAGTTCTCGACTGAAGATTCTCTTAAGGTGGTTGAGGCTATTCAAAAAGATAAAGAATTTCAAGCTTTTTTATCTGAATCCTCTAAACAAAAAGACGCTGTTTTAGAAAGTAAAGAGTTTCACGATGTTGTGGCGATTCTTCAAGAGCAAGCTCTTCAAGCTCAAGCGCATCGTGTTCAGACTCCGTTGCAGAGCTCTCCCTCTAAAAGTAAACCAGTAGAACTCACACTCTTTGTTTCTTTTTCACTGGGTGAGAAAGCCCTTTTGAATATTGCTCAAGATGCTAAGAAATGGAATGCCACTCTTGTCTTGAGAGGGTTCAAAGAAGGAAGCTATATCAAGACTGCAAAGGCACTTCAAAAGATTATCCAAAAAACAGGTCAAGGTTTTATTATTGATCCTGAGCTTTTTACTCTCTTTGCGATTCAAGTTGTTCCAACATTTGTCTTGAGCAAACCTTTTCAATTAAATGCTTCAGAGCGTATGCAAACGCCCCTTCATGATCGAATCCAAGGTCATGTGAGTGCGCAATATGCCCTAGAGACATTCGCAAAAGAGGGAGATCTTAAAGATGAGGCAAAGTCTCTACTTCTGACAGGAGAGACAAAATGATCAGGCTCAAGATAATTTTATACCTTGTTATTTTTGTTTTTTCTTCTTCTACCCTTGCTGATCCTTGGAAAAGTCTTCACCAGGGAGATCAAGCTGCTCAACAATTTCTAGATCAACTTGATCAGAAAAAGGCCAAGGGCGGCCCCCACCCCTTTTATGATGGGAAAAAACCAAAGGAATCAAAGTTCACAAATGCTGAGCTTACAGGAAAATCTCAAAGAGTTGCTCATAATAATCCAGCTAGCCAAATGATCCATGAAAGCGTTGAAAAGCGCCCTAAAATAAAGATTGATCCCCAAAAAGATCCTCTTCTTACCCAGGCTCAAAAGACCTTAGAAAATCCTCTCAAAACAATAGGGGGAAAGGATACACACGTTGCTGAGGTTTCTCAAAGCGGAAAAGACGAAATTCTTGAATGCGAAGAAGCAGGAGATGATTCTCTTGAATCTTGTGTGAATGAGCTCAAAGTAAAAGTCATTCACAAAAAAGTTAAAAAGGAAAAACAAGCGAGTATCCATCTTACAGGATGTAAGAAGTCCTATAAAAGCTGGCACCCAACAGCTTGTGGATCACTTCTTCATGATGTTCTTCATTGGAGAAGGTATCGTATCTGGAAACACAATACTGGTTCTCTTGATATTACCTCTTCTTTTAAGTCCTGCCTTCAAGAAATAGAAAGCCAAAAAGAAAATCGATGCCATCGTTGCAGCAATCCTCGGAATACAATCCCCACAGGCATCAAAAGGAATCAAATTCAGCACGTTACTATCGGAAGAGAAGCTTCAGGAAAACCTCTTATTCAAGGAACAACACGTTTTTGTAGTCATGGGCATTTAAAGGGATATGACCTGACAACCAACATTACTATTCACTATGAAGAAGAAACTTATAAGGTCCTTCCAGATGAGTGGACATCAAATTGCGATCGACTAGAAGCAAAAGTTGATCAGGGTCTTTGTTCCTATGATTCAAGAATTTGTACTCAAGGAAGACAAACTCGCCTTATCGAAGGCATTCCCATTACAAGAGATTGCTGGCAGGAGAAGCTCACCTATAGCTGTGCCTATCCTGCTAAAGATGATTGTGGCCCTTTAAGAGCACGCGGCTGCGCTCAAATCAATTCAACCTGCAAGCAAATGACTGGTGGTACGTGTGTTGCCTATACTCAGACTTACCAATGCAAAGGGAAAACTCAAATTGGCCAGCAGATCACAGGAGGGAGTACTCCCTTTTGCCTGGACGGAAATTGTCGAGATCAAAGCTATGAGCCTAATGATGAAATGATGTCAACTCTTGCTCAACTGAGCCTTCTTAAATCCATGGAAGGTAAATTGAATTCTATTTTTAAGGGAGAAGAACACCAGTGCTCAAAGCATATCCTCAACTTCAAAGATTGTTGTGGCTCAGGGAAAGGTTGGAGTAAGAGCATAGGCCTTGGGGGATGCAAGGCAAAGGAAAAACTCTTGCAGGAAAAACGCAAAGCAAAACTTTGTCACTATGTAGGAACCTATTGTGCGAAGAAGATCTTAGGCAAATGCGTTAAGAAAAAATCCTCCTTTTGTTGCTTTGGAACAAAACTTCTCAAAGCCTTTCATGAACAAGGCCGTCCTCAAATTAACCTTGGATGGGGAGACGCGAAATATCCTCTTTGTCGCGGATTTACAATTGAGGAAATCCAAAGAATTGACTTTTCCAAACTGGATTTGAGGGAGGCATTTGAGGACCTCATGAAAAATTACCAACCTGAAAAGCTTCAAGGCCTAGGACAAAAAATTGGCGAAAGATTAGAAATCATCAAAAAGGGATTAAATCCCAAGGAGCTCACTCCTAAATCTGTACAACAACCAAAGCAGAGGGGAGAGGGATGATTCATCTTAACCAAGGAAACAGCAAAAAGTGCCCTTCAGGCTTTGCAGAAAGTAGATCTCACTTGGGGAGATTTAAACCCAAAAGCTTTCTTTTGATTTATTTTTCTGGCTTTATGCTTTTAGTTCTTTTGTTCCATGAGAAAGCTCTTGCTGATCCTTGGAAAAACCTGAAAAGTGGAGATCAAGTCGCTCAAGACTTTTTGAATAAGATCGATCAAAAGAAAAGTGAAGGAGGAGCCCACCCCTTTTATAAAGGAATTCCTTCTGAAGCTTCTCTTGGCACTGCAGAACTTAAAGGAAAAGCTCAAACCCTTTCTACAAAAGACCCCGCCAGCAAAATGATCTTTGGAAGCAAAGACTCTCGAACCGAGTTTAAGCTTGATCCTCAAAAAGATCCTCTCCTTCTAGGGGCGGAAAAAATTGGCTCAAATGCCTTAGAACATATTGGAGGGAAAGGAACAAAACTCACGCGTACTGATCTCCCTAGAGGAAAGGACGAGACTCTCATATGTGAAGAAGCTGGAGATGATTCCCTTGAGACATGTGTTCGTGAACTTAATGTAAAGGTTATTAAAACAAAAGTTAGGAAGGAATGGAAAGGAAAGTTCCAACTCTCAAAATGTAGTAATTCAGAAAGGAAGAGTCACCCACTCCCCTGTGGGTCCTTAAGACACGCTGTATCTTTAGCCAGACACACTTTAGGAGGATGGTTTTTCTTCCGTGCACAACCTCCTCCCGATCCAACAGCAGCTTTGAATATTACAGCTCCCTATAAAGCCTGTATGAGAGAACTTGCTGCCATAAAGAGCATATATTGCTCTGAATGCCACGCCTATCTTCCTAGCCTTGGATTTAAGATTGATCAAATCAAAGAAATCTCTCTTTTAAGACATCCTCAAAACTCTAAGGCACTCCATATGTATTATGATCATTGGCACACCTATAACAGCGGACGAACGGAATATAACTACCACCCCTTTATTAAAGTCACCTATGAAGAAGACTCTTACAAAGTTCTTCCCGATGAGTGGATCCCCGATAATCGGGGTTCTAATTGCAATCGTTTGGAAGAGAGGGTCGATCAAGGATTATGCTCTTATTATTCTAAAGCTTGCACTCAAGGCAAACAAACTCGTCTTATAGATGGAATTCCTGTTACACGAGACTGCTGGCAAGAGACCTATACTTATAGCTGCTCATACCCTGCCAAAAATGATTGTGGCCCTTTAAGAGCACGAGGATGTGCTCAAATTAATTCTACTTGTAAACAAAAGGTAGGAAATACTTGCGTTATCTATTCTCAAGCCTATCAATGTAAAGGAAACGCAACTCCGGGCTCGATTGACTCTATTACGGGTGGAAAAACACCTTTTTGTCTTGATGGTAACTGCCGAGATCAAGGATATGAGGCCAATGGTGAGATGATGGCAACCCTTTCTCAGCTGAGCATCCTTAAAGAAATGCAAGGACAAATCAAAAATGGTACCATCTTTAAAGGAGAAGACAACCGATGTTCTAAATGTATTGTCAGTTTTAAGGATTGTTGCGGCTCTGGAAAGGGCTGGGGAAAAAGCATAGGTCTTACTGATTGTAGCTCAGAAGAGAAGATGTTACGGCAAAAGCGTGATGCAGGGTTGTGTCATTATGTTGGAACTTACTGTGCTGAAAAAATCCCTCTTATAGGCTGCATCAAGAAAAAATCTACTTATTGTTGTTTTGGAACAAAGCTCCTCAAAGCTTTTCATGAGCAAGGACGCACTCAGATTGGTTTAGGGTGGGGGGAAGCTAAAGAACCACTTTGCAGAGGATTTGCGGTTGAAGAAATCCAGAAAATTGACTTCTCCAAGCTCGATCTCAGAGAAGTCTATGAAGACCTCATGAAAAACTATAATCCCACAAAACTCCAGGGAACGAGTCAAAAAATAGGCGAACGCCTTGATGCGATTAAAAAAGGTCTCGCTCCTAATACAAAACAACAACCCCAACAAAGGCCGGAGGCATGACAGTGTCGCAGAGAACAGTGTTGCAGTATTGCAGAATAGAGGTTTTTGAATGGAAGCGTATGGTTTTATCTGTAACGCTTTTCTCTGCGATACTTTTATTTTGCAACACTATCACAAAGGCTTACTCAGATTATTCCGGTCAACTCCTGAAGAAACCTGAGGAAACTCTAAAAGTTGCCTTAAACAATTCCTCTAAAATAGGGTCAAGCTTCAAGCTTGCCTTCTTTGAAGGACATGCAGAAGGCTGGCACTGGTATCAAGACCCGCCAAACGACGACAAGATTGAAGAAAAAAAGGAAATTCCTAGTTCAGCTTTGCCTCTTCAAACGTCTACTCAAATGATTGAGAGCCAACGGAAAGAGCTCGAGACAAAGCTCCATGCAGCCATTGTTGACCCGACGCGGGACAACCTCATTGCCTATATTATTGCTCAAAAGGCTTTGATGGATCAAAGCCAACGGTTTTCTGAATCGTGGCAACGAGTTGTGATGACAACACCTGCCTTGGATGAGACTCTGATTCATCCTGTCGATCAAAATGCTCGCCATGTCTATTACCAGGAACGAAATCAAAAAATTACAAGCCGTATTAAAGCCTTAGCGCAAGAATATGGGTTGTTTTTCTTCTTTAAAGGGAACTGCCCCTATTGTCACCACTTTGCTCCTATTGTAAAGCATTTTGCGAAAAAACATGGTTGGTCTGTCTTAGGCATTTCAATGGATGAAGGACCTCTAAGGTCCACATTGGCTGAGTTTCCTGATGCAAAACGCGACAATGGAATGGCTTCCCGTCTTAAGATTTCTCATGTGCCCGCCTTGATTGCCTTTCATTCCAAATCAGGACAAATGATTCCTTTGGCCTATGGAATGGTTTCTGAAAGCGAGATTGAGACAAGAATCGACCTTTTAACACGAACATTCAGTTCTGGAGGAGCTAAAAAATGAAAAAAGTATTGCGGGGAATTGTATTGCAGTGTCGCAGAAGAAGAATCTCATTTGCAACACTGCTATTCTGCGCCTCTATTTTCTGGTCCACTATAATACTACCAAACTTTAACACTCCTTTATCAGCTTCCATGCAAGATAACCTTGAGAAAGCTTTTAAAACCCTTGGACTCGCTCATAATGTAACGGAAGGAGGAGGTTATCAAGACCAAACAGGAGGATTTTATACGGGCGGACGCGTATTTGCCAGATCAAAAGTGAATAATGCCGACCTGATTTCTTTGCAACTCCCTCATTATCGAGCGGGTTGTGGGGGAATTGATCTTTTTATGGGTGGGTTTAGCTATATCAATGCTCAACAATTTATTGCTCTTATTCGGAATATTGGAAGTAACGCAAGCGGCTATGCCTTTAATCTGGCCTTGGCAACGGTGACGCCTCAGATTAAGAGCGTGTTGGATGATCTTCTCGCGAAGATTCAAAAGATGACCAATCAAAATATTAACTCTTGTGAAGCCGCCGCAACCCTTGTGGGAGGTGTTTGGCCTCAATCTGATGCCAGCTCCCAACTCCTGTGTAACGCCATGAGTAAGGATCTTGGTATTGCAACCGATTGGGCTCAAGGCCGTCAAAAGTGTGGCGCTGAAGAACAAAGAGCGGCTGTCTTAAACCGGAAAGGAGAAAAAGCAGGCTTTAAGGATATCTTAGGGGATGAGTTTAATGTTGCTTGGAAAGCCATTTTAAAGAATGCTTTTTTAAAAAATAATTCAGCACTCGCTGAGTTTTTTATGACCCTTTCCGGCACGATTATCTCAAAGCGTGCAGGAGAGGGTTTGGAAGTCAAAGTCTTGCCTGCGAAAAGCAGTGATCCTCAGTTGATCTCTGCATTGTTAACAGGGAATGTCCCCGTTCAGATCTATAAATGCGATAATGTTTCAGAAGATCAGTGTCTAAGTCCAACGTTGCAAAATGTGGGTTTACCAAAAGAAAAGGCCCTCTCTTCAAAAGTTCATAAGATACTCACCTCCCTTTCTGACAAGGTCCGAACGGATGGAAAGCTTTCTGAAGAAGAACTCGGCTTTGTCAATGCAACTATGATTCCTATTTTAAAAATCATTGCTGTAGAAACTGCTTTTAAGAAGGGAGGAAGTCCTGTCAGTGTGGCTGATTTTAGTGAGGCCATTGCTCACGATATTCTCTTGTCATATCTGGATGAGGTCATGTCTCTCGTATGGGATAATGTGACCCAGCTTAAGGAGAATCAAATCAACGATAAGATGATTGAACAGCTGAGATCAGGCATTGCACGTTCTCGCAAACTTTTCTACGCCAAGAGAACGGCTCTCTTTCAACAAATGGCCATTACCTTAGACCTCATTGAACGGACTCAGAAAATCGAAACCAAGCTGCAGAATACATTTATTTCGTCGCAGCAAGGCACAAAATAGTGATTGGTGATTGGTTATTAGTGATTAGAAAAGAAAGGAAGGAAATGGATCAACACAAAAGATATAGAATAGGGGAGCTCATGCCTTTTAGTTACTCTGTTCTAATCACTAATAACCAATTTCTAATGACTCTCCATAGGGAGGAATAACATGGACCATGTTATTACGACTTATGGAGGAGGCGAGCTTTTTACCCTGATCTTTAATGCCATTGCCACCTTATTTAAAGAGGATCAGACAGGCATGCTCATGCCTTTGATACGGATTGGACTCATGGTGGGATCCGTCTATGTGGTGATTTTGATGCTCTTTAAGAATCAGCTCATAGAAGGGATTAAATGGTTCCTCTGGGTTGTGGTAGCAACGCACCTTCTCTTTTTACCTAAAACGACAGTTTATATTAAAGACCCGCTTACAAAAACACAAAATAAAGTGGATGGGGTCCCGGTTGCTTTGGGAATCTTTGCAGGGTTTGTGAGTACAGTGGGGAAGACCGTCACGGAAAGCTTTGAGTCTGTTTTTAGCCTTCCAAATGACTTTCTCTATCACAAGACAGGGACAGTCTTTGCGTCATCTTTAATGAGCCAGTTAGGTCAGTTTAGGATCGTAGATCCTGTGTTTAAAGGAAACATGGAAAGGTTTGTGAATCAATGCGTGGTTTATGATGCCATGATTGGACATAAGTATACCCTCACAGAACTTCAGAATGAGAAAGATATTTGGACTTTTGTCAGTGCAAAAGCGTCTCCTCTCCTTGGTTTTCTCTACAAGGAAGACAAGAACCCTGGAGTTATTATCACCTGTAAGGCAGGGGCTCAAAAACTGAATGCTCTATGGAAAAGCGAGATTGAAAAAGCAACAGCGATTTATGGAAGCCGTGTTCAAAATCAAACCCTCACCAAAAACCTCTTTTTTACTCAATTGCAAAATGGTTATGAACTTCTGTCCGGAATCGCTAAATCAGCAGAAGACATTCTCAAACAAGAAATAATGATTAATGCTATTGAGGAATCGAGCAATAATAAACTCTCTGAACTGGGTGTTCCTTCAAATTATGCAGCAACCAAAGCCCTCCTCCAGCAAAGATCGACCTATGCCATTGCAGGAGCAATTGCCGCAAAAACTTTGCCTTTGTTCAAGAATGTGATTGAGGCTCTGAGCTACGCTTTGTTTATCTTCATTGTCGTTTTAGCCCTTCTCCCCAACGGATACAAAATCCTTCTGACCTATTTTGGTATTTTGGTGTGGACTCAGCTGTGGGCTCCTCTTTATGCGGTTTTGAACCTCGTGATGACCCTCTATGGAAAATCAGAAACAACCAGTTTAGTCGGAAACTCTGGTCTGACCCTTCTCAACTCATCTGCCATTGTGAACGCAAATGCGGACATGGTGACTTTAGCCGCTTGGCTCTCTGTGAGCATTCCCTTTATTTCTTATGGGATTCTCAAACAAGGTGCAGGTGCTTTTGTAGGCCTTGCTCAGCATCTTGGATCAGCGATGCAAAGTGCTGCCAGCAGTGCAGCAGCAGAAACCGTCTCTGGTAATATCAGCTTAGGCAATGTCAGTATGGGAAATCAAGCTTACCAAAACACCAGTGCTTTTCAGCACAACACAAGCCCCATTTATAACTCTTCTCAATTTAAATCCATGGATGCTTCAGGCGTTGAGCAGACGACATTTGCTGATGGCACACAAGCTTTTAATGATTATGCCATGTCTCGTTTGAGTGTGCAAATCATGGGGACAGAAAACACAAGCTTTGCTGAACAACAAAATCTCAGTCATGCCAGGAATGTAGCTCAAACAAAAAGCACAGCCGCAAGTCAAGCAATAGAGGCCGCAATCCAAGATTCTACAAATTTCCTGTCTCGATTTGGATCAGAAGAATTTAAAGGAGAGGACTTTACCAAAACTCTCAACGCGTCTCAGTCTCAAAGTCTTCAGAACTTCAAGAACCATATTCAGGACATTTGCCAAAAAACGGGCTTGGATGAAACGCAAGCGGTTGAGGCAGTTATTGGAGCAAGCATTGGAGCTCCGAAATTGTTAGGAATAGGAGCAAGTGGCAGTTTCGAAAGTTCTGCTGCTCGCCAACAAGCCATTCATGATGCAACTTCCATTGCAACCCAAACGGGTTATTCAGAAAATACTGAAAAAATCCTTTCAGCAGCCCAAGCTTTTACAGAAGGAACGCGAGATACAACGGGAGCCGAGTTAGGAAAAAATGCTGTTTCAAGCCTGAATACAGCAAAGAGCCTTCGAGAAGAAGCACAGGTGGCTCACAATACAGTGGACAGCATTTCCAAAGACATGAGCTCCAGCCAAAGCAAAGGCCTCACCATTAGCAAAGAGCTCACTCAAGAAGCTCTTGAGTTTATTGCCCATCAACCTACCAATCCTGGTCCCGATGGTGCGTCGGGAGGGGAAATCGGCTATAAAGAAGCCCGTCGCATTCTTGAAAACGGAGGCGACGAACGCGCTTCCTACCTTAAGCGCTTTCAAGAGACCCACCCACAATATACGATTCAAAGTATCAATGTGGCAGGGGCGCAGTCTGCCCTGCAGTCACAATATGAGATCCAAGCCCAACAACACAGAAATAATGCGGGTATTCAATCTCAGCATCAAGCCAATACGCAAGACGTGCAACACCAGGCAAACGCAGCAGCACTTGCCAAGGCTAGCCTTGAGACTCGTCTGGACCAAACTCGTTTGGATCAGGCTAGCCTTGAACAAACGAGCTCAGGAAAGACGAGCATTAACCAGACAAACTTAGGCAAAACGAATTTTGATCAGAAAAGTGCAGAAAGCCCTCAAAAAGAAGGAGGATCGGAAGGGGCAGCACAATCTGTGAGGGAATTCGTTGAAAAGCAGTTTGCGGACACAGGAGATAAAATAAAAGTCGGAAGTGAAGAAATTGGCAAAAAAGAAGCAACCCTTCAAACAGCAGAACGCACCTCACAGGAAAAAACCTTAGGCGTTACAGCCCTAAAAAACCTAGGGTCAAGTGCCGTCGAGGGTGTTGTCAGTACAGGTAAAGATGTTGCCAAAGCTATTGAAGAACTTCCCCCCATTCCACCCCCTTACTTCCCTTAACAAGACAGACAGGAGATCAATAAAATGAGCTTTTTCAAAACAATCACCCAAGGTGGCCAAGTTCATATCCATCAACTCCTCATGCTCAAGCAAGTTCTGGTTGTAGGGGGTGTGGTCGCGTGTATGGTAGCAGGAGGATATTTTGCTTGGGAATCACGATCCTTGCCAACTCATGCTTGGCGCATGGCTTATGAAACCTATTGGGCAAAGTTTATGCTCTCAACCGTTCCAGAAGAAAAACATAAAATGGTGATGCAGCTCTATAGGCCTCTTAAGGGACCTGCTTATCGGAGGGGATGTCTCAGTATTCTCAAAGACCCTTTCATTCAACAAAGAACCAAAGAAACAGAAAGATTTGTTGAAGAGACAGGATATAAAAGCCTGATCTTTGCGGGATGTACTTTTTTAGCGATTATGATTTTTTGGTTTGGGTTTGGTCTTGCCCAAAAGCGAACCCAGCATCAACGAGGAAATACGCTTGTTCCTTGGAGACGTCTTGCGAGTCTCCTCAAGCGAAAACGGGAAGCAAGTGACCTCATCCTTGGAAAGCTCCCTCTCGTTAAACACAAAGAAACCTCTCACATCCTGATCACGGGAACCACAGGCTCGGGAAAAACTAATGCTTTTCATATTCTGCTCCCTCAAATTCGAAGGAGACAAAACCGAGCCGTTATTTTAGATATCACAGGGGATTATATTTCTCGTTACTATGATCCGCGCACGGATATTATTCTCAATCCTTTGGATACACGGTCAAAGTCTTGGCATCCTTGGATCGATTGTCACCTTGATTCTCATTACGATGTTCTTGCCGAATCCTTCATTCAGACAAAAGAAAGCACTCGCGATCCTTTCTGGGATAATGCAAGCAGGGCTGTTCTTAAAACCGCCCTTCGAAAATACGCCTCACAAGGAAATACAGATGTTCAGAAACTAATCACCTTTCTTCTGAGTGCATCTGATAAAGAGTTCGAAGACTTTTTTAAAGGAACGGAAGCCGCTACCTTTACCTTTAAGAATAATGAGAAAACCACAAACTCTATTCGGAGCGTCCTCTCCTCGCAAATTGAGGGACTCCATCAATTAGAGCCAACAAATCAGCCATTCTCCCTTCGAAACTGGGTGATGGACGAGAAGAAACCTGGATGGATGTTTATCACTGCTCGAGCAGATCAAAGGCAAACCTTAACGCCTCTCATCTCAGCATGGATGGATATCACCATCAATGCCCTCATGGTCCTTTCTGAAAACCAGCAACGCCGTCTCTGGTTTATTATCGATGAGCTCGCAGCTCTCCAAAAACTCCCTCGCCTGTGCGCAGGCCTTGCAGAAGGACGAAAATACGGGGGGTGTCTGCTCGTTGGATTCCAAAGCAAGCCTCAATTGGAAGAAATTTACGGAAGGCGTGGAACAGAAGCCATGCTGGATCTCTTTAACACGAAAGTCTTCTTTCGTTGCACTGAGCCCTCAACCCAAGCTTGGATTGCAAAAGTTTTAGGCGACAAAGAAGAAGCTGAACCTCAAGAAAATATCTCCTATGGAGCTCACAGTATGCGAGATGGGGTTTCCCTGAGTCGTCACACCCGCCAGAAGCCGCTCGTTATGCCAGGAGAATTCTCTCAACTCAAAGACCTTGAATGTTATGTGAAACTGCCAGGGGATTATCCTTGCACTAAGCTTCTAACGAAATACCAAAAGCCTCCTGCTCTCAAACAAGAGTCCTTTCTTCTGAAGCCAGAGAAAGAAAGGACTTATGGGATTCTCCAGAACTTCCCCTCTCAAGGAGGAGAACCCCCATGCACTTCATAAAGTTTACCGGCAAGTGCCTACGCGTCAATCAAAAGGCCGGTAAAACCCCTGGGTCAAAAAATGCCTCTTTATGGCCCAGGATATGACGCGAAGTCTCTTGTGACCTTGGAAATGTGTTCCAAGGTCACTTGAGAGTATTGAACATGACCAACCAACTTTGCAAGGAACCATTTTATGGACCATTCTATGAAACCCACTGAACAAGAAATTCACCGTTTCATCCAAATTCGTAATGAAATTCAGGAAGAGATTAATAAGATTGGCCCCTGTGTGGCCAATCTTCAGGAAACAGGGAAATTGCTAGTTTCTCACTTCGACGTCTTTCGACAAATCTCAAAGAATACGCAAGAACAAATGCCCGCCATTATCCAAACTGCTTCACATACCATGGCCAAAACTGTCTCAGATGAGACCTCTCAACTGATCAAGAGTATGCTTGAGGAAAAGATCAGCGCTCTTGATCAATCTGTCCAGAACGCAAGTCAAATCCTTAACGAAACTATGGGGTCAAAATATCGTAAGGCTATTTCCTTGGGTATTCTTGGAATTTTACTGACCGGACTTATCAGCTTTGGAGGAGGGTATTTCTATGCCAAGCAAAATACTTATACTCTCCCCGCTGATTTCATCAAAATGTATGCCCTCGGAGTGAGTGTTAAAGAAGCCCCACCCTCGTCTGAATCCATCCTCTCAAAAAACAAGGGAAAGAACACACAACAAAATAAGTGAACATTTGGATTCACAAAGGAGAACAGTGTTTTCTTCAGTGAAGTAATACCATTTATCATAAATTAACCTGATTTACGTAGTATTTCTGAATTTATTTTACTCTTTTTCTTGCTTTCTCTTTTTTTGTTTCTGGCTAATTTCATGCGGTTTAATTTCTTGGGATGGAGAGCGATTTCTTTTTCTCTTTGTCGTTACTTTTGGTGATTCCCAAGGTTCACCTTCCATAATGCTTCCTTCCTTGTCAGATTGTTCTTCCTCTGACTCCTCAAAGAGCCCTTTCGTGTAAAGGAATTCCTTCAGCATACGAGGCTGAGTTTTTGGCTTCTTAGGAGATGGTGAAGCCAACACAGTCTCTTCTGTTTCTTCTAAAACTACTTTTTTCTTCTGGTCAAAGGGTTTTTTCTTTGAAGTTAGTATTTGGGTATCTTGATCCTTCTCTGTGTTAAGTTTTATGGTACCATTCTCATTTAATTCCACTTTGATCATTCCACTGGTGAGTGTTGAGTAAATGGCTCTTTGGGTTGTATGGAGAAACCAGTCTTTCTTTGATTCAGCCACTAAAACCTTATGTTTAGGAACTTTCTTTAGTCGAGGAGATTTTTTAAAAGCGTTATAAGCATCGTCATAAGGGTGACCGTGCAGGAGCCCATTGCTAATTAAAACAAATTCAGGCTGCGTGGCTTGAACCCAGGCATCATTATTAGATCCATGGCTAAACGAGCCATGATGACTAGCAAGTAAGACGTTCGTGAGCAGAAAATCCTTATGTTCATAATAGTTATTAAGAATGCGAATGGTTGTGAGTCCTGTTGCATCTCCCGTTAGAATGGCTGACGATTCTTTGTGTTTAATTTTAACAACCAAGCTGTCCGTATTATCATCTCCTGGATCTGACATTCTCAATACAATATTTCCATTTCCTTCAAAATGTGTAGGATTTACGGATAATAATGATATGTTTATATCCTCTCCGAAATTTAAAGCTTCCTTGAAACTTTTCATTGAGTATTTTGGCTTCTGATATGCATGGAAGGCGAAAGTTCTTTCAGAAGTTGGCAAGACCTCTTCTAATGAAGTAATCGGGTTATATTGTATGGCTGGAAAGTAGATGTTTGAGTTGTTTTTTAAGCGATTGCCGATCCAAGTTTTAAACCCAAATTCTCCCGAAGCATCATAATTTTCCGGAAGCCCTCCAAAAATTATATAATCTATATGATCTTCTTCTTCGCTAAATAATTTTTTGATCCACCCATAATGGTCTGAGTCGGGATGGGTAACGATGAGTGTTTTAATATAAATGGGAGGGATTTGCTCTTCTTCTTCCATAGTTTCAACAGTTTCTTGTCCTTTCTTTTTTAGTTTCTCCCGTAGAGATTGTATAAAAGTGTTCTCTCCTTTCTCTTCTTTTACCTCTTTCTTTTTGCTTTCCTTGGTCCATGCTTTTTGGTCAGGATCTTTCTTAGGGTTGATCTTTTTTACAATAGAAAGAGGGGTCATTTGGCCTATAAAACTTTCGGAGGGTGAAGAGGGAACCTGTGTTTCCTCCTCTTTTGTTGGAGAGACTGTAGCCGTATAGGCAAACTCTTTTTTATAGGAAGACGTGCCTATATCTATCATCATATATTGGGGATCTTGCTCAGGCTGTTGAACTCTTACTAAGATGCAGTTTCCTTGACCTACATTCTGAACTTCTAGTTCAAGTTTCGCAGCGAACGCTAGGTTATATAAAAGTATGTCTAACAACAAATATATAATAAAAGAAAATCTAATATTCATAACACTCTACACCATATTCATATATACTCATCTTTAAATAGGAAGTGTTAGATTATTTTTCAATCTTTTTTATTTATAAATTGTTCTATTGTATACCGAAGTTCATGTTGTGGGGGCATCCCATAATTTTTTAGAATGAAGGAGAAGGTACTATCAGTAAGACGGAAATACGCTGTATGATAACAGCTTGCTGAGCCCAACCATGTACCTTCGCATAGGGTATCGTGCATTTTATCTTGGTAGTCCTCTTTACTTATCAGTTTTTTTTCATATAGCTGCTGATATAAACGAGCTAAATATTCCCATCCTTCGGGGTTTCCTGCTTTTCCCGCGAGTCTAAAGGCTTTGATGCCGTTTTCTATTTCTTCTTTGGTGCGGGTGTTAAGGGGTTTTTCCTTCATTTCCATCTCGCTTTGAATATCTCCAAGGTAGGAGATCCCTAACTTAATATAGCCAGATGTAATACCAATCTCTCCCGCTTTAGCAAAACATTCTCTTGCTTTATCTATCCTGCCTCTGATTTTATACATGCCTCCCAGGCCCAACCAAGCAATATTATAGCCTTTTTCGATAGCTTCCTTGCGAATTTTTTTTCTCTCTTTATCGTCCTTTATCAATTCAGCAGCCTTGGTATATGCTTGCATATACCCAGCACGAGCTAAGGCAAGATATTCATCTGCTGTAGGGTGAATATAGATAGATTTAGCATTGCTCTTTACCTCCAGGATGCCAAATTGATTTTTCAGGTCTTTTCCAGTCTCGTGCCATTCAATGGCGTTCTTGCAACCTAAAGTTACTCTATCTACTTCTTCACCCAAGTATTCGGCAACTGAATAGGAATTATATCTATAGTTTGTGCCTATTACATAGCAGGCATCAGGATTATCAGGAGATTTTTTCAAATCAATAAAAGCCTCTTTATAAAATCTCTTAAAAAATTCTGGTGTAGCAGCATCTGTATACTCTGAACGGAGTTTATCTAACATTTTTGCGAGATAAAGCTTACTTAAAGCATGGTTAAACTTAGCACCAACAGCAAAAGCCCAGAGATTATCGATGCGCCGTAAGTTATAGGATTCTGGATAAATGTTTTCCCATTCAAGTGTTTTTTCTGGAAAAAAAAGATGACCTCCTACAACATCTTTCCAGTTTTTCTGGGAAGGCCATTGATAGGCTTTTGAGTCTCGAGCATATATCTCCCACAGAGACTCATCGTAATCTAATGTCTCAAACATCTTATGGCCAAGATAAATGCGTTTCCAATTAGGTTCCCGGTGACCTTCTTGAATTTGTTGTTTGATATCCTCTAAATTTTTCTGGAAAGTAGCAATCTCTCCTATATCTTGCTCTTCTTTCTTATCTCCCCTTTTTGTTTTTTCGGCTTGCTTATGTTTTTTAGTTGGCCTTACTTCAGAGTTGTTCTGAACTTTATTTATTTCGTGATTATTTTTGCGCTTGAAAATCTTTTTTGAATTTTTGGGAGCCTCATTATTTTGAATAATTTTCTGTTTTTTGCTTGTTAATGAGTTTTTTGGATAAAGTGAAAGGTTTTCTTCTTCCTCTGAAGAATTATTCATTGCCACAGAAGCATTGAGACAAAGGATAAAGTAGACAAAAAAGATCATCGGATATTGCATATTAGCCTCATAAACAGAACAATTATTATTAAATGTAGGCGTTTCTAATTTATTCTTAATAAAAATTGAGAGGCTTGGCAATCAAAATCTAAGAATGTTTCTTGCGTATCCGGTTGGCACATAATTTAAATTTCATCCTTGGTCGCGTAATCCAGTTTATCATAAACCTCTCGATAGGTAACCCCCGTGTTGAGTGTTCCCAAATCCAGCAAAGAATGAAATGACACCGAACGATAGAAGCGACGATTGAACCTAAACATAAACTCATCTAAATAAGCTTGTAGATGTTTTTTTCTGACGCCATGAAATGTACCGTCAATCCACGTTTTCAAATTAGCGGTAACCAAGCTAACCATAGGCAGAGTTCTGTCCATTTTAGCTTTGTCTCCGCGCATAGGAACTGGCTGATGATCATAGCCACGCTTGATTAGATTTGTGAATTCGGTACCATCGTCACTCATAATAGCTGCACCTGGCGTAATACAATTTTGTACAAATTGATCAACAGAGAGTGCTGTTTTATTTGGTAGCTTTTGTAACCTTATACGACCAGCAAGGGCACGCTTTGTAACCTTGTTAGTCTTTGGGTCGCGGACTTCTCGACGACGAATTTCCACAGCAATAATGACTGGCACTTGATTCGTTTTTCCCTGGATGCCGCTTCTAGTCCTGCCCCCTATGAAAATAACATCCAACTCCAGGGGCCATTCAGTACCAATCTTATCATGGCTAGAACGTACCATTGCACCTCTTAGTTTGTGCAAAATTTGAAAGGCAGTTTCATAACGACTAATACCTAATTGTTTTTGAAGTTCCTTCGCCGATATCCCAGGCGTATGCGTTGAAACAAGATAGGCAGCCCAAAACCAAACAAGAATACTGGTTTTACTGCGATGCATAACGGTGCCGGCAGTAATTGATGCCTCGTAATGGCAAGACCTACACTTAAGCACCCGTGGACGAATAGTACTTCTAAATGGTTCACTTAAGTTAGAGCACTGCTCACAGACGAAACCGTTTGGCCAACGGATCCGTTCCAAGTATCCAAGACACGCAGCCTCATCTGGAAACATTTTCTGAAAATCTAAAAGATTGATATGGGACTCAAGAGGCGAATCAATGAGCCCTAGATTTTGATCTTGAATTTCGTTTGTCATCATCGAATCTCTCGTCGCCGTATTTTAGCTCAACTCAAATTATGTGACAACCGGATACGCAGGGAATGTTTAAACTCTAAGGATGGAAGTCAGGAGAGCGAATCATTGTGTCTATAACACTCACTATCACATAGTTTTCTCAGTAAAATATCGAAAAGGGTTATTAACAAAAGGGATTCTTTATGCTCCTAATTATATTGTAAATGCGGGAGGGTTAATTAATGTAGCTTCTGAAGTAACTTCCTATGATCCTGAAAAAGTAAGACTTAAAATTGAAGAAATTTCGCAAACCCTCATGGCTATCTTCCAAAAAGCAGAAGCAATACACATTCCAATGAATGAAGCGGCTGATAGGATGGCTGAAGAAGGGATTGAATCAAAACGAAATAAGGACCTATATTTTCTTATCGTGAGCTTCCCTTGTGATAATGAAGAAAAAGATGTTGAATAGCGGGGTATTTTTTGAGAGTCTTGCGTTATTTCTGGACGACAAGGTGTCGCTAGGGTATGTTTTTGATATGTTAAGACATTTATCGAGTCAAAGGAAAAGGTGTGAGAATTTAAGCAGAGTGACTGATAAATTTTAGAGTTTTGCATAGCAATTTTCTCTTAAATTTGTTCCTCTGCTCTTTTTTAGCGAGAGCCTTATTTTTCTTAAGGGGTCTTTGCTAAAGTTCCGCAGAGTGTTCTAAGGGAGGCTAGAAAGACACTCTGCGGTTCTCCTGGACATGATACTACATTTATAGAAATGGAGGCCATAACTAACGTACCATCATTTTATATTAAACCAGGTTTTAGATAACCTTGCAACACTTTTATACGATTTTTTCGTATATATTTTTTGGGGTTATTTTAAGTGTGGAAAGAGCGAGAGAATAGAAAGCTAGAATGATGGATAGCCGAGAAAAAACCGCAGAACGACTGAAAGTTGCGCGAAGCCTTGCGGGGTATGGAAATAGAAAAGACTTTTGTACTCACTTTGACCTTCCCTATGATACCCTTGATGCCTGGGAAAGAGGAAAAAACCCCCTTACTCTCAAGGGAGCAAAACGTATCATAGACATTTTAAAATCAGTTGGGGTTTATTGTTCTGAGAATTGGCTCATGAAAGGTGAAGGACTCTCTCCGCGTCCTTTGAAAGAATTTATTCCAGATATTGAGATAGACCTTTCTGATTCCTTAAATTTATTTGAAAAAAATATTACTCTCGCTACTGAGATTTCAACCTTTACAACCCTCAATAAAGATTCCATCATAACGATCATTAAAGATGACTCCATGCTTCCCTTTTATGAAAAAGGGGATTATGTGGGAGGAGTAAGACTCAGAGGGGATGATATCATTAATGCTATCAACAAAAAATGTATTGTAGAGTTTTTAGATGGGCACATCACAATTGGTCAACTTCAAAAGTCAAATAAGTCACTCTCTTATAAGGTGTGTACTTTGAACAAAAGTGCATCTAAAAAACCTAAGACAGAAGCGTCCTCTTTGGAAATTGTCTCTGCAGCTCCTATCCTCTGGCACAGAACATTTTTTTACACGACAAAGGAATCAGAAAAATGACCGGAAGAGTTTTACAAATCGTGCCCATGGGGAATCCTCTTTTAAAGGAGTCCTGTAAGAGTGTAGAGGATCCTTTAGCGGTTGAGATCCAAAGTCTTATTAAAGATATGGAGACAACGGTCGAGTACATAGGTTGTTCAGGATTAGCAGCGCCTCAAGTTCTTGCGCCTGTGCGTGTTGTTATTTTTAGAGTTATGAAAACTACAACAAATCCAGCCTATCAATTAACGCCAGAGTATGACCCGGAAGGAGTCCCTTGGACGATTATGATAAATCCAAAAATTATGCCTTTATCTGAAGAGATCACAATGGGATGGGAAGGGTGTCTTTCTTTGCCAGGCCTTCTCGGAAAAGTCCCTCGTCATCATTCTATTCAATACACTTATCTTAATCGACAAGGTGAAGAAGAAACACGTATTGCTCATGGCTTTCATGCCAGGGTCGTTCAGCATGAGTGTGATCATCTAGATGGTATTTTATATCCTCAGCGAATTAAAAACATGGCTGATTTTGGATTTAAGGAAGAAATCATCAAACAAATGGAGAGGCCTTAGTGGGTAGAGACAGACTCTCTTTATGAGTTTTATAGAACTTAGAGATCATCTCATAAATTTTGCGTGTGTAGGTTTCATCTCTTAGAAGATGATAAAAATCTTGAGGAGGAACTTCTGATCCCAGCGCAATGATTTCAGTGTATCCTTTATTGTTTATCCCAACCGTAAGACCTGATTTAAGATTGCATACTTCATTTCTCTCCGTCATGACTTTCTTTTCTTTCCCAAAAGGATGCAAGGCATCCCATACAATTAAAGGAAAATGGGAAGAAACTACACCACGGAGAAGGGGATCTATTTTGTTATAATGTTTTTCTTGATAAAGATGTCCCCATTCTTCATGTGTAAAATAGGAGAGCAGCACTTCTCCTTGAGAAATAAGTCCATAACTAAAGTAGGCCAACCCAACTTCTCTCATGGGGCCTTCGAGAGATTTAAAGGAGGGTAGAAGAGAAGTTTTTTCTATTCCTAGACAATGTGATGAATTCATTTGGTTTGATCCTCCTTTTAAGTGAAAGGGTTAAAAACCCTCACTAGGCAAAACATTTGCCAGCCTTTTAGTTGAGCTTATTCCTTTTGAGAGATAAAAAACAGTTACAAGAAACAGAGAAGCCAGGCCCATTAAATAAAAGGCTGGGACATACAGGGTTAACTGGCTTGACTCTATGAGATAAGTAAAGAGCATAGGAGCTGTGCCTCCACAAAGGGCCATTCCTAAAGAAAAATTAATTGAAACACCCCTCAAACGCACTTGGGTTGGAAAGAGAGGTTGCATATACCCATGGCTAGCACCTGCAATGCTTGCCGTAAGGATACCCAAGAGAGCTTGCCCACATAAGATCAAAAGAGAATTGAGCGTTTGTAACAAGAAAAAGGCTGGAAGAGCACCGATGAGTACTAAAAAGGCTGCTCCAAGTATAAATCGCGTTCTCCCGTAGATATCTAAGAGGTACCCAGCTATAGGCGAACAAAACATAAAGAAAAACAATCCTAAGAGATTATACTTCATGGAGAGGCCAGCCCCCATACCAAGGTACTTTGACAAATAGACATTCAAAAACCCAAACAAAGTATAAGATAGGGCTCCATTCAGAGCCCCTATCATGAAAGAAAGAAAAATACTTGAGGGGTATTGAGCATAGAGAGTCGTCAAATTCCAGCTTTTTTCTATTTTATTTTTTCCTAATAGGGAAAATTCTGGTGTTTCGTTCATCTTGTACCGAAGAATGAATCCAACAACACTGATGATAGATCCAAAAAGAAAAGAGAGTCTCCACATCTCCTCAGTTCCATAAGTTGAGATTAAAAAACCTGAGAAAGTAGCGGAAAAAGCTCCAATAGTACAAGAGGCTGTGATAAATCCTCCTATCATTCCAGGCTTCAGCTTCCCAAAATGCTCAAGAGCAAAGATAGCAGCCCCATTGTATTCTCCTCCCGTGCATAAACCCTGACAAAGGCGACACAGAATAAGGATTATAGGCGCTATAATTCCGAGTGTTTCATAGCCAGGAAGAAGAGCAATTACAAGCGTAGGGAGTCCTGTAAGTAGAATGGTCAAACCTAAAGAAAACTTACGGCCATACTTATCTCCAAGAGAACCGAAGACAACAGCTCCTAACGGCCGCATCATAAAGCCAGCTGCAAAGGCTCCCCAACTCGCAATTAACGAAGCTGTTGGATCCCCTAAGGGGAAAAAAAGTTTCCCAATGGTTACCGCAAAGATAGCGTAAAGAGTAAAGTCATAAAACTCCAGAGCATTTCCAACAATTGTTGTGGGTAAAACTTTGTAATAAAGAATTTTCTTTTTTAGGGAATCTGTCATATACGACCTTAAAGCCTCCTCCTTTTTAAATTATTTCCTCTATTCCATCCTAATAGTTTCTAATTTTCAAGAACTATATGGGGAGGAACACCATAAGTGATTGTAACGTTTCTTTTAACCCTTTTGGGTTCAGGACAGCAGGAAGAAGGTATGAAACAGGGTAAAACGACAGCTATGGAAGCTAGGGAGCCGTCTTCACTGTTTTCAAATACAACTTCCCGCTGTCCTTCCCCAGCACAGACGCAGAAGTTAAATACCTTCTTTTATCTCCCTTTCAACGCGATAATGGGTCTCAGCAGGAAACTGCCAAAATCCATATAAATGTTCAGCCAAAATCGCCAGATTATCCCAAAGAGATACTGGTGAAATAACGGCTTTCCATTGCTTTAAAATGGGAAATGGGTCTATACTTGTTTGAGCCATTGTCAACCTCATATGTTGGCTTTGGTTAGGGGGATCTTGGAGGTTCGCGTCTCCTTGGTCTCCCGCTTGAACAAGCTTAAGAGAACTGCCTGCCGAATAAGCATATGCAACGCCCTTACACTCACCTATAGGATACCTGTGCCCGGGGAGAGTGGCAAGCAAGAAATGATTTTTGGTTAAAATTTTAGCAATAGCCTTTAAGAATAAAGAAAACCCAAAGAGAGTAGATCATCCTCCTCTTTAGCTCAGTTCATGGTCTTATCCCCCAAAATAAGGGGCCATATCACAGTTTAACAAACTCTAATTTAGATAAGAGTTAGGGGGATAAAATTGCATAGAATAGAAGGCTTATTTTCTTTCAGTTGATAGGCAGTAAGGAAGGAAAGGATATTCATAGAAGCATTTATGGGAAATCGATGTCTAGTGGAATAGATCTTAATTAAAGAAGCATAATGATGTAAGATGGCTCTCTATAAATAAAGAAAAAGAGGACAAGGATGGGAAGGAAGAGAGCAGCAAAAGTTGAGCCCAATACCAAGACATTACAAAAATCGTCTTTTAATAGAACCTAACTTTTGAGGTCATTTTAAATAAAAATGAGAGGAATGTGACAAAGAGGGTCTGAAAGAAGAAGCATTTCTGGTGGATTTTAGAGGTTATCCCTTATTTTTTAGACCGTTTAGCCCATTTTTAGGCAGACTTATCCTATGAAAGCTCCTCTTTCTTCCCAGAAAATGAGCCTTTTCATGTATGTAAACAATATTAGCAAGGGTAACTGAGCACCTCGAACAACCTCCTGACAAAAAATAAGATCTAGGAAATATGCGGTTCTCGAAGAATCAAAATATCAAAAATAGGAGTTTTTCAAGGTGCTGGTGCTCTCATTTCTTCTGCCTCATTCAAAACTATCCTGTCAAATGTAGGATATGCAAGAGCCCTACTCGATTTGCTAAAAAAGTACATAGCTAATGAATTACTCATTTAGGGGTTTTAATGTTGGAATTTTTGTTAGCGCATCCATATAAAGTACAGTCGCTATTTGCTCAATGGATAGCTGCGCTCTCTCTTTGTCATCATTGGAAGCATTGCTATCATGAAAAACATTTTTTAAATAAAAGAGGTGCTCAAAACTCGTTATATAATTTTTAAGATCTTTTAGATTAAGATGTTTAATTTTATTAAGAATTTCTGGAATTATTAGCCTCGTGTATATAACATCACGGGCAGTAGTAATTTTTTTAAAAGTCTCTATGAAATGGGGTTTCCTCTCATTTTCGTTAGGGAGCTTCTTCAGAATTTTAATGGTATTAAGAGTTTCATTAAAAGTTCCCTCTAATGTTTGTAGATCATTATCATGATTAACTCCTTCAATCTCAAGGAGGTGATCTGTATTATTGTAATGATCAATTATTTCTGCCAACGTTTTAATGTGATAACCTTTTTGAATTACTCTGCGAATGTTAGGAATCTCATAATCAGGATTTCTATAAATTTGAGAAGCTTTTTCGCGAATTTCTTTTAATAGATTTATATTTTCTATAGATTCCTCTACTATTGTTCCCACAATGTCATAATCTGTGTCTTCCACAAAGCGCGTTATTTGAATGGGTTTTTCCATACGCAATGTGTTAAAGTAAAGAGGAGAGTTTTTCTTAATTTTCGAAAGTTGAGTTCTAATCTGATCATTTTTCTTATGATCTCCAAATTCTTTATTATGTTTAATCATTACCCATATAGCTCGGCTAGGAGCGAGAGCTTGATTAAAAAACTCCTCGGAATACTTGCGGTTGTCCACAACCTCTACTAGCATCTTATAAACATAATTAAAGCTAAATCTCTTTAACATTTGCAAAGCTAAATACGCGTTGGCCTTGTTGTTAACTGTCGGTGAAGTTTTCATTACTTTTTCTAGGGATAAAGTTTCTGCTATTAATTGATTAAAGGCTGTGTATTCCGCTATATAAGGACTATTTTGTCTATCATGACTCCCCACCATTCTTCTCGCAAGAGTTTGCAGGTCGTATACAAACTGGACAGTATTGCTCATTTCCTTTAGAAAAGGTTTTTTTGCAAATGGATCTTGAGTAAGGTGCGAATTGGATGGATGTGTAAGGCGGGAATGAAAGTAATTCCCACTTTCTATGGCAGTTTTCTTTGTTCCATTTATATTCCTGAAATCCCCAGACAGATTTTTATCTACAGTTGTGGTTGTATCAACTATCCAGACTGAATCCCTACTTTCCGTTTGAGAGAGAGGGGAAGACTGAGAAAGTTTCACATCTTTGAGATTGTGCATTAATTGAGGCATATTTTGAGGTTCAAGCATTTTTCCCCCAATCCAGCAATTAATAGCATTAATGGTTGAGCTTTGATCTTTAAAAGGAAAAGAGGGTGGAGCTATAGGAATAGGAAGCCTGTCTAATTCGTTCGAGATTTGAGCTAAAACATAGCATCCCGAATGATATAATGGATTTAAATGAATATGAGTGTTATTTTCTTCTGCAAATGAATAATTTTTATGAAGCCATCCATCTTTCCGTAACCCAAAAAAAGGGAGCCAAGCTTTAGGTAATCCACTATTGGCACCTGAAGATCGATAGAATGGGACGTCGCTATTATCAATTAATTTGACAACCAAAATAGCTCTGCCTGCATACTCAAAAACGCTACTTAGAGCTTTAATTATTAATATTTGGTGTTCATCACGATAGTCTGGGTTAAGAATGAACATCTTCCGTTTAATAACGTAGTTATTATCTTGTGATTCAACTGGAGGCCCCCCACCCTTTTTCATTGCATACAAGTTAGACGTTCCCACCAGAAGATTTGCTGCAATAAACAATATACTCAATTTAATTTTCATATTTTAAAGTCCCCATAGCATGTTTGCAGTCAGATAAGGTCTAAAAATTAATCAGCTTTTAAAAATAATTCATTATAACTACAAAGGTTTTATTTCTCTGAAATAGATTATAATATTTTCAGCGTAATTTACAAATCCTAATAAAAGTTTTTCCATCCTTGGAATGTAATCTGCTTCCTACCTTTTATTAGAACTTACTATCTACTGGGTGCTCATTTTTGAGGATGAGCCTGTATCCTCATTTTTTAAAGAAAGTTTTAACGTTTGTGAGAGTCTGTTCATAGGTTGGAGTATATCTTGTACATAGGGAAACCTGAGCTGTATCCACTGTTTTTATATCAAACCCTTCTTCTTCATCATATCCCCCGCCAGCATCTTCAAGTTGATCGTTTGTAATATGAGAAAAGTAATCTCGTTCCGATGAAACCCTAAATATGACTTTGAGTCCGTTCCTTGGGTAGTTTAGGTCTAAGCCGTCCAGTAAGTTTTGTATCTTGCTTATGGTTTTTCTTTGAAATAGCTCCTTCTTAAATTTCTGCTGACAATGGCTACAAACATCCCATAATGAATACATATCAAATATGATGGCGTATACCTTATCACCCGGTGATAACAATCTTTCAAGTGGCTCCACGGCTAATTGTGGGTGCGCGCCTAGCACTTCATGAAACCATTCTTCGGTATGAAACTTATAAGCTATTTCTTTTCCCCTTTGGGTACACTGATCATTAATTTGGTTAAAATTCTTGTGAACTAAATTGGCAGCAGTGTTCCCTGCAATCATTTTTATAGTAGGCAAACCAGTTAAGCTAAGCTCTTCAGCAATAAGATTATAAGTTGCCGCATATTGATGATACATAGTCTCTGTTGAGTATGCCTGAGGGCCACTTATAAAGGCTAATGCGTTTCCATTCTCTTCAAATCGCAAATATCCTCCCTCAAGGAACTCTCGAGGATCATTGTCTCTTTTAACAACGAAGTTCACAAAGGGGAGAAGAATATTCCTTTTAGATGCATTTGGGTGCGTATCTGATACTTGATAGCAAGCTTTTAAGTGATTTCCAACAAAATTTAACTTTTCATGAATTGTTGCGGGAACTTCAACGACTTTATTCGGCTTTTTGCTTCCATAATAAATATCAAGGTCATTAACCCACCTAACGCGTGCTGAATCATCTCCCTTTACATAGAGAGATTCAACTGTAAGCTTCTTTATTTGGTCGTCTTGAGATCTTTTATATTTTTTGAGATTATTGAAATCCGTATTTTTTTCAGTCTCAAGCTTTCGTTTGCGAGGAGAAGTTTGCTCAGTAGACTCAAGGCACTTACGGCAAGCGTTACAGTCTTGTTTAAAAGATAGAATGCATAATGAAAATAAGAAAAGGCCTAAAAGTCCATAGTTCCTTATCATGAATTCCCCCATAATCTGCTTTATTGATTAAATTTAAGATACAGCTTCTTTAGAGCTTTTTCCATCCCTATATCTAATCATTATTTGCTAATCAGATGAAAAAGCAATGGCATAATATAATAACATTTTACCATAAAGAAGTTTTCACAAAACATACATTTTCTTTTTTTGTGACTTGTCTAATCATTAAGTTGTAGTCCTCTCTTCCTATTTTCTAATTTTTAACAACTGATTTAGCCCTCCCTGAAGAGATTTTTTTGAGTTTAATCGGGTTCTTTTTTCTTGAGGATGTTTTTTTACTTTGCTATCAAGGTAAATAACAGGAGGAGGCTCCCCTTCAAGCTCAATCCCAAAGAGGGAGGATAAATCTCCAGTAAGTTGCGTAGCATCCTGATCAGAGCTCTCTTTCGATAAGTCTGAAGAGCCAGCCATTGCAATAAGATCTGCATGGTTTGTATCTCGCAAGGTGAATAGATCTTCGGGATGTTCATCAAGATGGGCTCCAACTCCATAAAGAACTGCAGCCACGTGCTTACACATATCTGCATAATCATAGCATGAACAGTCCATTTTTATGTTTTCAAGATCAGGGAACAAGCCTCTCTCTTGATGGGTAATGATCTCCATCACCCCTTTAGAAAATTTACCCTGTAGGAGCTCAATTAAGGATTCAATTTTACCTGCGCACTCCTTGACAAGAGCCTCCCATTTTTGCGCAAGAACCGGGGCAAACTTAATGGCCACTGTATAGATGGATGATCCACTCACTAAGGCCCTTACCTCCCCAGGGTTGAGCTTGAGATCAATGACGGACCCATTGCGAACGTATGTCCGACCCCTTGGTAATCTGTTTTCATAATCGCTGTAGGATTCAAGGTGCTTGCACCAGGCTTTTCCCCAAAAGGTCTTTGCAATGACACGTCCTTCGATGACGATAGGATTAATGAGGTGTCCTTTCTTGATGAGGGATGCAACTTTCTTAGCGGCTTTCTTTTTTCGTTCCGCAACTGGCACATAAGGCGGATAGTACCAACTCATATGATTATTTCACCTTCCTTGTAGAGACTATCATGAGTTTTCTCCAAGAACACGATGGATGTCAAGTTTCACAATGTCGAGAAGTTCCTCATTACTCAGCTCGGTCAAATTGGTCTCCTTTTCTGAAGTGAGGAGCTCATCTGAAAGATCTTTTTTAGAGCTCAGTAACCCATCGATTTTTTCTTCAATTGTTCCTTGACAAACAAATTTATGAACAAGAACATTCTTTTTCTGGCCGATACGATAGGCACGATCTGTAGCTTGGTTTTCTACAGCCGGATTCCACCATCTATCAAAGTGAATTACATGAGCGGCCTTTGTAAGATTTAGCCCTGTTCCTCCTGCTTTCAGAGACAAAATAAAAAAGGGGAAGCCTTGTTCTTGCTGAAAAGCTTGCACGAGTTTCGCGCGATCTTTTATTGCTGTTTGTCCATGAAGAGCCAGCCCTTCTTGTCTAAATACACCAGCAAGAAAGTCATTTAAGGCAGGTATGATCTCACGAAACTGGGTAAAAACAAGGAGTTTTTCTTGTTTTTCTCGAATGGATTCGCAAATCTCTTTGAGACGGATAAATTTACCACTCTCTTGCTCTTCATACTGGCCATGTCCTAACCATTGGCTCGGATGATTGCAAATTTGCTTAAAGCGTGTAAGATAGGAGAGTACAAGACCACGGCGTTGAATCCCATCAATGTCTTGCTCAAGCCGGGTTGAGAGCTCATTAAGGGCATGTTGATAAAGAATGATCTGTTGCTTCGTGAGAGAACAATAAGCTTTTACTTCTGTTTTATCGGGAAGATCTGCAATGATCTGCTTGTCACTCTTCAGGCGTCTTAAAATATAAGGGCTAACCAGATGACGAATGGCAGCATAAAAACGTCCTTCACCATTTTTTCCTTTTTCTTCTGAACGCTTAAGCGTTTGTTTCCCATAATTAGAAAACACGCGACTCGATCCTAAAAGTCCAGGGGCTACAAAATCAAATAATGACCACAGGTCTAAAAGACGATTTTCAACAGGGGTTCCCGTTAAAACAAAGCGAACGTAGCTTTTTAGTTTCTTAATCGCTTGCGTTTGTTTTGCAGAGGGGTTTTTAATGCTCTGCGCTTCATCAAGAACCACAAGATTCCACGAGAGTTGACTTAACCAAGGAAGACGATGGACATAGGCATACGTCGTAATCACAAGATCTATACCCGTTAAATCAGGAGAATTTGCTACTTTTTTAGCATTTAAAGCTGAGCTATGTGCAATCCATATTTTAAGGTCAGGTGCAAACTTGCTGATTTCAGCTTGCCAATTTCCTAAAAGGGACGCCGGAAGAATCAAGAGGCTGGGTCGTTTCTTCTCTCCTTTAGGAGAAAGATGCTTTACAAGAAGCAATAAGGCTAAAACCTGAACGGTTTTCCCAAGCCCCATATCATCGGCTAGGCATCCCCCTAAACGTAAATTATAAAGCCACCACAGCCACTGAACACCCATCTGTTGATAGGGGCGTAGATGAGCCTGCAGATGCTCTCGTAAAAGGGCCTGTACATTCTGATCCTCTGCTTGTTCGGGATGACGGAGTTTGGACAAAGCCTCATTCAACCAAGGGCCTTCAATAACTTTTGACCATTCTGCCACATCTTCAAGAGAGGCTTCTGTTTGTTGCCCAAAAGCGCCGGCTAAAAGACGCATCCCTTCTGCAAAAGAAAGTCCTTCTCTTTTAACTTGATTTTCAACGTGTTTCCAATGGGAAAGAACTTGGTTGAGCTTGTCGTTATCAACCTCCACCCATTGACCTTTTATCTGTACCAGGTGGCCTTGGTCGTGCAGGAGAGCCTCTATTTCTTCTAATGTCAGCTTTTCTCCATCAGGAAGAGCAAAACCCATATCGAAGTCTAGCAAAGCATCTAGTCCTACGGCACTGGCATTTACGTTCCCTACAGCAACCGTGACTTGAGGTCGAGGGGGACGTTTAGGATTCCACCAATTCGGAATCTTTACGATGATACCTGCTTCTTCAATTAAAGGGATGTCTTTAAGAAAGCGATGGGCTTCACGGGCGGTCCAAGCCAGAGGCTTGTAGATAGATCCTGTCTCTACAAGGTGTTTAATAAACGGGCTTTTCTCGGCAGACTTTTGTACAGGGAGAAGCAATGAAAGGAGGTGGGAGCGTTTCTGCGCGCCTGAATATTCCTTTAAGGCGCGTTCTAAAGGCAGATGTTTAACATCTTGATGCTTCACATCGAGATGCTTAGCATCCTCTGTGCTCGAGAGACGTGTTGTATAGGTCGCTAAAAAAGCAAAAGGATGGCGTGGATTTGCTTTATTTTCTGCGAGATGGAAACAGACCCGTCCTACTTTATTCCAAGCGGGATTATAGGCCACCAGATAATCTTGGAGGCTGTTACCTTCAAAATGTGATATCTCTTCTAACAGGACTTGCGAAAGAACATGCCAAAGGGTGGTCATGACCTCAGAATTTAAGTATTCCCCTCCACGCATAAAAGGAGCACGCTCTAAATGGGACTCCAACTCAACTAAAAGGGGAGAAAGGCGTAAGATATCTTCAGAGGAGAACGTCTCTAACCCCGAAAGCTTACTGACCTCAGTCACAAACAATTTAGAAAATGTCTGCCAATAGGTAAAACTAGGCGGAAGGGGCACTCCAAAATCAACCACCCCTAAGCGCAAAAGCCCAGTGGCACTTCCTATGGCAAAAGAATCTTTTATTTTCTCAGCCACGTGTAAAAGAACGGTCTCTTCATTTTCTGGATCACTATAGAGATAAAGATGGCCCGTTGGAGAAAGAGAAAGGCTTAAGGGAATGGACAAATTCTTATTTTCTACGGCAGCCCCAGTCAGCCTGGTAAGCGAGGGCTGTTGCCAGCCCTCGCTCCCATAAGAACCGTGCATGCCTCTTTCGATGCACACGGCTCAAGCCTTTCGAAGGCCACCATGTGACCCGGCTATCTGTTTAACGTCTCTAGTGTTGTTAATGTTCAGGGATTCTTCCTTCTGATTATTCTTGGTTCCCTTCCTTACACGCAATCCTTTGCGTTTTAGAAAGTATTCCTTAAATTGAGGATCATAAGGAGTAGCCTCAGCCCTTATTTTAACATGCCTACGAATGGGTGTTTTTGCTGCCTTTAAGAGATCTACGAAAGACACATTGCCCTCCTCATCTCTTATGGTTGCAGAGAATATCCAGTGTTGTAAGCTTTGGGAGCGGAAGTACTTCTTGCACCTCCACAGAGCCCCTTTTTCTGGATGTCTTCTTTTTATCCATCCCATTGTTGTTTTGAAAATACAGTTATCAACATAGTTGAAAGTTTCCTTGGCCACCACATGACAGAAATAATTCGCCCAGCCCCTAATCCTTGGATTAAGTTGCCAGATGAGATTTTCTGTTTTTGAAGTTGCACTGGATTTGATCAAACTTCGGATGTTATCCAGGAAAGATTTAACGTTTTTCTTGGAGGGCTTGATAAGAAGCTTGCCCTTATACTTGCGTATATTGAATCCAAGAAAATCAAATCCGTCATCCACATGCGTAATTTTGGTTTTCTGAGGGGAAAGTTCCAAACCACGCTCCTTTAAGAAAGTAACCACGATTGGCATGACCTTGTTTTCCAGGATTTCTTTTGAATCTCCTGTGATAACAAAATCATCCGCATAAGAGACTACATTCACCTTATCTCTTTTGGAGGTAGCGCTTTTAATCGTCTCCTCCAAACCGCTTAGAGCGATTACAAGAATTGCAGGTGAGATTGGGCTCCCTTGCGACACACCTTCAAAGGTAGAATGCAAAGTTCTCTCTTCTATGTAGCCAGCAGTCAGCCATTTGGAAAGAAGCGCCTTATCCATAGGAATGTGGCCTAGTAACCAATTTGCTGAAAGGTTATCAAAACAGGCTCGGATATCTCCCTCCAAAATCCAAGGTGCACGATCCTCTCTTGCAAGTATTTTAAAACACTGCTCGATAGCATCGGCTGTCGAACGCTTAGGCCTAAAGCCATAGGCATTCTTGTCCGCTATCATTTCCGCTACCGGTTCTAGAGAAAGGAGATGCAATGCTTGCATACTTCGATCCTTCATAGAGGGTATGGAGAGTGGGCGGCGTCCTTGAGTTTTTGGAATATATATCCTACGCAATGGCAGGGGTTGGTACCCTCGCCTCTGTAATGAATTCACCGCTTGTATTTTCTGTTCTTGAGTTTCCCAGAGAACTCCATCGACTCCCGGGGTTTTAGCCCCAGAGCTTTGGGTCACTCTTTTCACTGCCAATAGTTTGGCAAAGAAGGAGTGCGTTAGTATCCACTGTAAAGCTCGCACCTTACCGTGGCGTTTTTCTCGGACAGCCTTTGCAATACGCATTTGCAGTTGCTCTACTTTCTTCGTGACATGTTGCCAATCGATGGTCTCCCATGTCAGTTCGAAAGCTGAGGATGCACCAGCCAACGATGTTATCATTGCCGTCATTTGCTTTTCCTCATATGAGTAATTCTCCTTATTCTCTTGCAAAGAAAGACCAGTTGGACGTCGGCCTGCTTTCGCAGAGGGTGACATTTAAACCCTTATCCGCTCCATTACAGAACGACATTCGCTTCTTCCAACCTCCCAAACCTGCACAACCATAGGTCATCCTTACGGTAGACTGTCCCTTACGGGAGTTGTACAGGGTTTCCACGTTCCGCTTAAAGAAGTAAAATACTGGGTTAGGCGCCTGCTTTTGACCGGGAGGCGTATTGACCACGAGGATGTATTTAAGAGACATTTCTCCTACCTCCTTACCTTTTGGTTCAAGTGTAATTCAGCTACTTTCACTTGTTGAAGATAACGATCTTTAACGCAGATTTAGATGTCTTCGCCATACCAGCTACCTAGCACTCATCCGGTCGTAGCTACCAGAAGGGTTCTCCTCTTGCGATTTGTACCCCGCATGCTTCCATGCCTCGTTACATTGTTAGGGTCGCTCTTTATTCAGACCCCTAGGTTCGTCTAGTGGTATAGATGGTTAGCTATGTTTCCATGTTTACAACTCCTTTAAGTAGCTTCGTGTCGCAGCTTAAATTTCTTCTCATATAAAGTGCGTATAAAGTTAGCAAGAGGTTCTTTCCATGGTTCTTGCTTATGACCCACGATTTTTCCTAATTTGCTTGGATTTAAGCCTAATTCCATAGCCATTTGAACAGTTGCATCTGAAAGGCGATATTTCTTTTTTGCGTCAATCCATGCTCTTTGTTTTTTTACTTTTTGCATCAGATAAGAACTCTCAAGCTATTGGTCTACGGAAAAACCTTATCAGACTCTTTGCCATACTTTTTATGCCATTTGATGTAGTCGTCAACAGCATCTTGAAAGGCTTTGCGTGTTGATGCCACAGATGTTCCTTGAAAAGTAATGACGTCATGAATGTTGGCAACATGCCCCTGAAAAAGATTTGTTTTTTCATCGAAGGAAAAGTGACCAACGTAACCTTTATATTTTATCATGATTTTCATTTATAAAGATATGAATTGTATAAATTTCGAGTTTTCCCATGTAACTTCTATTTTTTGACAGTGCGTACTTTCTCAAGTCTCTTCCTAGAGAATTCTTTTTCTGATTCTCTGATTTTCTCGACTTTTTCTCCTCCCAAGCCATATCTAAAGCTTTCTCTCAAAATGGCGTGATGATAGAGAGGTGAGCCAACATAAAAAGAAACGATTTCCCTCAAAGATGTTTTTGCCTCTATCCATTTCCCTTCTTTGAGGATATCCTGCATAATACCCTTCTTAAGGGGTTTAGGGTTTTTACGGTTAAAGCATTTAGGATAAGTCTTTTCTAACCATTTAACAGAAATGAACTCGCGTTTCTTTTTTTTGATCGTCCTTTCTAAAAAATTTTGATTCTCCGAAGGTTGTTTTTTTATATCACCTTTTATCCCCATCATCTGATGGATCTTGGCTTGTTTTTCAAAACTTAAAGGCTTTTTCAAAGAAAGAGTTGATTTCATATATCACTATCTAAATATCACCTTATAACAAGCCTTCTTTAGAAGCTCGTTATTTGTAAAACCACTCTATCAAAGCTGGCTATCCTGAACAATAGGCTTTTGATAGGGCTTTTTATTGAAACAATATAAATTTTAACTGCCGAAAATGGTTGACTTTTTACAGCAATTTCCTGAGAATAACGATAGAAATGAAAGTATCCATGAAAAAAAGAAAGGGGAGCTCGCTATGAAATTTCTAAATTGGGGTCATTTTACTTTTAAGACATTTTCTATGTCACGTAATCGAACACATAAAATTGACTCAGGAAAAAGTCCTCACGTTGGTATGGATCCAAAATCCTGTCATAAAAAAAGTAGCCTTCATAGCGTTGCTCCATTCAAGCATCATACGACGGGTTTTGGTTTCAACCGTTCACCGTTGAGTCCACTCAATCCATGGTATAATTCATACTTCCCCTCTCGAAACAATTGGTGAACGCTTTTTAAAAGAATAAGAATTTCTACCAAATTTTTTTGAGATGGTTGCTCTTACTCCCCTTACACCTCTTTCTTTTTAAGAACGTCGTTCGATTCGTCTCCATGATGTGAAGTGTGGATAGTTTTACTCTGAAAACGTTTCTGAGTTTTTTCCAAATGTTGTTATAGAGATGAGAAAAAATCTCGTGAATAAGGGACGCTTATAAGAAAATTATATTCGTCCCTTATAAATTTATATTGACAAATAAGGGACGGATATATAAATCCTATATCCGTCCCTTATTTTTAAAAGGCATAGCATGAATAAATTAATTGGTAGAAAATATGAACAAAGACAGCTTCAAAGAGCCATGGATTCAAAAGAAGCAGAACTTATTGCGATATATGGGCGCAGAAGAGTAGGTAAGACGTTTCTTGTTCGGTGCTTTTTTGAGAATAAAAAGTGCTCTTTTTTCCAGACAACGGGTATTAATCATGCACCCTTATCTCTTCAGCTCAGAGAATTTAAGAAAGAAATAGAGCGCGCTTTTTTTAAGGACAAAGGAGGACTTGGTTTAAAAGATCCAGACAATTGGATGGAGGCCCTCGGCATGTTAACGGATGCAATGCGGGTTTTTGGAAAACACAAGAAGGTTGTTCTCTTTTTTGATGAATTCCCTTGGATGGCAACAGCTAAATCAGGGTTACTTCAAGCTCTTGATTACTATTGGAATCGATTTTGGGTCAATGATCCAAAAATAAAGCTTATTATTTGTGGATCTGCCGCTTCGTGGATTATTGAAAATATACTAAACAATAAGGGAGGCCTCCATAATAGAGTCACTTTACGCATTCATCTTGAACCTTTTACCCTTTCAGAAACAAAATTATATCTCAAGTACAAAGGAATTCAGCTCAATCTTGCACAAATTTTAGATCTTTACATGTGTATTGGGGGAATACCTTTCTATTTAAAGTTTATTCAAAAAGGCCTTTCAGCTATTCAAAACATTAATCAGTTATGTTTTCAAAAAAAAGGAACTCTTTTGGATGAATTTAAAAATCTATTTTCATCTCTTTTTGATCATGCCGAAGTCCATGAAGAGATTATTAAAGTCATCGCTTCCAAACAAGAAGGCGTCAGTCGTGCAGAACTAGAAGCTATTATAGAAAGCAAGGGAGGTCGACTCTCCATGCGTTTAAAGGAACTTGAAGAAGCTGGCTTTATTACAGCCTTTATTCCTTGGAAAAAAGAGAGAGGAATTTATTATAAAGTCATTGATGAGTACACCCTCTTTTACTTAAATTGGATTGCACCCGAGTCTAAAAGTCGAATCTCAAAAGAAATCACTCTAAAATACTGGGACTCTGTTTCACAAACGCCTGGATGGAAAGCATGGGTGGGACATGCCTTTGAGGCTGTGTGCTATAAGCATTTAACCCAAATTCGACAAGCTCTCCAAATTCCAGATGGAGCCACCGCAACGACTTGGCGATATATTCCAAAAAAAAGAGAAGAAGGAGGCGCTCAGATTGATCTTCTCTTCGATAGACCCGATGGTACCATTAATCTCTGCGAGATAAAATATTGCAAGGAACCTTACGCTATTGATAAATCTTACTCTCAAGAACTCCTTAGAAAAATTGATATCTACCGTAAAGTTACAAAAACGGAAAAACAGATTTTTATTTCTATGATAACCGCTTGTCGACTCAAAAGGACCATGTACTCAGAAGAACTAGTAACATCAGAAGTTTGTTTAGAGGATCTTTTTAAAGAGATATAAAGCAGCTCATGCTAAGATTTACTTCCTTAGAGAACGAGTGTTCTTACTCACATCTCAACCCCTCTTCCTCTGTTTATCTCTCGAGTCTGCTCAAGATGCTGGAGCTCCTTGGCGAGATTCTGATCGTGGGCTTTAATAGCTTGCAGAGTGGTTTTATCAAAATTTTCCATATAGGTTTTGACTTCTTGTCTAGCTTTGTCTCCGATAGATGATCCTTCAAAGGCCTTCATTTCCTTGATTTTTGATGCTAAGTATTTGGAGATAATTTCAATGTTATTGGATTTGGTAGAGGGAGAGAAGCTCATCCCAGGAGTTTCACGATTCATTTGTTCGAAGCTATTGGCCTCTGCTACGACATGGTTACGAGAAGGAGTGGTGGAAGGTTGGGGTGGTGTTTCCCTATGAGGGTTGAGATAAGGGTTTACATAAGCTTCCATACCTTGAATGCCTTGTTTTTTGAGTACATCATTGAAGTCGTCTCCAGGGTGTGAGGGCTTGATAACCGTCACTGAAAAACCTCTGCCCGTAAAGTGTTCTTGTGCTTTTTCAATGACGGTGTGGGTTTTGGAATGGGGTTTATGTTCATCGTTATCGGCGCAGATAATGATTTCTTTCTCAGGGCCCTGATAGTTTGAGATATTATGAATGCCTAAGGAGGCCACAATTTTGCCCGTAACATTAGCCTCTTTGATGGAGAGAGCTGTTTCAAGACCTTCAGCCATAAAGACACGGTCTGCGCGTTCGCCAGTCTGCAGGGTGACAAAAGATCCTCCCGAAACGCCATATTGGATCTTATTGAGTTTTTCCCCATCAGGAGTGAGAGCCCGTCTCCCATCTGCCATCAGTTTCGTGAGTTGAACCGATCTTAAACGACCCTCTTGATCCCGTCCAAAAGCTGCAAAACAATCCTGTTGAAGAGTTTTGCGCTCACCACCATACATAAAGGTCGTGCCTTTGGACAGGAAACGTAAATCAGGGGCCAATTGACCTTTGATATTTCGTTCTTCGCGGAGGTAAGTTTCCGCAACGGTCCCCTCAATGGGTTTTGATTTCATCTGAAGTTCTGAGACACCATTGAGACGTGAAGCAATGTCCTTGGCTTCTTCAAGAGCATACTTTTCCTTCAAGAGTGCGCGTTCTTGTGCTTGTTCTTCCCTTTGTCTTTCAGTGACCCTTGAGGAACCCATTCCATAAGGAGGTACTTTGAGATTAAGAGCATCGGCAACATAAAAAAGAGACGCTTTATAGTCCAAGTTCTTTTCTCTGCGCACAAGCTCAAAGACGTTGCCGTTCTCTCCCGATTCAAAATCATTCCATTTCCCTTCTTTAGGTCCAGAAGTATGTAACCGAAGGGAACCATTCTTTCCCCACCGAAGCTCATGTTTGGAACTCAAATGTTGATTGGGGCTGCCTAAAAGGTCAATTGCTAAAGAGGCATACTGCCCTCGTGCTGCTTCCAGTACCTCCTCCTCTGAAATAAAAGAGCAAGGGTTGCGATGAGGTTTTTCTAAAAGTTCCGTAGAAGAATGAAGAATTCCTTGCTTAGCTATATCATGAGTGATTGCGTCATTTGGGACCTCGTCTTTTTTGAGCTTGGCTCGATGCCTCTCCGCATATCCTTGCACAGCAAGGTCCTTTGGAGACTCTTCAATGGCATGTCCAAAAGGAGATTCCATAAGACGGTAAGCAGCTTCGTTTCGCATCCGTGCGCTGGAGAAAAATTCAGCATCATTCTCAAACTTAGTCTTTTTCATTAAGGAAAGCCGTTCCTCATGGATCTGCGCTTGCATGTATGAGAGGGCGCGAATGTGCTGAGAAAGAAGCTGACGGTCTTCCTGGGATAGATTCCATCCAAAGGAAGCCTCATAACCTTGGATTTTTTCTTGAAGGTGATGTTCTAAAAGTGTTTGGACATTGAGAGACTCCTGGTGAACTTGATGGCCCTTCTTCAAAGCCTCAACTTTTATCTTGGCCTCTTCCAGAAGGTCATTTACCACAAAAATACAGGATCGTGCGGACCCCTGTCCTTCGGGATTCAATCTCTCGAGGTGGGAGATCAGCTCTTCTCGTTTTAGGTTAAAGCTCTCTTTGATTTCAGCCAGTCCCTTTTCGATCATCTCACTGCGAGGTTTCCAAAGAGCGGAGAAGGTTTCTTGAGAAGCCACATAGGTTTCTAGCTTAACAAGAGCCTCTGCCTTGGGAAGGAGTGCCTCAGGAGATTCCGTTTTGAGAAGCTCCGCTTTATTCTCAAGAGAATCGAATGACGTCTGATGGAAGAGGCTATAAAGATGAAGAGCTTCAAAATTTACCCCTTGGCTTTTTAATTGAGTTTTTATTGCTCCATGACTTCCTTCTTGCTTTAGCTGGGAACTCAGCTCCGCTGCCAAGGCCGCCTTATCCTCTCCCACCGCGTTTTGATACTGAGCAACGCGCTGTCCCACCTGATACTCATACGCTTCTTTTTCCATGCGACTATGGTCACCTGCAAAGGCTAGCTTAATGATTTGCCCTCCTTTTTCTAAGGCGTCGGAGGCGAGAGAAAGCTTTTGTTTTCGTAGATTTTCCCATGTTGTATCTTCGGGGTGATCCACTCGAGAGTGGTCCATTTTATAAAGCCCCACGTAGCCGGAACGTCCCTTCCGCAAATGGCTCTGCAAGTACATGAGCTCCTTGTGTCGATGGTTAATCTCCTGGAGAAGGTGGGTTGAGGGGTGAGATTGAGAATCAGGCTGAGAATGAAGAGAAGCAAGTTTAATCCCAGCCTTAATCTCAAGGCCAGATCCATTCACAGCGCGGGCAAGCTCAGATGAGATAAAGCTGAGCGTTTGGGTGTTCACGACTTGCTTCATGTGAGCTTGAACCGTTGTGTTCGTGTGAAGGGCTTGAGCAGCCCGCTCTTCAAGAAGCTCCCATGTTAGTTCTGGGTTGTTTTTCAACCTATTGAGGCTCTCTATCTGCTCATTTTGGAGAGAGGTCACCTTTTGGGTGGCTTGAGTTTTAATAATGTGCCAATTCTTGGCAGCTTCTTGATGAACCTTGCGATATTCATGTAAAGACACAAAAGCAGAGGACAGCTCAGAAAGAGTTTGATAGGGGAGTTCGCCCTCTCCTTTGATCACCTCCAAACATCCTTGATCGAATTTGAGTTGAGAGAATTCAATACCCATACTCTTTAAAACCCCAAAGGCGGCCTTGTTGAGGGAGGAGGATTCTCCCACCACCTTATAAAGGGCATCAGACCTCTCCAAACGTTCTTCTATGGTTGTGGCTGATGTATAATGCAAGACCAGTTCACGAAGCTCTCCCGCAACTGCATGCTCTAAGAGCTTGTCTTCATTGACTTTGAGTGTCTCGAAGAAGGGTTTATAATATTCAGGAGATTCAACAATCTGAAGGGCTAATGTATCTCTTTGAGCTTGGAGAGTATGAAAAGTTTCCAGGGAAAGAAAGGCTGAGCCTTTTAAGGCTAAGCCTTCCGGTGATGTGAGCGTAAGAAGACCGTCTTTTTGTTTTTGAAGGTGACTGTAGAGTGCAGATGTCTCATTGCGAACTTGAATATATGATTGAACCACATCGTAGTGAACTTTTTGTTCTGGATTGAGCCTTTCATAATAAAGATTCTGGAGTTGAGAGCGGTTATGGGCTTCCGCATGGGATTTGACGGCAGAGATGTAAACATGGTTTTCCTTTGTGACGCACTCTCCCCAATAGGTGAACAACTCACCTTCTTCATTCTTTGTCATCCGTAAGAAGGGAATATAGAGTTTCTGATTTTCTTGAATGACAGCCGCAATGGAATCCCTTTCTCTTTTGCACTTTTGATAGTCTTCATAAAGAGCGTGGGTTCTTGCTAGGGCTCCTGGGTGGGTTTCTGAGATGGTGCTCCAGAGAGTGCGTGTTTCTCTCACATGATCTATATAGGTTTGCACCTGTAAGCTGGCCCGATGCTCCAGATCAGAAAGAAGTCGAGGACGGAACCCTGCTTCCACTTCCAGCACATCCTTACGAATGCCGAGCATGCGCACATAAGGGGCGTGATTTTGCCAATCCTTCAAAATGGTTTCAGCAACACGCTTTTTTTCTTCAAAGCAAGTTTGATAGGCTCCATAGGAGGGGTGTTGATAGAGAGGTTTGGATGGATCAAGCTCGGATTCCATCTCTTCCCGCAAGGTCACAGCCTCGATCGTTAAATCTCGATATTGTTGAACCCGATTAAACGCAGGCTTCTGCTCTTCGGAAAGACGATAATCCTGTAAGGTTTCCTTAAGTTCTGGGCGACCTATCTTTTCCACGAGATCCTTAAAATCGAGGAATTGGTCGCGGTTGAGGTAAGCTCTCACATCATCTCGGTGACGGGTCATGGCAACCAGCAAAGTGGAGGGATCAATAAGAGGACTTAAGGTAACAAAGCTCTTATCAAAGGTAGACCCTTCTGATTTATGGATGCCCATGGCATAACCATGAGTGAAGTGGGCGTACTCTTCTGGATTGAATTGAACAGTTCTGCTTGAACCCAACTTATTTGACTCAAGGCAAACCGTAAGAATGCTTTTAGCTTCATCATAGGATTCGATGGTTCCAAAACTCCCGTTCTTGATGCCCTTTGATTGACTCTTCTCGGAAAAAGGCGCATTTGTCACAAAGCGCCCATGATTGTCGTTTTCCATAAATCGGATGCGATCTCCAATGGCATAGTCTTCTCCCTGAACCTTAAAGGATTCTTGCAGGTACCCTTGTTCAATCAGCCCTGCTCGAATCATTTGGTTGAGCTGGTAAACCTCGATATTTTGATAGGCCAGTGCGATACGCGTATTCTCTGGATGGGAGATAAAGTCTTGGACATAGGCTTGGGCTAAAGCCTGATGAGCTTGGGTGCTCCCTTCAAACCACTCCAAATGACCTTTCTCCTCATAGGGCCGGAGGCCATCTAAGACCTGGTAGTCATTCAACAGCTTGGAACACTCTCGCTGCCAAGGAACACGTTGACGAACAACCTCACTTGTTTCACAATATCCAAACCGTTCTGCAAAAAGACGTCCATAATCTCCCGGTTCTCGAGATTTGATTTGAGCGGGGTCTTGAACAATCAGAACCTTTGCCCCCTTATTCGCTGCTTCTTTAAGGAAAATGTCCCATAAGCGCCCCCCAATCATATTGGCTTCGTCCACAATAATGACGCTTTTTTCTGTAAATCGGTGTGATTCTAATTCTTTCAGCCGCGCAGCCGCATACCCATAAGCCTTCCACCCCGCTCGAACGGGGAACCTCCCCCAGAGTTTACCCATACTTTCTTTTTGCTCGTCATATTTTTCCCAAGCAACTCTAAAACTATCCAGAGTCTTGCACGGAATTCCAATCTCTTGTTCCATAATCTCAACGGCCTTTCCTTGAAAGGAAGTGCCTAAGACCTGGAACCCTGCTTTTTGATAAGCCTCAGCCACGGCTTTCAACAGAGTGGTTTTGCCTGTGCCCGCTTTTCCATTTAAGAGACGAATATCAGGGCCGGAGCAGAGATGGGTAATGGCCGCTTGTTGTTCTTCAGATAATCCAGAACCCAGTTCTGATTCCCGGTTTTTGATGGCTTGAGCAATCAAATCAGAAGAGACGTCTTTGGTGCATCGCCCATGGAGGGTATCCGCTCTTTCAATGAGGTCCTCTTCTTGCTTTTTGTAGGCGGCAGAGGTAAAAAGCCGATCTCGATTGAGACTTTCTCCCACCTCATAGGTCACTTGCCTGTCGTCGATTAATTGATCCGTTATCTTTGAAGCCAGATGTCGAAGTTCCGTTGCTCCTTCAAAGACTTTATTCTCGTTGGCCGTCTTCAAAACCATCTCAGGATGCAGTGCATAACCCTCAACTTTTGCCTTGAGAAGGCTGAAGAGTTTGTCATCTCCTCCGACCCGACGCATGATTTCTTCTTCCAGATGTTTTTGAGTAAAAACGGTCCGTTTAAGAGCCACTTCTTGAACCAAAACGGCTGGATTTTTACAAAGAATCTCAATATTTTTTTGCCGAATAGCCTCATTATCGGCAACAATACGGGAATATTCGCCACGCTCTGCAAGTCTCTGAGCATACCATCCTTCATGATGGGTAGGGACTAAATCTAACCCCTGATCTGCATAGGATCGGCTATCAATGCGAACCTCATATCCTCCCAGCTCCAGGTGTTTATTGACTATCTCTTCCCAGAGTTTTCGGGTTACAAGAAGCTCGGGTTTACTCACAATGTCCCGGTCTTTGCGTTGTGCAAAAGTGTCGTCCACCAAGGACCTTCGGGTAATCATTCCGTGAAAGTGAGGGTTCCCTTTATCCCAGTGAATGGCATATTCAACGACCAAACCCCGTGGGACAAATCGTTCATTCAAGAACTCTTCTATGCAAGTTTCAGCTTCCATTTGAGAGAACTCGATAGGAATGGCGCCCATAATGGTTTGAGCCGTTTGGGTGGAGCTTAAGAAGTGCTCTTTGGCTCTCAAGCTTCGTTGATGACTGTCTGAATCATGAGGATCTCCCCTAAACCTCAAACTTGCTATCTGATCCTCAAACTGTTCCACCACATTCCAAAGAGATGCGGAGGTCTTCGCCCACTCTGGAGTACCCTCAGGAGCTAGAATCCGGCTAACAATCACATTTTCTTTACAACCATAATTATAAGTCACACCCGTGCGCTCATCCTGCTGGCGACTTGCAGATATATACGCGCTAAAGCCCACCGAAGAGCGACCTTCACTGCGGGAAATAAATCCGAGATTGAGAGAATAAATCGCCATTCACACCTAAAACGTTAGGCGTCAATTCTTCTCTCCTCATAGGAGAATAGCCATTCATAATGATGATGCGAAGTCTCTGGAAAAGATCAGTTCATCCACCAAAACTCTAGTGAAGGCGGAATGATTCATTGCCTCTGATCAACACTCATCATAACGCCTGTGGCCGTAGAGCACAAGCCGATTCGGAGAATCGCGCATAAGTGCGCCTCCTATGGTCGGATCACTTATGGCGAATTTTTAGTTTTTATGGATTTGAGAGATTTTGCCACAAAGGATCCATCGGAATTGAAGCACGTTCTCAATAAACATATCGAGAACGGCACCTCAAAAGCAGTATAAAGCACGTTAAGGATGGGTTAAAAGAAGAGGGGTGAAATGATGGGGCTTAGAAAGGAAAGTGCTTTGTGGGGGTGGTATGAAACCTTTTGCCTCCCTTGGCTCATAACACAAGTCGCTTTAGCGGCCCCCTGCCACTATTTTTAAAGAGCCTAACAAAACGATACACCTTAAGCAACATTTTTTTATGCGCATTTTTTGCATTTCATTTGTAATGAGATCAAAAATTTGTTAGTTTAAGGTCATAAAGAGGCAATTGTAAAAAATCTTATCCAAAGGAGAGATACCCATGACTGCTTCTTTAAAACATGCCCTCGAATCTCATCGAGGATCTACCCATAAGTCCCAATCAAGCCCGAGACAAATCCGCGGAATAAATCAGCTAAAATCTAAAATGTCGGCCCTCCAAGAGGAATACGAAAAGCGTCTTCTCCAACGTCAGCAAGCTATTGCCTCCCTTATTGTAACTCTGGATCTTGCCCATATTGATGATCAACTCTTGATTGGAGGTCTCTTGTTCTTAAGGGATAAAATCACGACTCAAGATCCCCTTGTGGAGGGCTGGCGTAATGCTGGAGATCGATTTCTTCGATGGAAAAAATCAAAAAACCCTCTCTCTTTCATACCCGATGCAGCGCCTCAAAAAGCAAATCGCACGCCTCAAAAACAGCTTGAATCGGGAGGAAAATAAAATGAAGACTCAACAATACTCGTACCGTAAAATCCGTACTAGGGGTCTTATTCAAGCGGGAGGATTGCTTCAGAAATCAGGCATCATGGACGCTTTCTTAATTGAACCAGGAGATGATTTGCAGGATTATAATAGCCTCGAAAAGGCTGCAAAGCTATTGGGCTTTTTAACAACTTGCCTTGAGGAACATACCTTTGATGAACGTAACTTCGAAAGATGGCGCACTCTCGGAGAACGACTCCTTAAGCCTTAGGAAGAACTTAAAGACCATTACCTAGAGGCGCATCATATGAGTCTCATGCCAATTCGCATTCTTCCAATGAACTCAATAGACTTCGGACTCGGGGGGGTGCTCACGTATTTGAGAATACGCTCCGCGCCTCGTCTTACTGCTCATTGTTTGAATGCAAACTGGTATCACTTGCAATCAGAACTTATAAAAGAGCAAAAATAATGCTTGTCCCTTGGTGAGATTACTAAACCAACCTCAACGAGAAGCAATTTAGGGAAAAAATCGGTAGGCCTCCTCTGAGCTTAAGGGTGATGGGCTGTTTTACTCCCTAACCCCTCTGCTAATAAACTAACTGTAAGAGTGTTTAAACTAACTCCTTCTCTTTTAGCCATGTCAACTAGCCTATGATGTATGCTTTTGGGAGTTCTCACAACCCATTTTCCACTGAACTGTTCATCATCAGAAGGTGGCGGAATAAAGCGACCAAGCTCTTTTGCTGTTTTAATCCAAGAATTAACAGCATCTTCTAAATTATGAACTGCTTCTTCAATTGTTTCTCCATCAGCTATGCATCCATTAAGATCTAAAGCTTCAGCAAGATAACCACCCCCTTCTTCTTCAGAGAGATGGCGAACTGTAAAAGGATAGTCGATCATAACATATTCTCCTCATTTAAAGACTCGATTAGCTCAATAAATCTCCGTATATAAATTGGCTTTATGGGTTTATGAGCAGGAACTGTTAAAGAGAGACTATTATTACAACTAAAAGTTACATGACTGGTACCAGGCTGCCTGTATTCAATGCTGTATTGCTTAGCTATGGACTTCAGGTCACCTATTTGCCAATCATCTTTTGGATTGGCCTTCATAGCTTTTAATTTTTTCTCTATCTTGCTCATCTTATTATAGTATCATATGTAGTACTGTTGTCAATAAATTTATTGACAGGAAAAAAAGCAATGGGTGAGTTGGTGATGAAAAAATATTTGAAATAAATATCACCAAAGAACCATCGAAGAGAAAAAGACAGCAGATTAAACGGATTAGAAAGTTTTCAAAGAAGAAAAGGAGAAACAACAAAATGCAGCCTCTCCCTTTTTACGTACCACTATAAAAAAACAGATTATAATTGCGCTTCGGAGCCATAATGGGCAAGAATGTCTCCAGAGATCACATGTTCATGAATACGAGTTCTCAGACATTGCAAGATAAGAAGCGTGAGCATGGCGTAAATCTTGAATGTGCCCCCTTAAGTTGTGCTTCTTTAAGGACCGTCTGCCAGAGCGCTTTGATTCCTCCCAGCGGTTCACCCTCAGCAGGATCGACAAAAACATGAAGAGATCCCTGAGGTGTTAGTTTCTTTGCACTTTCCAAAACCTCAACTGCTTTTTCTGAGAGGGGAAGATGTTCCTCCTTTTTCTGCTTTGTCAAATGTGAGGGTTTTATCCAAAGTCCCTTCTTTAGATCAAACTGATCCCAAGTGGCTTGCAATACTTCACTCTTTCGAGCGCCTGTAAGCGTAAGAAACTTCAAGGCATATGCTGCTATATATGAGGAACGTCGGTCTAATGCAGACCATAAACGATTAAGCTCTTCTTCATTAAGCCCTCGCTCTCGCTTATCTTCTTGATATTTTTGAATTCCAGGGACAGGATTATTTTCTCTCCACCCCCAGGAAACGGCTAAAGAAAACATTTTAGACAAAAGGGAGAGTACTCGATTAGCTTGGTACGGCCTTTTTTTAAGTTTCTTGTGAAGCGTTTCAAGATCGTTTTTCGCAACGTCCACTACTTTTATGCAACCCAAGGCGGGGAGGATAATATCCTGAAGTAGCTTTTGGTCTTCTTGTAAACTTATAGATTTCTTGTAACAGCCATAATGTTCAAGATAGTTCTTTGCAAGATCATCTATTTCTGCTTTGTGACGTTGCAGAGGAGTGGACGTTATTGTCTTTGGCATAAGGGCTCCTGTGGTATTTATCCTGGATTTAAGTGAAATAAGAGCTAAATGCTTATGCACTTGACTCCTACGATTTAAACTGACGCAAGGTGACAGGTTTTTTATGAGAAGCAATCCCAAGTAAAGTTTTAAAAGCGGCTTGCGGAGTGTTGCGTCTATTAAAACGAAAGACAAACTCGGCTAAATAAGCAGAAAGGTACTTTGGATCGACCCCATGGTGAGTTCCTTGAAGCCATGTTTTTAGATTGGAAAAAACTCGATGAATATGAGGAGCAACCTGGTGAGCATGCTTAGATGTAGAAGATGAGACCACTCGCTGATCATGCGTATAGCCAGCAAGAGCTGCTTTAGAGTACCCACGCCATCCATCAGAGCGAATTATAGATCCGGATTCTACATTTTCTCTAAGGAATAAACCGATTGTTTTTTCATCAGCATGCTCAATAACTGCTAGCCGAAGGCGTCCTGCCTTTTCCTTTTGGTTCCCCTTCTTATCGACATAGCTGAAGACTTCTACAGCACCTACTACTAAAGACTTAGTTGCCTCCATAGTTACTCCGCGGCCACGCTTATTTTTAACGGGGCCCCCTATAATAGTTTCGTCTGCTTCTATAGTTCCTAAAAGAGGGGTACGATTATCATTGATCATTCCCCTTCGAAGCCGATGAAGCATAAACCAAGCTGTCCTATATGATCCCAGCCCAAGTTGCCTTTGTAGTTGTAAAGCGCTAATTCCCGGCGTTATGGTCGTCACCAAGTAAGCCCCCCAGAACCATTCTTGAATTGGTATATGAGATCCATGCATGATTGTTCTTGCAATAGGAGATGTTTCTTTTCGGCAAGATTGACAAACGAGTAGCTTACGTCGAGGCCGATACCAATATTTTGTAGAGTGACATTTGGGACAAAGAAAGCCATCTGGCCAATGAGACTGCATTAAGTGAGCGTAATCACGTAATTTGATGGGGAGATTTGCACGATAATTGATGGGTCAAGTTATGGGTCCTGTTGAAGCAGACATGGCATTATTTTTGCCATGTCTGCGAGACAGGATTAAAATAGGTCGTCGATAATGTCATCGATATCGATGTCATCGTCGAGTTCTAATTTGCCGTAATATTCTTTAAGTTGGCGAGCATAATGATTTTCGAAGGCATTTATAAGGACATGCAAAAAGTCCTCTATACCTGCGGCCTGTTCATAGCTTAAGTCTGGCATCTCAATAATTAATACGGACTTATCCATGATTTCCTCCATTGGAAGAGCTAAGTTTTCGTTTGCGAGAAGGTGCAGGGACTGTAAAGCATTCAAGATATAGCTTTTCGTCCAGCTGTGTTTTTTCTTGCTGAGCAGCTGTTGCAAGGAGTTCTCCGGCCATTGTGCAGAGGGCACGATAATTTCCCATGGCATGGTCACACAAAGTCTGCATAAGTTCTTGGCTCATTAACTGGGGATTGCCCGCACAAGCTAATAAATGTTGAAGACTTTGCATGAGTTGATCAGGGTTGGCATATTCCATATGAAGCCGAACCCGAATGCGACTTCCTAAAGGTATAAGTTCATCGCGACGGAGCTTGTCATTAAAACGTTGATCTCCTGCAAGTATAACACTCAGCAAGAGCTGGGAATCAAATTGAGTGCTGGTTAGCAATCGCAGTTCATTTAATACACAGGCGGGCATTTCTTGGGCTTCATCAATAAAAAGAACGGGCCGCAGCAACGTACTTTTGACATGACTTAACCAACGTTCCCGTAGGTTCTTAAACCCATGCCAACGATTATGTGTGTTGAGGGTTACGCTAAAAATATCCCCTAATTCACGGTAAAAATCAGATAACCTTGCGGAAGGATGGGTCAGAGCCCCAACCTGAACATCACGGATATGCCCCAGTCTTTCAGATAGGACTCTGAGGGCAACGCTTTTCCCCGTACCTGGATCACCAGAGAGAAGAGCAAAGCCACCTTCTCCAATTAACCCATGTTCAACACGCCAATAAAAGTTTTCGAGCTTAGGGTAGATATGTAAAGCTTCTGTTGGAACATCTGGTGTAAAAGGATTGTATTTGAGCCCATAAAGAGAGAGTAATTTTGTGTTCATGATTTTTCACCTTCTTTTTTTGGTAAGTAAGCAGGAGGTAACCCAGTGGCTGCATAGTCAGCCATTAGTTTTTTAAGCAACGGAGCAATCCCTGTGGGGGACGTTTCCTGGTCTAATGTATTGATTATAGAAGCCAGAGGTCGTCGTAACGTTTTCGCATTGGCAGATTTATCCTGGGGGTACAATGTACCAAGACATATGCTGCTCTGTGGATCAACGAGTATGGCCTGACTTAAATTCCAACGCGTATAGCGTACATGTAATACCTCAAAGTGACGGTATTGAGAGGGTACTTCAAAGCGACACCCCTCAAGGGTGAATGTTCCATCAGATTTACGCTGCTTTCGTTTGACTTCAGCACTAAAAGCCAGATTTAGCTTTTCAATGTTTGGACAAGGCCGCCCAACGTTGGCACTTTGCAAATAACGCTCTAAGGGAGGGGCTCCAATCTCAGAATGAATCTTTCTATGATACTCAAACTCAACCCATGCGATGGTTGCTTCATTGAGGAGCGAAAGAGAAAGAGCACTCTCTCCTTCTAACATAGCCATAAGTCGACCTTCTACCTGCCCCCATAGAACTTCTTGCTTCCCATTTTGATAGGGGCTGTAAGCTAATGTTGGCTGATGCAGAATACCAAGGCGCTCGAGCCCTTGCGTGAACTCAGCGGATATCATGGCTGATCCGTTGTCAGTCATAAGGGCCCGTGGTACCCCACGCTTTTGCAAAGCTTGCTTAAACCCATGAACTAAGGATTCCGTTGTTTCATCCAGATACCATTGGGCATGACAAACCAAACGTGAATGATCATCTAAGATGGCAAGCAATAATGGCTTATACCATCGTCCGTCTTTACCCAAAATTCTTCGAGAACCGTGATGAAAGTCCAAGTGCCATAAGCTATGGACATAATCCATTTCAAAACTCCGCACTTCACGATGGTCTAAGCGCTCTTGGGCGCTGCGGACTCCCTCTGTCTGATGACGTTTCACCAGCCGTTGCTTCCGCAAGCCATTCGTCCTCATATATCGGTAGATCGTGCTGTAAGAGGGCATCGGCCCTAATTCCGGTATTTCTTTGACGTGCACGGCTAAATTATCGATATGGAGTTGATAGCTCCAAGTCGGATGGTTTTGATGTTGGCTTTGTATGACTTTTTTTAAGTCTGTGCTCAATTTCCGCGCAGAGTTTGCATCCGTGCGGCGTTTTGTGCGTAAGGCATTCACAGGGTCATGGGTCTTCTTTGCTTCATAAAACCAACGCTCGAGAGTGGAAAAACTCAAGCTAATCGGATGACCTTTGATGGGATGACGCCATGTCTTTTTGGAAAGGCCTTCGAGGAGAGACTTGAGCTCCCCCTTTTCTGGCGGCGCAGATAGGAGGGGGCCAATAATTGAGAATCGAAAGCGAGCCCAGCGGGCTTGCCGGGTATCAGCATGAGAAGAGTTGTCATGACTCATTATCAAAACTCCTTGTTGTTTTTATCCCTGAAGGAGTTTGAAGGTTAGGGGATATGATTTTTTGATGAAAGAAGCATACTCTGCGGATAAATTCTCCCCTTTAAAAAACCTGCAAAACACGACAGCTGAGAGGTGAAAGAAATTTCAGTAAAAAGCACATTTTCTCCTCAATGGTTCCTTGGAATATATCCAGAAAGGCTCGAGGAAAGGACCTTTTTGTCTCAAGGGCTTGTGGAACCAGACCTTTATTTTGCTTCCAAAAAAGTGTTTCCATAAATGATTCGCGCCACCATCGCTGCCAACGCTTCCAAGTGGTCTCACTGACACTTATGCCAAAGTGCCGTTTTATTTTGGCAAGAGCATATTCACTAACCCCTCGCATAAGGGCAGAGATAAAAATGAACAAGGGGGCAGGATACCAACGACGGCCAAAAAATCTCACAGACGGGGGCGTCAAACGTTTTCGGCAGGTATCACAACAAAAACTTAACCGTTCATCATACTGATCTCGGAATTGAGGAAACATCCCAATAGGACTCCTGGGATAATTGGCTTGATGTAATTTATTCCCACACTCAGGGCAGCCCTTCTCTTGAATTTGTTTGGCCAGATCTTGGTCAATTGAGTTTATGAAAAAGTGAAAATTTGCACGCCAGAGAAAATTATGAGACATTGAAAAACCTCTTTTTGTTGGCAATACAAAAAGAGAAACCCATCGAGAATTTTTAATCAAATTCTTTGATGGGTTTTTTATTAGACCATTAAATAATTTGATTAAAATAAGGGGGTAAACCATCAAATAATGTGACGAGGCTCAATTAAGTAGGTGATACACAATTCTTCTGAAGAAAAATTTTTACGAAACTCTTTAATATTCTTTGGAAAAGATTGTTTTCCTATTATCATAGGTTATAGCTTAAGCAACCCCTATCGTAGGAGTCAAGTGCATAAGCATTAAGAGATAAATCTATTAACGGACTCATTTTATGTGCTTGGCCTGAATAGGCAGCGCACTGCTTATCGTTGTTCATGTTCGTTCTCTCCCTCAGCAACCCATTCATTACAAACGATTAAAAGTGCTCTTAATGTCTGTTGAATAAGATCAAGCTCAACCTTGCCTCTGATAATAAGGTTATTAACATTTTTAGTTTGATCAAATAATTGTTGAGATAGATATGCGATCTGCGCTAGATGTAGCTCAGCCATGATTAACTCCTTGTGGTTAGTTATGGTCAGCGGCACGCAAGTGTTTGCAGCATTTGTGTGTCGCGCTATCTCATTGTGAGATAACTTTTTAAGGTTACTGCTTTCTTTTTCATCTTGCAAGCAAAAATTTTATATAAAAATGTTTATAATAAATCGTTTGATTTAAAAGGTTTTTTCTGCTATCCGATCTTTTTTCTTGAATTTTTTTATTAAAAACGCGATAAGTAAAATTACCATCTGTCAAAAAAATATATTAAAATAGCGGAAATTTTCTTCCAAATAGCGTGATAGCAAAATGAAAAAACTATATGTCCGATGGCAAAAGCGAATCATTGAGCAAGCCCTGAAAACACGGCGGGTTATTTTATTAGCAGGAGCTCGCCAGTGCGGAAAAACAACGCTTGCGAAACAACTTATCTCTGAAAAAAGAGCCTACCTCACATTGGACGATGCCACTCTTAAAGAAGCTGCGGAAAGTGATCCTCAAAACTTTGTTAAACATATAGGAAATACGCTCATTATTGATGAAATCCAACGAGTACCGTCTCTTTTACCTGCAATTAAGAAAGTTGTTGATGAAGATACGCGGTCAGGTCAGTACCTCTTAACAGGTTCAGCAAATATTCAAGCTTTACCTAGTACTCAGGAATCCTTAGCGGGACGTATTACCAAAGTCCGTCTTCGCCCCCTTTCTCAAGGTGAGATAAGAGAAAGTGAGCCAAATTTTTTAACACACGTCTTTAACCAGTCCTTTGACTTTAAGTGGAACTTTTATGAGCGTGATGCCATTCTCGATATGGCCTTTCAGGGCGGATTTCCAGAAGCTTTAATGCTTGAAGGCCGTAATCAAAAGAAATGGCATAAGGACTATATTGAGGCGCTTTTGGAGCGAGATCTCAAGGACGTTGCAAGAATACACAGCTACGATTCCATGCGTAGTCTCATCAAAATATTAGCTGTGTGGTCGAGCAAATTCATGGATGTTTCTTCCATTTCATCTGGTTTATCTATTCATCGCCCAACAGTAGCTGCCTATATAAATGCTTTGGAGACTTTATATATTGTTGAGAGAGTTCCTCCTTGGACGAAAACAGATTACGATCGTGTTGGTAAGCAATCAAAAATCTTTATGGCAGATTCTGGCCTTATGTCTTCTCTTCTTTCTTGGAATATGGACCAAGTGCGATTTGATCCAGATCGCATGGGTAAGCTCGTAGAAACATTTATTTTCAACGAGCTTGCAGCACAAATTGATGCAAGTGAAGGTGAATATGAGCTTTATCATTACCGAGATCGGGAAAAAAGAGAAATTGATTTCCTTATTGAACGCGAAGATCAAATGACTTTGGGCATTGAAGTAAAAGCAAGCTCAACGATTTATAAGAAAAACTTCAAGCATCTTCAATGGTTCCAGGAGCACCTAATGAAAGATCGACTTTTTATTGGCATCGTCCTTTATTCAGGAAATGTTCCTCTTTCTTTTGGTCAAAATTTATGGGCCATTCCAATAAGCATGCTTTGGCCCTTAAATCCACACCACTCCAACTTTAATCCGGCAGCATCAGAGTAGGGATCAACAAAGAGTTCACTTACGCTCGCCTTTAAAAAGCTCGCCAAGATTATCTTCGATATCTCACAATATCCAGCCTAAACAGCTGGTATTCAATTTTGCTGAAATTGAGGGGCAAAATTTTACGAAGCTAATAGCCACGCGAGACAAGGTCTCTCAGTCGTCATACGCGTCAGAAACCCCTGATTTTACCCACGGAGTTTTCTCAACTAAAAGACCTGTAATGCTACGTCAAACTTCCCGGAAATTACCCATGCACAAAGCTCCAGATGATCTACCAAGAGGCTACCCTTCAAATATAACTGCTTTTCTGCTGAAACCAGAAAAGAAGCGAGAATACCCGGCTTATGAGCAGCAAGCAAATTCAGGAGAAGTTCCACAAGAGGAGAAGGAATACTGATCAACTTTATCTAAAAACTTGCCTTAATTTAACCTCAGTTCGACGTAAGAAGGAAGTTTTGTGAGCCAATCAAGTTGAGTGCATGAAAGGGTACGTTAACCTTGTTTGGTTTAAAAATATAAGCAAGTATTCCACCAAGGACATTAATTTGGAAATTCATAACAGATCTATGCCTTGAATGATCTATATGTAATAAATTTTTTAATTGATCTATAATTGTTTCTATCATTCCTCGTTTATCAAGAAAATATTTCTTTATAGGTTCGATAATTTTTTCTTTCATATTTTTCTTTACTTTAGTGATCAGTTCTAATTCTTGATTCATCAATAACTCTTTAAGTTTTTGACTTATGTACCCTCTATCACCAAACAACCATCCCTTTAAGTTTTTCGCCATTTCTTTCACAACAGCTCGGTCATCAATGTTTCCGGAAGTGAGTTGAAAGTCCATGAGTTCTCCTTTGTCATTGAATATTAAGTGAAGTTTAAAACCAAAGAACCAGCCTGTTGAGGTTTTACCTCGCTTTGCAACATCTTTGAATACTTTATGCCTATAAATCCGAAGGTTATGACAAACCGGTAATTTCGTTGAGTCTACAAAATACTTTCCCGTTTTCTTCCCCGAAAGCGCGGTGATAAAAACAAAAAAAGGCATAAAAGTTGTTGGCATTAGCTCAACAAAGCGATTGTAGCTCACGGCTTTGGGAAAATCCTGTTTATGTTGAAGAAGAATACAATGCAAATAAAAATCTTTGAAAGTACGATAATGACTATAGTGAAACATTACAAGAATTGTCATAATTTCTGAAAGGCTCATTTGACAATTTCTATTCCGTTTTCGGCTAGGATTAGCCAACAAGTGCTTTGGTTTCTCTTGTTCAAAGTACTTGCAAAAATCATCAATTGCGCAGTATATCTCTTCTAGAGGAATCATAATTTTTTATCCCTTATTGTCGAAAATTTGAGATATATTTTATGATTTCTCGCAAAAAGTCAAGAAATGAGCCGGTTTTGAACTTCCTTACGTCGAACTGAGGTTAATTTATTAATCCGGTCAGCAATTAGTTTGCGACTTGTGTAGTGGGAGATAGCGTTTATCAATGAAATTGCTAGATGCTCAGGCTCCTAACGTAAACCATTTGCTGGCCGGAGTAATATAAAAATGTTCTTCTTCCTAAAAAGTCACTTTTAAGTTAAGGTGAAATGAAATTAAAGGAGGTTTTATGAAACTTAAAGCATGTATTCTTAAGCCTTTATTCTTTCTTATTTTTCTTTCTCCACCCCTTTTTTCTCATATTTGTATTGATGTGGATGAATTTTATTTTAAATCAACAAGCACCAAAGGGCTCCGTATTAGTATTTTTGATACAGACACACAAACATATAAGCATATAGGATATCACCCTCATAAAACAGCATCTAGTAGGCGTGTTGACACAACTACCGTGGAATACGAAGGATTAAAAATATCCTATGATTATATAGTTACACTTCCTGAGAACTTTGGGCTTGAAAAGTATATCATTCGAACAAAAGGAAATTTTATTCTCCCCCCGCAATGGCACCAAGGTACTGATTATTTATCTAGACAAGAAAATTCTTATAACATTCTATATAAAAATATGACCCCCAAAGAACCAACCATCATCCTAAAAAAACTAGGGACTTTTACAAAATCTATTTGTACACCTCTTTTTACAGTTAAATATGCAGAAGAACAGAAATCTTTTAATAAAATAGTCCCTTCCAATACTAAAAAAGAGAACAGTGACGAAAGAAAACAAATTGGAGAAATAGCAACAACTCTGACAATGTTCAGCTTTGGGTGGTTTACAAATTTTCCGACTCAAAATGGCAGCAACCACGGGCTTGATGGGGCCTTTTTACATCCTTCAGGAAAATTTCTTTTCCTCACTGAATCAAAATGTCGCGATGAAAATAAAACTGCAACGAATTATTTAGAAGATGAAATGAGTGAAAAAATTATCATATCTAAAATAAACCGAAAAGGAGTCTCTCAAACAACCAAGAATTTTATTGAAACTTTTATAAATGAAACACCTCAATGCGTTTTTAAAGCTGTACATCGTATTATGGAAAGTGGTCTGTCCCAATGGGCTATTGAACCCTTAAATCAGGAAGAACACACACACCTTACCTTAAGTCCTCAGTCATCAGAAAAAGATGTGATTACACTTTACCAAAGTACTACGAACCGTGCAGCTTTATCTCAAGAAAAAGCTCTAGACTTATTTCTGAAAGCCCTAAATATCACACCCACACAAGCCATAGACATTTTACAAGGGAAGCCTATCCAATTTCCTGTTACTCCTCTATCATCATCAACCAATCAAATAGAAGTAATAGAAACACCTTTATCTCCAGGCTTGCCCAAAGTTCCAAGGAGATTATCTTTTTCAACTCCTGAAAGTAAACAATCTCCACAAATCGCAACTAAAGTTGAAAATACATTTCAAGCAGTTTATCATAAGCGAACTATTGATAAAAACAATGTATCGTTTGATATACCACCTTATTCTTTTAATACACTACAAACCATTGTGAAAAATCTTAGTAATAATAAGAATAAGAAGTTGTCTCAGGCTGATATAGCTAAATATTGTGAATGTAGTAGAACTCCTATTTGTAAGTTATTAGGAGTAAAAAAAGGAGAAGTAGACAATCCTAAGGAGCTATGGGATAACCTTGTCTCAAACCTTGATACATTGTGTAATGAACATAAATTCAATAAGCGTGATTTATTTGATAACGAATAGTCCTATGCGTAAATCCTTAATATTAGAGAATGTCCTCGAAGGTAAACTTTGGAATACAAATTTGAGGCCGTTCCAATCTACTAAACATTTTAGGTTTGTTCCATCTCTACTCTTCTGAAAAGCTAACGCTATATCATCAAGCAGCGTCAGACATAAGCTGATCAACCTTCTTGCCAAAAATGTCCGTTGCCTTTCTGAGAGGTTCATCTGCAAGATGAGCATAACGCTGTGTTGTGGAGGCTTGCGTATGTCCAAGTAGTTTTCCGACAATACTTAAGCTTAATCCGCTTGAAACCAAGTGAGAGGCATGGGTATGGCGTAAATCATGAATGCGAACGTTCTCAAGTTTTGCTTCCTTAAGAACAGTGCTCCAGAATTTTTTAACTTCCTTCAGAGGTTCTCCAGCTTTTCGTCCTGGAAAAAGATAGGGAGAAGCCTCAACATTTCTTTTTTTGAGGGTCTCTAAAAGGAGAAGAGCTTTATCGGAGAGGGGAAGATGCTCTTTCTTTTTTTGCTTGGTGAGATGTGAGGGCTTAGTCCAAAGGCCCTTCTCCAGATCAAACTGGTCCCAAGTGGCTTGAAGAGCTTCTCCTTTCCGGGCGCCTGTTAAAAGCAGAAATTTAAAGACATATGAGGTCAGATTGTCAGAATGCTTGTCAAGCACACTCCACAGTCGTTGGAGTTCCTCATCATTCAACCAGCGATCACGTTTTTCTTCTTGGTACTTCTCAATCCCTTGAGCGGGATTATCCAGCCTCCATCCCCAAGAAACGGCAAGGGCAAACATTTTAGAGAGAAGAGCCACAACTCGATTGGCTTGATAGGGAGTGTCTTTAAGACGTAAATGAAGGCCTTCAACATCACGACGAGAAACGTTTGCAACTTTTAAAGAACCTAAAGAAGGCATGATGATATTTTTGAGAAGCTTGTTATCTTCTTTTAAACTTTTTTCACGTTTTTTTTGAGCGTGTCTTTCAATATAATCTCGGGCAAGGTCCTGCATACCAAAAAGTTCCTGAATCTGCTTTTTATTTTGAGCTGGGTCTTCTCCATGGGTAATACTTGCCAAGTGTTTGCGTGCTAAGGCTCTCGCTTCCTCTGTCGTAACCTGACCGTGCACGCCAATCTTTAAGCGCTTAAGAACGCGATGTTGATTCCGGTATTGGATGCAATAGGTTCGTCTTCCACTTGGAAGAACAATGACCCCAAAACCTTTAAGACTTGTATCCCAATACTGAGAAAGCTTATGGGAATCAGGTGTGATACTTTCTACAAAACGTTTGGTAATGTTTGGCATAAGGAACCTCCACAGTTATCTCTCTCCTTATACACCACATTTCTGAGATTATCATCAAGAAAATATCATCAAACTATCATCAACATAGGCTAATTTCGATCACTATCTACCACGTTTTATAAACGCAAACCACCACCCTAAAATTCTCTGAATCCAAGAAAAACATTGAGAAAACCCTGGTGGGCGCTGCAGGATTCGAACCTGCGACCCGCTGATTAAGAGTCAGCTGCTCTACCAACTGAGCTAAGCGCCCTGAATAAGATGAAGCTCTACGGCCTTTCTTAAAGAAACTTATCGAGAATAGAACTCAACAACTAAATTAGGTTCCATTTGCACAGGATAAGGAACCTCTAAAAGGGTTGGAACACGAACATAGGTCCCTTTCATTGTCTTATGATCAACTTCAAGGTATTCAGGCACATCCCTTTCTGCCAATTGAACTGCTTCCAGAACAAGAGGTATTTCCTTTGATTTTTGACGGACTTCAATGACGTCTCCTGGTTTTACAAGATAAGAGGGGATGTTAACTCTTTTTCCATTAACAAGGACATGACCGTGGCTCACAAATTGCCTTGCTGCAAAAACGGTTGGTACAAATTTCATCCGATAGACAACCGCGTCCAGGCGGGACTCCAAAAGACCAATGAGATTTTCACTGGTATCCCCCCTTCTACGCACAGCTTCTGCATAAAGACGACGAAATTGCCGTTCAGTAATATTTCCGTAATACCCCTTTAACTTTTGTTTAGCCGTAAGCTGAAGCCCATAATCTGATGGCTTAGAACGGCGTTGACCATGCTGGCCTGGACCGTATGCCCGGGTATTAATAGGACTTTTAGGACGACCCCATAGATTCAATCCGAGACGCCTATCTATTTTGTGCTTTGATTCAATTCGTTTTGTCATGCGACACTTTCCTTCGCGAAAAATACTTAATCTGGGGAGACTATAATCAATAAAAAGCTCTTGTCAAATCGTTTTCTGTATATAACGTAGTGTACAATTTAAGCAGCTAATCTCTTATTGCCTAGATAGGCTAATCATATGCGGCAACATCTTTCTATAAGATTCATAAAGAATCAATTGGATAAGTCAGAAACAGCCTCGTAGAACTTGTAATTGCGCATGTACTTTTACGAGATACTTTACATACTCTCTTTTGTAATTTTAGTATAGATCTTAATAATCTTAGTATGAAAATCACAGAGGGGAGCAAAAGTCTTTGCCACAAATCTTTTTGACTTCCTTGAAAAAGCCAGAGCCGGGCCTTCCTTTTAAGGGAATTATTAAAGAATAATATCTCAATTTTTTTCTTCCAACAAGGAAATGAAAAATCCTCACAAAACTTAAGCAAAAAGGATCCGTTGGCGCCTCAGAAGCCCATCAGACATTTTCAAGTCTAGTGGAACAAAGTAAATTTCTTGAGCGTATATATCCTGAATTTACGGCAGATCTAAATACTTCCAAGGTAATTTCAGGGGTATCAAGATATTTTAAGCCTTTCTCTGATGAGATTACTTCTAGTGTTGATGGGACGCAGTTAACGCTGAGGGGAACAATTATTGGAACAAGCGATATTCCACAGAATATTGAAGATGTAACCCAATTAAATGTCCATGCTTCCAATAGTTTGTTAATTGATAAGAATGTCGAACTACCAAGCACCAATCTTGTTTTTGCCTCTCCCTTCTTGAATGTGATGGGACCTAGATCAATTACTCTAAGCGGTAAAGGTGGAGCTTCAGGAATACCGGGTGATAGTGGAGGACATTTTTATGCCATCACCGATGAAGTCTCCAATGGTAACAACTTAATAATTGATGTAAGTGGTGGTAACGGAGGAAATGGGATAGATGGCTTAAATGGAAAAAATGGTGAAAATGGGTATGGAGGATACATAAATGAGGTAGAGACGAGAGCTGCTACAGCACATATGGAACCTGTAAACTATAGAAGTGGTAGCTATGGTAAACCAGGTAAAGATGCTTATAAGGGTAGCCCAGGAGGTCAGGGAGGAGATAAAGGCTCCATTTTATTTAATAATACTAATTATAAAGGAATTCCGGGAAAATATGGTGTTGTGACTATTATCGAAAATGGAAAAAAAGGTAATGATGGCAACAACGGTGTGCCGGGCATTGGTGGACTAAATGGAGGAGAAACTAAAGAAATATACGAAGGTAAGTGGGACAAAGGTACGTGGAACGAAGGTAAGAAGAGCTGGAGCTAGCTTACTCTTAGCCATTATTGGGAAATAGAACCTCATCCGGTAGCTTGTCCAGAACGTGCTAAAAGCGGAAAGCTTTTAGAAAATGATTCAATGCCGCAACAAGATCCTACTCCTATTGAGTCTATTGATTACGAAAAAAGTCGTAGCAACTGGGAATCTGTAATGGAAAACAACCCTGAAGACACCAGCAATAATAATACAAGTGATAACAGAAAGCGAAGTGCGAATGAGATGAGTGAATCTTCATCTAACGACAAGGAAGAAGAAGAAGGGAGACTAAAGAAAAGGAAAAAAAACTAGCTTAATACAAAGAGAACGGGAACGGAGACGAGGGAGAAGGTTTTTTCTTCATCTCTTTCTCTCAGAATACCCAGAGAAAAAAGAAAGATTTTATCCCCTTGTTATTTAAAAACTTAAAGGAGCATCTCATGAAAAATAGAAAACTCGCAATACTATTATCTCTTGTGTTTTTCACACAACACCCTTCAATGTCTTATGCCATGGAGGATGAAGAAAATCATCACTTTCTTTCTCCACGTTTGAATCCTTTAAGAGAATTTTCGAAGGGTAAAACCATTACGGGTAAAAAGGTAACGTTTACGCAATATATGAAATATGACCAAAATGGTGATTTGGTCGAACGTAATGATAGGTTGACTATTTACCCTGTTAAAAGTACTTGTTCTCAATCCCTACTGTTACCAGCCGCTATTGGGCTAGGACTGGTAATTTGGTATTATATTACATATACGAATAATACATGTTATTATTATAGATAATGTAAAATTATATATTGGATGTATTTCTAAATGCTTAAGTTGTAAAAGTGTGAAGTTTTTCTGAAACTTATCTTTTTTAATCCTAAAGTATGCCAGCCAGAGAAATTTGCCTTTCTTCAACCCCATTCTAAGTTCTTTATTTTCTTGGTGGGCGCTACAGGATTCGAACCTGTGACCCTCTGATTAAAAGTCAGTTGATGTATAAAAAATAAAATCGTTGTTCTCTCCCATCTTCTCTTGATTCTCCTTGTTTATACAATATTTTTGGTTCCTTTTCAATAGATGAAACTCTATGAAATACGAGTCTCAATCTTTGCCGATTGATGACAACTTGATGACAATCGTTTTTGAGCATGCTATAAAAATATACTCACAATTTTGGAGATTAACATGCCCAAGCTAACAAAACGATTTGTCGAAAGTATAGCTCCGAATCCTGAAAAGACTTTAAAACACTGGGATACAGAACTCAAGGGCTTTGGGATTGTTGTTCTCCCAAGTGGTCGCCGCACCTATTGTATCCAATACCGTAATCAAGATAGAATTTTGAAACGATTTAAAATTGGTGTTCATGGTCAGATAACAACTGAACAAGCCAGAGACTTAGCTAAACAAAAGTTAGGGCAAGTAGCTCATGGGCAAGACCCAGCAAGCCAGAAAAAGCAAATAACAACTTTTATATCCGTGGAAGAGCTTGCTAAAAACTATATTGATCGTCATGGTTACAAAAAAAGACCTAAAAGTTTAAAAGGAGACTTAAACATCCTTAAAAATATTATCCTTCCCGCTTTAGGACGTTTAAAAGTATCTCAGGTGACTCGCCGTGATGTAGAAACTCTCCATAAGAATCTTCAAGAAACACCTTATCAAGCTAATCGTACGCTAGCGCTCCTGTCTAAAATGTTTTCATTGGCGGTTTCATGGGAATGGATAGAAGACAATCCTGTGAAAGGTATAGAAAAATATCAAGAAGAAAAAAGAGATCGTTGGCTCAATCAAGAGGAACTTGATCGACTATGGGAGGTTTTAGAGCGTCATTCGGATCGTATGACAGCCTATGTTTTTAAATTCCTTATTCTTACTGGGGCCCGCAAAGGAGAAGCTTTGGGAGCCACTTGGGGTCAGTTTGATTTGGAAAAAAGGGTTTGGACAAAACCTTCCCATTTAACCAAACAAAAAAAGAAGGAACACCTACCTCTTTCAGAAAAAACGATTGAGATTTTGCAGATTGTAAAAAAACGAACACCTAAGGGATCTGTTTATGTTTTTCCTGGTCGTATTGAGGGAGAGCCTTTGAAAGAAATCAAAACATTCTGGAAAATGGCTCTTAAAGAAGCAAAACTTGAAAATATTCGCATTCATGACCTCCGCCATACCCATGCCTCTCATCTTGTTTCAAGTGGATTAAGCTTAAGCATCGTTGGAAAGCTCCTGGGGCATACACAAGCCTCAACGACTCAGCGGTATGCCCATTTAGCTGATGCACCTCTAAGACAAGCAGCTGAGTTATTTAGTCATAAACTTGGTAAAAAAATTGAAGAGTAAGCATAAAGCTTAACCTTTTACATGAATTAAGGAACCTTAGATCTCTTGAAGCAAGAAAGAAATAAGCGAGAGTTGTTTGACTTAGTTCTCTGTTTGTAAAAGATTTTTCTTAATATGACCCACTAATCTTTAGAGTTACCGCTGAATAAATTTTCCTCAAACTCAGCGGCAAAAATTATTTTTCTTGATTTTACCGCTGTGTTTAAATAAAATAAACGTAGCGGTATAAATTCAAAAAGGGATTTAAATATGGATAGGATTATCGGTCGCAAAGAAGAAAAAAAGCAGCTAACCCGGGCGTTTTTATCCAAGAATTCTGAATTCATCGCTATCTACGGACGCCGTCGGGTTGGAAAAACCTTTCTCGTTCGAACCTTTTTTACACAGAAGAAATGTATTTTTTTTCATATCACAGGAATTAAAGATGGTAAACTCCATGATCAATTATATGAATTCACAAGAATTTTGGAAGCAACCTTTTATGGACTACAAGTTCGTCTGAAGGAACCAACCAGTTGGACATTGGCTTTTGAGCTTCTCACCCAAACTATTAAGCAACAAAACTTTCAGCAAAATGTTGTTTTGTTTTTTGATGAGTTGCCGTGGCTAGCTTCCCAAAAATCCGGGTTTTTACAGGCATTGGATTATTATTGGAACCGATTTTGGGTTACCATGCCAAACTTAAAACTGGTTGTTTGTGGATCGGCTGCCTCTTGGATGATTGAGAATCTATTGCACCATAAAGGAGGGCTCCATAATCGAACGACTTACCGTATTTCTTTGGCTCCCTTTACGTTAGGAGAAACCAGGGCATACTTGAAGTCTCTGGGAATTTCCTATACAGATCGACAAATCAGTGATATTTACATGGTCATGGGGGGAATTCCCTTCTACCTCAATTTTTTGAATAAAACCCTTTCTGTTCCTCAGAATATCGATCATCTCTGTTTTAATAAAAAAGGTCCCCTCGTGGATGAGTTTAATATTTTGTATGCTTCTCTTTTTCATCAATCAGAAGCTCACCAGGAAATCATCCGAATCATGGGAAAAAAACGCCAGGGCATTGAGAGAGGAGATCTCTTAAAGCTCTCTAAACTCTCCTCTGATGGAGGAACATTTAACAAGCGTTTAAAGGAATTGGAAACGTCTGGGTTTATCATTAGCTATACCCCTTTTGGGCATAAAAAGCGTAACACCCATTTACAAATTGTGGACGAGTATACTCTTTTTTATATGGCTTGGATTGAACCGGCTTTGGGCACTATATCGAGGATTGATCAGGTAAATGGATATTGGATTGAGCAGTCTCAATCTCCTTCTTGGAAAAGTTGGTCTGGATATGCATTTGAGTCATTATGTTTCAAACATCTCGAGAAAATTCGTCAGGCATTAGGAATTCATTCAAGTGCAGCTATTGGAAATTGGAAATATATTCCTCAGAAAGGAAGCAATGAAGAAGGGACACAGATCGACCTTCTTTTTGATCGTAACGACGGCGTTATTACCCTTTGTGAGATGAAATATACCGCTTCTCCATATAAACTTACGAAACCAGAGGCTCAGGCCTTTTTAAGAAAAATCGAGATCTTTAAAAAGCAAACCCGAACACCTAAACAAGTTACCATTGCCTTAATTACTTCCCAGGGAATTCAAGACACGATATATGCCCAAGATATACTGAGCGGTACTGTAACTCTCAAGGATTTGATGAAGGGAGAGTGATGAGTGGGCACGGGGTTAAGTTAGGAAATTTAAAGCACTTCCGACCCCCAGGCTTATCCCTTAATTTTTAGTCCGTTTCTCCTGCCTCTTTTTCTTCAACAAAACTATTAACCTCATTAAAAATCTGATTTTGTCGTTGAAGGAAATCTTCATCGAAATTTTCTGATTTTTCTCTGTTTTTGTGCAGGCCCTCTTCCATCTTCTTAAGGTGATCTTTCACGCCTTCTTGGAGGTGTTCTGCCGTTTTGGCGAACTTTTGGAGGGACTTATCAAAAGCTGTTTCCAAAGCTTGTTGCTCCTTAGCGAAAGAGGTATGAAAGTGAGCCGCATGATTCATAAACTGGCTGATAAACCAGCAGAAAACGATAAATGTGATACTCGCCATGAATGCAATTAATAAAAGGATTTTGTTTGTTAGGCTCATTATGGGGCCTTTTTCTTTGGATAACGGCGTCTTTCTTTTACAGCATTTTCATACGTCTCCATTGATTCATCAAAAACATCCTTTTTTGTGAAATCGATCAAATCATGGGGAGAAGGGCCTTTTTTAAAATTCTCTTGGACCTTTTGAAAGTTGGTTTCAAAGTTTCTTTGGCCTTTTTCAAAGGCCTCCTCTCGTCTTCTTCGATTTTCTTCAAAAGCTTCATTGAGTTTTTGAATGTCCTCTTTTGCTTCCACGAAAATTCTTTCAAACTTATCATTTCTGACTTTATCTTGGGCCTGATTCCTTGAAGCGCGGATTTCATCGATAAGGGAAGGAGCCTTAAAAAAGGAGTTGGCAAAATAAACAAAGACAAGGACATTCAAAAGAAAGAAAGTTCCAATGCCTATGAGGATCTTATCTTCAAGCTTCAGGGAAAGAGTCTTTTGAGAAGAAGGAACGGTCATTCTTTTTATTTTGGAAACGAGAGGGTTTTCTTCATTCATTGTTGGTTATGGTCTTACTTTTTCTTCTTATTTTATAGAACCTACTGCAAAAGTGTTTGAATGAAGAAGGAAGTTAGAGCGGGAGTTAAAATTGACAGGAAGGGAGTGAAATACAGGAAGT
>DAIDHR010000003.1 GCA_027459605.1 Alphaproteobacteria bacterium
CCAAAAGGAGATCCTGTCAAGCAGGCCGCTTTTAAAAAAAGTGGCCAACGGTCCTTAGGAAAGCACGCAAACAAGCCAAAAAAGCTGGGAAGCTCTTGAAAGTTTTCTTTCAAGATGAAGCTAGATTTGGTCGTATTAATGATCCTCGACCTTGCTGGGCTCCTCAACGCGTACGACCTATTATCCCAAAGCAGATTATTCGAGAATACATTTACGCTTATGGTGCAATTTGCCCTTTTGATGGGAGCTCATGTTACCTCATTTTGCCAGCTATGGACAGCGGTTGCATGAATATATTCCTGAAGGAACTTTCTGAGCGATTCCCTGATCATTTTTTGCTTGTGGTTTATGATGGCGCCCCTTGCCATAGTGAAGGATCTCTAAACATACCTCAAAATGTTCAGGTTCTTTCTTTGCCTCCTTATAGCCCAGAACTTAATCCTTGTGAAAACAATTGGGATGATATGCGAGAAAAGTTCTTTAAAAATACCGTCTTCTCCTCTCTTGATGCAGTTGAAACTCAGCTCATTACTGCTTGTAATTTTTATGAATCTCATACTGAAATTATACAATCCATCTCAGGGTGGAACTGGATCGTTAACTAATCATTTGATCGCAAATTGGGATTATATTCGTTTTACAGAGAAATTTTTTAAATACAGGTAAGACACGTTTTGTAATACTCTGAAAAATAAAATTAAATTCTGCCACATCTAATATAAGCAAGTCTTCTGGCAAGCCAAACTTTCAAAGTGTTTAGTGGAATTGGCTGCTTCTATAAGCTGTTCCTTTGCCTCTTCTTCATCAAGAAATTCAAGGAACTTCCTATAATTTTCTTCGACAGACTCAAGACAAAGCTTTTTATTTTCATGAAGAGGACATTCAGGAGCCTTTGCCAAAACTTCGGCAGGAATTAGCACACAAAGAAATAAAAGGATCCGCATATAGGCCTCTTAAGAAATCGTTATTTTTAAAGGCTATCAGGAGAAATTTAAAAACTGGTTAATAAATAAAATTAAAATCTAAAGGATTGCTTAAATGTGCTTTTTTCACCTATCCCAGCATCAGGAGAACCTCATGAAGAGTTTTAATCCTTTCTTAAGACAGAGTTTATTTTTTCAGGTGAGCTAGGTTACCTCTCCCCTTGTGGGAGAGGTCGCTGCGAAGCAGAGGGTGAGGGGGATTTTAGGATGACTCTAATGTTAAAAAGCTTTCAAAAAGCCCTCCACACAAATCAAACAAACGCTGAGAGTCGTCTTTGGTATTATCTGAGAAGCCGAAGGTTTCAGAGGTGGAAGTTTAGGCGTCAACACATGCTACAAGGTTACATCGTTGATTTTGTTTGCCCTGAAAGAAAACTCGTGATTGAACTTGATGGGAGACAACATGCAGATCAACAAACCTATGATAATCATTGTACACAAGTTCTTGAAAAAGATGGATTTAAAGTTATACGTTTTTGGAATAACGATGTGCTGACTAACTTAGAAGGCGTATGAGAGACGATCTTAAACACCCCTCACCCGCCGCTGTGCGGCGACCTCTCCCACAAGGGGAGAGGTAAATGAGCCCCATTCTTCACAAATTTTCATGAGGTGGCCCTGCTGCCGTCCGCAGGGTCGCGCAAGGTGTTTTTTCAAAACACCGTTAAGTGCACTTTCGAAAATTTTGATTTTCTTAGGACAGTCTAGTCACCCATAGCATCCATGTTCGGCATTGAAGCTTCTTTCTTCTCAGGCTTTTCAGCAACCATCGCTTCCGTTGTAATCAAAAGACCCGCAACAGAGGCTACATCTTGAAGCGCGCTACGTGTTACTTTGGTTGGGTCAATGATTCCAGTAATGGCCATGTATTGGCATTCTAAGCTGTTCTCATGCGATGAGCATTTAGAAGACTGTGCAAATGCATCCATGGAAAAGAGAATAATGAATAATATGTATTTCCACATAATCTTTCCTTAAATAGCTTCATTTCCCTTAAGTTACCAAAAAACGTTTAAACCCCGGTTAACAAAAAAGAGGGCCCGGAGGCCCTCTCTTTAAGCAATCGAATGATTTCCTTTTAGAAACCCATTCCTCCGCCCATGCCACCCATGGCATCCATGTTCGGCATTGGAGCTTCTTTCTTCTCAGGCTTTTCAGCAACCATTGCTTCCGTTGTAATCAAAAGGCCCGCAACAGAGGCCGCATCTTGGAGAGCTATGCGTACCACTTTAGTTGGGTCAATGATTCCAGCCTTCACGAGGTCTGCATACTGACCTGTTTGAGCATCGAACCCATAGTTCGTATCCTTGCTCTCGAGAAGCTTGCCGATGACAATTGATCCATCGACGCCTGCATTAACAGCGATCTGACGAGCAGGAGCTTGAAGAGCGCGGCGGATAATATCGATACCGACTCGTTGCTCATCATTGATGGGTTTCAAAGAATCAAGAGATTTAATCGCGTACAAAAGGGCAACCCCCCCTCCCGCAATGATGCCTTCTTCAACAGCAGCCCGGGTTGCGTACATAGCATCCTCTACACGGTCTTTCCGTTCTTTAACTTCAATTTCGGTGGCTCCCCCGACACGGATCACAGCAACACCCCCTGCAAGTTTCGCAAGGCGTTCTTGCAACTTCTCACGATCATAATCAGAGGTTGTTTCTTCAATTTGAGCCCGAATTTGGTTGCAACGTGCATCAATATCTGCTTTCTTTCCCGCACCATTAATTAGGGTTGTATCTTCCTTGGTAATAAGAACCCTTTTTGCAGAACCAAGCATATTGATATTCACGTTCTCAAGCTTAATCCCAAGATCTTCTGAGATGACTTGACCACCTGTTACGGTAGCAATGTCTTCAAGCATGGCTTTTCTGCGGTCACCAAAACCAGGAGCTTTTACAGCTGCTACTTTCAAGCCACCGCGGAGCTTATTCACAACGAGAGTTGCAAGGGCTTCGCCTTCCACATCTTCTGCAATGATGAGAAGAGGACGGCCAGATTGAACAACTGTCTCGAGAACAGGAAGAAGAGGTTGCAATCCCCCAAGTTTCTTTTCATGGAGAAGAATGAATGGGTTTTCAAGCTCACACACCATTTTTTCAGCATTGGTGATAAAGTAAGGAGAAAGATATCCACGGTCAAATTGCATCCCTTCTACCACATCCATTTCGGTCTCAAGAGATTTGGCTTCTTCAACGGTGATAACGCCTTCATTTCCAACTTTTTCCATGGCGTGCGCAATCATTTTACCTACTTCCTGATCACCATTCGCAGAAATTGTTCCCACTTGGGCGATTTCTGCATTGGTTGATACAGATTTGGAGCGCTTTTTGACATCTTCCACAACAGCTTGAACAGCCATATCGACGCCTCGCTTTAAATCCATTGGGTTCATGCCTGCAGCAACAGCTTTCACGCCTTCTTTAACGATAGCATGAGCAAGGACAGTTGCTGTGGTTGTCCCATCCCCCGCGATATCAGAAGTTTTGGAAGCCACTTCCCGAACCATTTGAGCTCCCATATTCTCGAACTTATCGGAAAGTTCAATTTCCTTTGCAACGGAGACACCATCTTTTGTGATACGAGGAGCACCAAAGGACTTATCAAGAACAACGTTCCGACCCTTGGGCCCTAAAGTAACACGCACAGCGTCGGCTAAAATATCAACACCACGGAGCATCCGCTCACGGGCATCTGTACTAAATCTGACTTCTTTTGCCATAATTTATCTTCCTTTCAATTAAGCAGCTTTGGATTCAACAATTCCCATGATGTCTGATTCTTTCATCACGAGATATTCTTGATTCCCAAATTTCACTTCAGTTCCGGACCATTTGCCAAAAAGAATACGATCCCCGACTTTAACGTCCAGCGGCATCACTTTTCCATCTTCAAGGCGTGTGCCTGACCCAATTGCGATAACTTCACCTTCCATAGGTTTTTCTTTTGCAGTGTCTGGAATGATAATTCCGCCTGCAGTTTTTTCTTCTTGCTCAATACGGCGAACAAGAACACGATCATGTAATGGTCTAAATTTCATCATTTTCTCCCTCTTCTTGGGAATTTCACAGGTTAACTAATTTTAGCACTCTCACCATAAGAGTGCTAAAAGGTATAAAACGAATCCGCTCCCCTGTCAACATTTTCGTACAAATGGGCAATTAAAAAATTTGCTTTTTATAAAAAACTGTGATATTCAATAAATATAAGCTGGAAGAAGTTTATCCAGCTCATCCCTGAATTTTTTAGTACTTTTTAAGAACACACTTTTTCTAAACATATTGATATCATATCGCCCTCATTCAAAATAAGAATGAGATATGCAAGCGATTAAAGCTATTACATCACACAGAATGAATCTCTGAATCCCAAGGCCAGCATTTTTAATTGCTCCCGTTAATAGATTATTCATTCTTTTAATGTATAGATTAGCTTTGTTAACATTAAAAGGAACAAACGATGAAAAAAATGAATCTCAAATTACTTGCTCTCTCAGCTTGTGCAGTGGGCCTTTTATCTCAGGAAGGTTTTTCAGTAGCCTCAGATATACCAGTTACTGCTGAAATTGTCCAAAAAAGCAAAAGTGGCGTAGGTATAGAACACCCTACCCGAATTAGATATGTAAGTGTGTGGGCGCATCTTAATAAAGACGATGAAGGAGAGAAAATTGCAACTTTTTCCCCTCAAGGCACATTTAAAAATGGTGAAACTGTACACTTAGGAACAATTACAAACATTAAAGAAGGTGTAAATTTTTTAAGTTTTAACTATGATGTTACGAGTTCCGGATATGATCAACCTGGCACTTGCGTCTACGAACCTGGTCCCCATAAAATGTTAATTCCAATTGGAAAAGGAAAAAGCAAGATCAGTAGCGCCTCCTTTTTTCTTAATGACATAGAACATAAAGATGACGAATACAAAGCAAGCTGTTACACAAAAAACATAAAGAGGAAATAGTTAAAAAGGAGAGGATAAATCATCCTCTCCTTTTTTAAAACTAGGCTAAATCCTCACAATTACTGACGCTATAGGAAAAAGCTTATTGAAATAAAATATACCTTAGGTGGTGAGAGATTTTCAATTCACCTTATGAAAGGACTTTTACATTTTACCATTTAGTTCGCGAAAGTCTTTCAGAAGTTCATAAAGATGACGCCTCAAAGTAAAGCTCAATATATCTGCTTCATCGAGGAGGAGAAGTATTTTTTGAATTTTTTTATCTAGATCTTTCAAAAAAATCTCCGTTATGGTTAGTTTATTTTTAGCCACGATAATCTCCATGAGGATTATTGTGGTTAGTGGCGAATGGGAGTGGTTACCCCGTTCGTCATGCTTATAGGCTACCCCCACTCAATTAAAGATGCAATTCTTTTTTTCATTTTTTTATTAAAATAAATTCACCTTCTTCTTTCTTTTATAATTATCAAAAAGGAAACGATTATGAAAAAATTGATTCAGTATTTATTTCGTCACAAGGAAGTAAAGGCTAGCACGACAGCTTCTCTCTTCATTACGGCAGGGAGTCATCAGCCAGTGTGGACTCCCCGACAATATGACAGACTTGCTGAAGAAGGGTATCAAAAAAATATCATTGTCTATCGGTGTGTTTCTTTGATTGCGCGAGGTGTTGCGAGTGTTCCTTGGCAAGTCTATAAAGGAGGCGCTCGACTTGAAAGCCACCCCCTCCTCACCGTTCTCTCGAACCCCAATCCTCAACAAGGACTATCCCGTTTTATGGAGGGCTTAACAGCTTACCTTCTTCTTGCGGGAAATGTGTATGTTGAAGCCATTTTCTCTGAAAAGGAACCTTTAGAGCTGTATCTCCTGAGACCGGATCGAGTGCGGGTCATCCCAGGAACGGCAGGAATACCTGAAGCTTATGACTATACCTTAGGAGGAAGATCAGTTCGTATTCCTGTGGATCCAATTAATGGAAGCTCACGGGTTTTACATATGAAGACCTTTAACCCCCTTCATGATTGGTATGGGATGAGCCCCATTGAAGCGGCTGCCCATTCAATTGACCAACACAATGCTGTTGCGGGTCATAATCTTTCCCTTTTACAAAATGGGGGAAGGCCGTCGGGCGCCATCCAATTCCGCCCTCGCCGAGATGGAGATATTCTCTCCGATGAACAGCGTCAGCGCCTCCGTCAAGACTTAAAAGAGGGGGTCGAAGGAATTCGGAACTCCGGCCGCGTCCTTATTCTTGAAGGCGACTTTGAATGGAAAGAAATGGGGCTTTCCCCAAAAGATTTAGACTTCATTGAGGGGAAATACCTGTCCTCGAGGGAAATTGCACAAGTTTATGGCGTTCCCCCCATGCTTGTCGGGGTCCCCGGCGAGTCAACGTTTTCAAACTACAAGGAAGCCCGCTATCATCTGTGGGAAGATACCATTCTGCCCCATTTAGAAATAATTAAAACTGATTTAAATCAATGGCTCGCACCCTACTTTGGTCAAGACATTGTCATAGACTATGATGTAGATTCAATTCCAGCTTTAGCGCCTAAACGAGAAGCCCTCTGGGGAAAAATTCAAAAGGCGACTTTTTTAACAATTAATGAAAAGAGATCTTTAGTTGGCTATTCACCGATCCCCGATGGGGATCGGTTAGAATAGCTTTAGGCAAAATTAGATGCCGCAACCGCAGCACTTTCTTGTTTGTAAGATACCCTCGATTTTTGGGCAACACAAAACAGTTCCACAAGGACCATTAACGCATTCCGTTGGACATGATTTTGTGTAGCATGGGCACTGTGGGACTGGTGGAGCTGGTGGGCATCCACAATCTGCCATCGCGCTTCCAAAACCGAATATAAAAGCAGCTACAAAGCCAATTGCTGTTAATTTTTTCATTTTTTTCTCCTTTTGTTTAGTAGTCTTCGCGTTGTTATTCTTCTTCTTCTTATAAAAAAACTCTAAACAGAAATTGATAATATTTTATTAAAATCTATAACTTTTTTTTGGGGGAAATATAAACTCTAATGAAAACAATGCATTAATCTCAAAAAAATTTTTTCATTTTTTTTTGATTGAAAGGGAATCGAAGAAAAATCTCCCATTAAAAGTGGAGAAGAATTTTAAAATAAATTTAACCGGCCCCTCACAGGACCGGTTAAACTTAGATGACGTTTTCTTTAGAGAAGACCAAAGAACATGCCGTCAAAAATCCCTCCTGATTCACAGCAAGGATTTGGCTCTGGACAGCATGGTGTTTCACAGGAAGGTTCACATCCTGTTGTCTGAGCCATTGGACATGGACAAGGTCCTCCGAAATAATAATAAAAGTTTTGAACGCCTTCGCGCCGCAACATGACATTTGCATTTGCAGATGCTCCAATCATCATTACAGCCAAAAAGGCTACTGCTGTTAATTTTTTCATCGTTTCCTCCGTTTGGTTAAGATGAAGTTTTGTTGTTCTTATTCTTATTTATTATCAGTTTAAACAAAAAATCATAATATTTTATTAATAAAAATAGTTTTTTCTATAAATAAAAAAATATCTTTAAAAACAATAAATTGGCAAGAGAAAAATACTTATACTTATCGATATAAAGTTATCGTTTTTATCTTGGGTATTAACCGAACACAGTAATTTCAAATCACTTAAATATAGCTACACGGTTAATTCTATTTTTTATGAGGTTCTCATTATGAATACACGATTACAACCATCTTCTCTCTCCTCTGATCCTCGATCAGGATTTATTGCCGGGTATGGCAGTTATTTTGATGTGCTGGATGATCGGCGAGACAAAGTCGCAAAAGGAGCCTTTAGAAAAACCCTCCGGGCTTGGCAGCTTTTAGGGAAAACTCCAAAAATGCTGTGGCAACATGACCCTAAACAGCCCATCGGGGTATGGACACATCTTCGAGAAGATAACAAAGGACTTTATGTGGAAGGGCGACTGGCTTTAGGTGTCCCTCAGGCAAGTGAGGCCTACCTTTTACTAAAAGAAGGGGCCATAGATGGGTTGTCTATTGGATTTCGAGCTATTGAAGCTATCCACGATAAGGAAAGCAAAAATCGCATCCTTTTAGATATTGATCTAGTTGAAATTTCTATTGTGACCTTTGGGATGAATTCCAAAGCCACAGTCCGAGTGATTGAAGCAGTTTAAAAAACTTGACCTCAATGACTCAAATAGCTGGGTTCACGCATTTATAAGTATGATCAAATAACTGAACCTGCTTCTAAGCCGCCATCCTTTTGGATGGCTTTTTTTATACCCCTTAACAAGAGAGGACACGATGCACGATTACGATATTCAAACAACATTGAACGATTTAACCTCAACCTTTGAAGAGTTAAAAAGAACAAATGAGGACCGGCTTTCCTTCCTTGAAAAGAAAGGACATGAGGATTCTTATCTTCAAGAAAAGTTAATAAAACTTGAGAGTAGTTTAGACCAAGCTGAAAAGCGTCTCAAACAAATGGAAGCATTAGGGAGCCGTCCTTCTACGGAAACAGCCTCAGAACCCTTTTGCGGTCATCACAATGCCTTTATGGAGTATGTTCGCAAAGGTTTTGATGCTCCACTGCTTGATTATGAACGAAAGAGCTTATCGTCGACGACTGATCGCGATGGGGGTTATTTGGTGCCTTCTGGTCTTAACGATCGTTTGTATACAACTCTTCAAACAGCCTCAGTTATGCGAGAGCTTGCCAGCGTCAGTGAGATTTCGAGCTCTGCACTCGAAATGCTCATCGATAAAGACTCACCTGGGGTAGGCTGGGTGGCTGAAACAGACCAGCGAGTTGAAACAAACACACCCGAACTTGCAAAGATCCGAGTACCTGTTCATGAGATGTATGCAAAACCCCGCGCCACTCAAAACCTCTTGGATGATGCTAACTTAAATGTGGAAGACTGGCTTTCCCATAAGATAGCCCAAAAAATGGCAGCTATGGAAAATACAGCTTTTATTTCAGGAGATGGAAAAAATAAACCCAAAGGAATTTTATTCTATGAAACGGCAGCCAAGGATAAATGGGAGTGGGGGAAACTTGAGGAAGTCAAGACAGGGGCTGATGGGAGCTTTAAAGACCAATATGAGATTGAGACCCTTCTCATTCTCTTCCATTGTTTAAAAACGCCTTATTTGTCAGGGGCTTCCTGGCTCATGTCTCGTACAGCTCAAATAGGACTTCGAAAGCTGAAGGATCCAGGAAGTCATCAATACCTTTGGCAGCCTCCCTTAGGCGGAATGTCCAACCCCACCCTTCTCGGCCATCCTGTAGTGATTTCCGATGATATGCCAAGCTTAACGCCCGGTACGGCATCTAAGTCCATCATTTTTGGCAATTTTAAAGAAGGATATCAAATTGTGGATCGTACAGGTATGCGTGTTTTAAGGGATCCTTACAGTGCCAAACCCTATGTGGAATTTTATGCAACCCGCAGGGTTGGAGGGGATGTCCTGAATTTCGAAGCTTTAAAGATTCTCAATTTCGCGGCCTAGAACAAAACAACCCCGTTCATCTGAACGGGGTCATGTCTCTTTCTAAAACAATAGGTTAGAAAACCAACGGCTTTTTCATTATAGCTTCGCATAAAAGCAATTTGAATCATAAGGGGGACAAGCAGATAGATCCCTATAGAAGAATGTGGGCAGCTCGTCATGTTTATAAATTTGATGCGGTTCACTTCTGAATAAAGGGCCACCGCCTATTATAAACACGACCCCTAATATAATAAAAAACTTTCTATACATAATAATTCCAAATTGTATTGTGTTAATTCCTATTATTATTATCTCTCTTAAAATATAAGAATTCGTTAATTTAGTGAGGCAAAGATGCAATTATTTCTTCAAACTCCTCCCATCGAGGAACCGCTTACTTTAGACGAGGTTAAGGCCTATTTAAAAATTCATGAAAACCAAGAGGAAGGCTTTCTCCAATCCATCATTTCATCAGCAAGAGCTTATGTGGAGTGCTTCACAGGACGAGCTCTTCTTAAGCAAAGGTGGCATCTCCAGATAAGGCCCAGGTTTCCACCCCTATCGCCTTTGGTGAAATATAGAGAGGAGGCTCTAGAAATTGAGCTTCCCTACCCTCCCTTGATGAGGGTTGAAGAGGTGAAGGTAAAAGAAAAGACAACCGCTTTTAAACAAGAGGAAAACAGGGTGGTTCTTGATTCTTCCCATTGGGATCAGGAAATTTCTATTCATTATTGGGCAGGATATGGGGAAAAAGCCTCTTCTCTTCCCCCTGCATTAAAAATGGCTGTCCTGATGGCAACACGCCCCTTCTACGATCACCAACCTGTTGATTTATCGATCTTAAATCCATTTAAGGTTCACCGTTTAATGTAAGGGAGTGCGTCTATGAGAAACTTAACAACATGGGATTTAACCCAGCCTTTAACTCTTCTTCATCTGAAGAAGCGGGATGATGGCGAAGGGGGTTGGCGGGAAGAATGGATAAAAGGAGCTTCTCTGTGGGGAGCCCTTTGGCCACTCATAAATAAAAACGACCCCGATGGAGCTTATTATCGCCTTACCATCCGGAGGGGCATAGACCTCCCTCCAAAGGCTGGATTTTTATGGCACCTTTATCATAGATCTAAACGCCTTCTTATCACAAATGCGCCGATATTGATTCAATCGAATCAATTTTTAAGCATGACCGTTAAGGAGGACTTTCATGCGTGAGATGCTTACAGATCTTCTTAAACACTTAAATCAAGTGTGTCCAACTTTTGTTCATGTTCCAGAAAGGGCTCCCTATCCTTATGTAACCCTTGAACTGGAACACAGCTTACATGGTTACCCCCATGGACCGCGCATCTTTGTGGTTAGGGTAAAAATCTGGAGCCAGTATAAAGGAACCCTTGAAATATTAAAGTTGGCCAAAGAGGTTGAGGAAAGTTTGGATCTGTATAATCTAAAATCTTTTGATCTCAGTTTAAAGATCATAGAAAGCTCGCTTGTTCTCCTCTCGGACGAAGAGACTCGCCTTCACACCTTTCGTTTAAAAATTCGCCTAAAAGGAAATCCCCAATGAATGAAACAGATCTCACCTTGGAAATAACTGGAAAAGGAACCCTTTTACCTCCCCTTTCGGCTCGCGAATGTACTCAAACTTTGACACCTCTTTCAGGGGGATCTTTGAGGCGCACCCTTAATGGAACCCTTGTGCATGTGGGGTATAAGGGACATCTCAAGTTTCAGTCGACGATTTCTTGTAAGGATAAGACGGCCCCTGCCTTTGAGGGAATCTGGAAAGGGGTTCGTGTAAAGGTAGGGTGTATCCAAACCCTAACCCAAACGATTCCTCAAGGTAGTTCTCGCATTCAGCTTGAAAGGTTTCCCTTATCTCTTCACCTCTATGATGGGACTCGCACACCTTGGCCTGTAGAGCATAGAGGAGATTTGTGGGTTTCTATTCCGCCCAATTTTCCTGGGGGTTTTTTGACTTACAGGCCCCTTTTGAAAATGATTGTCACAAGGTATAACCTGGAAACCGATGAATGGGGGCTCACCGTTGGGTGGACTTTAGAGCTGGAGGAGGAGTAATACCAATTCGCATTCTTCGGGTGAGGGCGCCAGACTTCGGACTCGGAGTGCTCACGTACTAGGTTCTGTGAGGGTTTCTCCCAGGTTGTCATCCTCAGACTAGAAAAGACCTGTTTTTCGTAAGAAAAACAGTGATTTTTCTTGCCAAAGGATGACAGAAAAGTTTGATACCTAGAATACGCTCCGCGGTCCTCGCATCGTCTTCCTGCTCATTGTTTGAATGCAAAATAGTATAAGTTGCAACCTTACGCTGCTGCTTGTACCGCAAACTCTTTCTGCAGAGCCTTTTTTTGCTGCTGACGAGTCTCATAAAAGGCGATGTAGAGAGTTGCAGGAATAATGATGGAGGCTCCTAAAAGAGTGCTTGCCGTTGGCCATTCTTGGAAAATAACAAGGCCAAAGATGGCAGATAAAACAAATTCTGTATATCGGAAGGACTGGAGCGCTGAAACCTCAGTTGCTGCAAATGCCTTTAAGAGACAGAACAAAATTAAACTTCCTCCACCCCCTAAGAGTAAAAGAAAGAAAAGTTCATTCAATGTGGGAGCTTGCCACGTTAAAAGAGCTGGAACAAATCCTAAAATAGCTGTTCCAAGACCTGAATAAAATAACATGGAAAGAAGAGTTTCATCTTCAGTTAACAACTTTTTATTAATGATATCTAAAGATGCAAACATTAAGGTTGAGGCTACGAGCGTGAGGGCCATCGGATTGAAGGTTCCCCCCGTTGGATGAATACTCACTAATATCCCTACAAACCCAAGCAGAGTTGCGGACCAACGTTGCCAGCCAACATGCTCCTTTAAAAAAACTTTAGCTAAGGGAAGGATGAAAAAAGGGGTCGTAAAACTAATCGTCGTTGCGAGAGTTAAAGGGAGAGAAGAAACGCCATAACTCCAAGCCGTCATTGCCAAGACCAGAAGCACGGCCCGAATTATCTGAGCTTTTGGATAATGGGTTACAAAGGCCCCTTTTCCCCGCGCAAGCATAAAAGGAAGAAGAACAAGGGTGCTAAAGAAAAATCGAAAGAAAGCTACCTCTGCTCCGGAAAGACGGCCTCCCACATGTTTAGTCAGAACGTCGTTTAAACTACTAATGACACAAACCATAACCATCCAGAAAATTCCCTGGAGATAGCCTTTTGAATTAAACCAAGTGAATCGAATTGCCACGAGAAAGAACCTGTTCGTTATTACAATAGTTCACAAGATGTAGTGAAGGTTCTTTTCCTCGTCAACTCCTTTATTATCGAAAGAGCGAAAAAATGAGTATTTATTTGATTTGGAATCAACCGAATATCCTAAATAGAGATCATTTTCCAATATTTAATTTGGAAATTTCTCAAGAAGAGAACCATTTTGCAAAAGCTCGCCTTATGATTGATGCGATGCAAGTTCTCCCTTCTGTAGGGGCAGAGGGGATTCTTCAAGGGGAAGATGGGGAAATTTTCTTCAAAGGATACCTTGTTGGAAATCCCATTAAAATGGAAGGAGATTTAGCTGAAATTGATCTGATTGCAAGGCCCCCTGATTTTCTGCAAAAAATGGCTGTTTTACAGATAAAAAGGCGTGTCCATCCCTTTTGGGATCCATTGTGGGTCAAGCCTGGAAACAGGGATAACCTCGAAGAAATTCAGGACGGACGGATGTCCTCTCTTTATTGTGATAGAAAAAGTGGAGAGCTTTCCGAAGCTGATTGGCTCAAAGGAAATCAACGACTTGACTTAGGAAAGAATTTCTTTTTTGAGAGCCTTCAAACAAAAATTGTGGGGAGGCCTTTAACAGCATGCACCGTTAAAATCCATGCCTATTGGGTTCAAAAAGAAGGTGGGGTTACAAATGTGGGGCCTCAGATTCGACGAGCTTTTCCTCACTTTAAAGTCAGTACTTACACAAAAAAGGCTCTCACAAAAAGATGGCCTGAGACGGGAAAGCGACTTGGTCGATCTGGCCTTCACATCCTAAAAAGTGAGCTCAAGCCTGTAATGCCATTTTCTCCTCTTTATCCGTCATATTCTCCTCCTCTTGTTATGAAAGATAAAGAAGGAATCATAAAGAGGTGGCGCATCAAACGCCATTGGTTTAAGCCAATCCTTTGGATTGGGTGGGAAGTGCGGCAAAAAAGAAAAGAAACTCTTTCCTTCACCCTCCATCATAACTTTCACCTCCTTTTTCCTGGAGAAGGAAAAACGAAGACCTTAGAATTTACCCTTCAAAATATTAATCCCGATCCAACGGCTTATCCCTGGTATCCAGAGCGCTATTATGAAAAAGGAGAAAAGGCTTTTTACAAAAATGGAGTCTATGTGTGTCAAAAAACCCATCAATCCAACTTTTCTTTTGAAGAAGATCAAAATTTGTGGATTTTCAAAAACGAATTTCATACCCCTTTAGGAGATCCCGCCAGGGCGTCTTTCTTTTTAACCAAGAGGGGATATCAAGCAGCTGAACATGCTATGGAGCGCGCAAAGGCCGTTCTTGCTCAAACGGCTCGTTGTTTTGAGGTCTCTTTTGAGGCTTCTTGGGAGGCGATAAAAGATGTCACAACGAACACATCAATCGACATATCAGATCCTCGTTTGCCTGGAGGCAAAATAACGGGAAAGGTGGTGAAGTATTCTCTTTTTGCAAAAGGGAAAACAGGAGAACGGTATGGCCGTGTCACGCTTCTCTATTCCGTAAAAGGCAAGGGAAATGAAAAGATTGATCGTGAAGCAGGGCCCCTCTATGCCTTAGATGGATATTGCGATGAGGCCTATCAAATCTATAACAATAAAATATATACAACTCCAACGGGTCTCACATATTTTTCATATGATGATCAGCTGCCTTCCGATTCATTTAAAGGAGGCCCCCTTCTCAAACAAATTGAGCTTACTAACGGCCCCGAAGATCAAGAAACAGAAATGAGGAAACAAACCTATACATCTTTCGACCTTATTAAACAGGCAGTTTCCCGCAGGTCAACGCGAATCCGTCTGGTTTTCAAAGACCTTAGAACGAAAGAGCGCCTTGAACACTCAATTACAGTGAAAATGGCAGAGGCGTGGTCTGTGCCAGGGTAGATTATATTGCATTGTCATATAATGTATGATAATGTATGATAATGTATAAATATAACAATGGAGACGATAATGACTATGATTAGTGTAAGAATTCCTGAGGATCTCAACAAAAGGCTTGAAACCCTTTCTCATGAATTGGACCGAAAGAAAAGCTACCTCATTCGTCAAGCTGTTGAGGAGTTTCTTGAAGAACGAGAAGACTATCTCGTAGCTCTTGCCCGCCTCGGAAAAAATGAAAAAGAATATACCTTAGAAGAGGTGGAGAAAAAGCTTGGACTGGACCATTAAATTTAAAGAAAGTGCTCTTAAAGAGCTGGAAAAGCTTTCTAAACCTGATCAGTTCAAAATACGAAACTATTTAAGAGAAAGAATTCTTCCCTCTTCGAATCCGCAAAATTTTGGAAAGCCTTTAGGAAATACAAAGGCAGGTCTTTGGCGATATCGAGTTGAGAAATATCGGATCATTTGTCGAATTAAGAACAAAGACCTCTGCATTCTTGTTGTTAAAATTGGGAAGCGGGACAAAGTTTATGATGAATAAGCTTGTATCCCCCTAAAGTTAACTAACAGACTTAATTTTCATCCCATCTCCCCTTCTACCCTCAACTAAAAAGGATAATGTCATGCGCATTTTACCAATAATGCCGCGAGCAGAAGGCTATGAACCCCAATCAGTGGACCTTAACTGCGATGAGGGGATTCTTGATATTACACACCCCTCCGATTGTATGGTTGTGGAGGAATCTAAAATTATTGCTGAGACGCTTATTTTAAGATGTTTCTTAAGGCCTCTGCCTCTCAAAAATAAAGACGTTAAGGTTCAGCTATTTTCAGAAGGTATAAAGCTTGAAGAAGTATCTTTGTATGCAAAAACCTCAATTGCTCTCGGGTATGATCTCGATGCAACTCACGCTCAATGGGAGGGAATTGCCCTTGAGTATGCAGGCGTAGGGCAAGGAGTTCATCAAGGAAAGCCTTTTACCTTTTTTGGAAAAGCTCTCCCTCAAGGACAAATTGAGGGAGAGGATCTTATCTATACCAAACCTTTTTATGTAGAAAAGAACAGCCACCTCGAAAGGCGAACAACTGTCATGTCAGGGCAAGTCCTAACTTCGCCTCCAGGTATATTGGACGCCTCTCTCCTGCGGGGATATGGGGGGTATTATAAAGAGGGAACTCCTCTTGAGGATATTGAGCAAGTGTATTACAGCTTAACCTCCTCCCATACACATACACAAGTTCGCCTGTTCAAATCCTCGACCTTGCAAGAACAGCACACCCCACCCCCCAAGGGAGGACATGCCCTAAATCAACATATCCTCTTCAGTCCAGAGCCACGAGAAGAAGAATATTTAAGTCTTCCTGGCGCTATTGCAGCAGGATATGCGCACATTTCTCTTTCTACCGAGTGGGGGCAGGTGCGGTTTTCTTCTTTTTTATGCGAGGCCATTCCTGGCCATCCCCACTTTGTTAACATTTACTTTCAACCATAAGGAGGTTTTATGCCTATTATCTACCGGGCTGAAAAAGGTTCGCCCTTATCTATTGAAGAACTTGATAACAATTTTAAAGACCTCGATAGCCGTCTTAAAATACTGGAAGACAACCCCGATAGGGGAGAAGGGCTTGGAAAAATTCAGATCCGTGAAAACCAAGCAACCTTTATTGGAAGTTTTGGAACTGATTTCGGCACATTTACTTTGCCAACAGCTTCTTTTAAACCGCGGGGTTCTTGGCATCCCAAAACCACCTATCAAACGTTAGATTTAGTTACCATGGAGATGGCCGTTTATTCCTGCCTTAAGGATCATACCAGTCTGTCGTGGGACCAGGATCGTTCCCTTTGGCAAGAGGTTTTATCCTTACCAAAGCCATCTTCATCATCTCTTCCCCTTTATGAAAAGGCAACTCTACCCACTCAGGAAAGCATAGGAAAACTTGCGGCCCTAATCACGGATGGAGGGGCAATTCCCATCTTTTTTAATGGGGAAGCCTGGCAATACTTAGTGAAAGGAGAAACAGTATGACAGACCATGACTTAGATATTCTTAGCCGTACCCTTTACGGAGAAGCGCGAGGAGAATATATCCAAGGCGGCCCTGCTGCCCTTATTGCTGTAGCAAACGTTATTGTGAACCGCTGGAGGAGAGGAGGAAAATATGGAAAAACTCTGACAGAAGTTTGCTTAAAACCAAAGCAGTTTTCTTGCTGGAATCAAGGTGATCCTAACCGCACCCTTATCCAACAAGAAGATTTAGAAATGGACCTCCTTTTTAAATTGTGTGGAAAGGTTGCTCGGAAGGTGACAAAAGGCATCTGGCCCGATTTAACACGGGATTCAGATCATTATCATGCAACCTCGTGTAAACCCTCCTGGGCAAGAGCTGAAAAAGTTAAGCTCCACCTGGGCCGGCACGTATTTTATAAATTGGATTAAAGGGACCTTTTTAAAAAACCTTACCAAAATAGTAATCCCACAACTTGTAAAATAATTAACAAAAGGAACTTTCCATGCCTTTACCGATTTTAACCTTAGCTCATGCTTTGACTGAATTTGTCCCCCTGATTGCCCGCTGGATTGGCGGTGAAGACGGAAAAAAGATGGCTCATCAAATTGTAGATGTAGCCCATTCCTTAACAGGGGAAAAGGATCCCTTGAAAGTCGTTCAAGCTTTGAAATCCGATCCAAAACTTGTGATTCAATTTCAAGAAACGATCTTGAAGATGGCTCATGAGCTTGAAATGGCTGAACATAAGGACCGCGAGAACGCTCGTCTCAGGGACATTGCTTTAGCTCAAACAGGGAGAATTAACTTGCGAGCAGATATTATGGTGATTTCAGCAGCTCTCGGCCTTATTTCCTGCCTTGTAACGATCACCCTTTATCGGATGAGTCTTCCTGGGGAAGCGGTTGGGATTATCTCTACCATTGCGGGTATTTTTGGATCTTGTCTTAAGGATGCCTATGCTTTTGAGTTTGGCTCCTCTCGGGGAAGTAAAATTAAAGATGGCAAACTGTCAGCCTTGTTCTTAACAAAGTAAAGTCGGCCTATTTAAGTGCAATTATAAAGCTTCTTATTGTTGATTTTGTTTTATGTGTTCTAGCTGAGTTCGCAATGGAGGAAGCTCCTGAGTAATAGTTTGTCAAATAATTTCCGTGTGTACACCAAAATATTCATGGATAAGTATGTTTCTCATATCTTTCATATATCGCCAAGGAATATCATCATATTCACTCGTAATAAATTCAGGAATATGACGAGCGGCTTCTCCTATAATTTCGAGGTTTCTTATGACAGCATCGATGGTGCGTTGATCTGACTCGAATTTTTGCAAGTCGAAACCATGAATATACTGTTGAATGCGCACCAATGCGTCTAGAATGTCATCAACACGGAAGAGCCATTCTCTAAATGACATGGATAGATTCTTTAAGGATTCTGTTTCGTAAATGAGGATGTAGAGCTTGCTCTGTTACAAGATCGACACGCTTGCCAAGAACTTCTTCTAAATGATCTTTGAGCTTAATAAATGCAAAAAGTCCCAAAGGTCGATTAAAAGAGACGAGGATATCAATATCACTTGACTCTTTTGCTTCATCCCTTGCAATGGATCCAAAAATTGAAAGTGATTGTACCCCATACTGTTCACGTAAGCTTTTATCTAGAGTCAGGCAATGAAGGATATCTTGGCGTTTCATGGTAAATCCTTTATTTATTCATACTTTATTTTATCATAAGTGAAATAAAATAAGGCAATAATTTTTAGAAAACCTCTGCAAGAGTCAGGATGATTGAACACCTAATCTTCCAAAACCTCTTTATTTTTGATAGTATAGCTTTTATGAAAACACTTTACCTCCTTCGTCATGCTCATGCCGTTCCAAAAGAGCTGAGCTTCTCTGATTTTGACCGCCCTTTGGATGAGAGGGGGAGTAAAGAGTCGGATGAAGTAGCTGATTATCTTAAAGAAAATGGAATCACCTTTGACTATGTGATGTGTTCTGCCTCCTTAAGAACCCAAGAAACTTTGGAGCCTTTGCGCGCGGTTGTTGGAACGGATGCCCTCGAAATCTCAGAAAACTTTTATAATAGCCCTGAAGAGGACATCCTGAAACATATAAGACTTGTTTCAAACGATAAAACAAAAATTCTATACATTGGGCACAACCCAGGCGTTGCCTTTGCGGCCTTAAAGTTTGCAAAGGTTTTCCCAGATGTTTTAATGGAGGGAATTACGCCTGCCACTCTCATCGGCTTTGAGTTTCCTATAGATAAATGGGAGGATTTGAATTGGGGGGAAGGGGAAATTAAGAATGTATTTCAGCCAAGCCTTTCTCAACCAGAATCTCTTTAACAAGAGGAATTGTAATACTCCTTTTCTTGATCAACGTGTAAATATTGAGAGCTTCTACCCAGAGCCGAGCACTCTCAAAAGATCTTTCCATGTGTTTAATTAAAAAGCTGACAACAGCTGAATCAATAGAAATCTGGAAATCAGAAAACATTTTATGAATAACTTGAGACAATAATTCTTCATCCGGCGCATGAATTTTTAAAGCGGGAATCGCATTTAGCCGCGAACTTAAATCCGGCAACTCAAGTTTCCAATGAGCTGGAGGCGTTCTTGAGAGCAGGAGCAAAGCCCCCTGAGAGTCCATCAGATAATTATAAAAATGAAATAATTTTTCTTCTTTTTCAATAAGATGGCTATCATCGAGAACAAATAAGTCGGGACCTTTAAAGAGCGTTTCTAGGTTGATCGAGTTAAACTCTTGCCCTTTTAAATATTGTGCATGTGTATTTTCACGCCAGATATGGGAGAGGTGGGTTTTTCCACAGCCCTCTTCCCCATAAATAGCAAGACACTTGTTTGGCCAATCTGGCCACCGCATAAGCCATAGATAAGCTTCCTCATTCGAACTTGAGACAATAAAGTCTTTCGTTTCAAAGGTTGGAGGAAGTTCAAGAGGTAGAATTTGCTGTTTCACGGGATTTTTTCTTAGTCAAGGAAGAATCTCCCAGGTAATACGGGCTTTTTAAATAAATTTCAATCCCATACCGAACAAGGACACCAATAGCCGCAGCAGCAGGAAGGGCAAATAAAATCCCTATAAATCCATAAAGAACACCTCCTGCAAGAAGAGCAAAAATAATCCAGACGGGGTGAAGTCCAATCCGATCCCCAACAAAATAAGGAATAAAAACATATCCTTCAAGCGTCTGCCCCAGGATAAAGATACCAACTACAACGCCAATTGAGGACCATTCGGAAAATTGAGCGAGTGCAATGCCAATACTTAAGAGGAAACCAACAAGCGCTCCCACATAAGGAATAAAGGCCATGACACCAATAACAGGGCCAACAACAAGGCTAAAGTCAAGATTTGCCAGAGTTAGGGCAACAGAATAATAAATACCCACCATAATACAAACAAGAGCTTGCCCTCTGGCAAATCCTCCAATGGTTGCATTGATTTCAGCAAAAAGACGTCTTACAGTCAATTCATAAGGCCGGGGAGTCCACCTGTCTATAGTTTCAATGATCTTATTCCAATCACGCAAACAATAAAAAGCGACAATCGGTGTAATCACAATGAGTGAGATAAGATTTGCAAGGGCAAGGCTACTTGTTAAAATTCCAGAGAAAAGTTTAATGCCCCACGAAACAACATCTCCCAAATAAGCTCCCCCAAGTTCACGAAGCCGTTCAATATCTTGAGGTTCGATATACCGGGAAGCTTCATCATAGAGAGGCTTGAGAGCTCCCATGATTCGCTCTCCATATTGGGGAACTCGGGATGAAAGGCGCAATAATTCTGCTTGAATAAAGGGGATTGCAATGAAGAGAAGAAGCCCAATTAAAAGAAAAAAACTAAAGATCATGAAGAGGGTGCCAAAAGTTCGAGATATGCCCAGCCTTTCCAGCCGTCTTACGCCTGGATTCATAGCATAGGCTACCAAAAGTCCCGCTAAAAATGGCAAAAGAATGCTCTTCAAAAGATAAAGACTCACTATGAAAGCAAGCCCCAACGCTCCCCAAAGCCAAGTTTGTTTATTTTTGGTCACGAAATTGTAATGTCCATCTTGTTAAAAACTTTCAAACCAAGTCTAACATAACTTACCCCTGAAAGCACGGTTGTTAGTGCGACAAGGTAGCCAAAATAAAGATTTAAGGATGAAATTCCAGTAAAATCCTCGCTGCAGCTCAAAACGAAAAGAGCATAGGCAAGTTGAACCACTGTATTTATTTTACTAATCATTAAGGGTTTCATATCAACAGGAGTCTTAAAAAGAAACAAAAGGAGGATTCCGCCAATAATAAGAACGTCTCGAAAGACAACAAGAACCACAACCCAAAGTTCAATCAAGCCAATATGCCCCAAGGATGCATAAACTCCAATAAGAAGCGCTTTATCCGCAATAGGATCTAAGTAGGCTCCAAGTGTTGTACGACACCGAAAGACCCGAGCCAAAAAGCCATCGAGGGCATCGGAGAGCCCTGCAAGCGCAAATAAAATAAACGCCAGGATGAGCTGATGAGAAAGGATAAGAGAGACGATAAGTGGTACGCTTAGCAAGCGAGAAAGGCTAATGATATTAGGGAGATTCATGGTCGTTGTCATTGATCAACCTACAGAAAGCTGCTACTGGGGTAGCGGTGAATTAGACATAATGACCCACCCTTCTTCACGGGAAGATAACAGTAATCCTTGCTGGAGAAGATGTTGTTGAAGCTTTTCTATATCCCCTCCATAAGTCACTTGAACATCAGCATTTTTGGCAGAAAGTCTTAAAATATTGATCGCGTCAATTCCGGGAGTTTTTTCAAGTGTCCTTTTAATATGCTGCCACTCAGGGAAGGTCCCATAAGATGCTGTCATTTCTAGAGAGTTTCTCCTTTTACGAGCGGCTAGAGTCCCGGCATTATCTATAGGAGAAGAAGGCTCCTGATAGAGCCATGCTTCAACCTGGGGTTTATCAAATTGAAACGTTAGAGAAGCTGTATAGCTTGTCGGTGTTGTTTTTTCTCGATCAATAGAAAAGTCTTTCACCATATTCAAGATTTCATCGGAAGGAGGAAGAGCTCCTGATTTCTCGGGATAATTGTCTCTCAAAAGTGCTTGAAGGGCAAGGCTGTGAGCTTGATCCAAGGCCTTTTCTCGAGCAGCTGCGGCTGATTCGGCTGTAACAGAGACTTGAACTCCAGGCACTGTTATAATTTGAGCTTTCACAGGCTGGGTTAAAAAACAAAGAGGTAAAATCCAAAAGTATTTCATTTTCCTATGTCCTCAAAAAAATGAGTATCCCTACTTATACCTATCGGACATGAAGTTATCGTTTTTCTTTCCATAATAATGTCATTCCCGCGGACGCGGGGATGACACCGGATGTTTATTAAACACGGTAAGTTCATGTCTTTTAACTATATAATGTATCCTTTATAAAATACTACTCTAAAAGGGGGAAGGAATCGATTCTCAATTTGATGTTTTAAAAAAAAACAGTATGCTGATCTTATAATAGCAAGGAGTCTTCTCTATGATTTTACACCCTGAAAATTTTTTCCCGGGTCGTCATTGCGAAACGCCCCAGGCGCTGAAGCAATCCAGAATGCCTCAAAACAAAAGGCTTTCTAGATTGCTTCGTCAGGACTTCGTCCTTCCTCGCGATGACACTAATTATTTGAATTCAAAAAATTTTATAAATTTGTTGGGGTATAAGCTCGATGATTGAAGCACGCCTTCAAGAACTCAACATTTCTTTACCTCTTCAACCAGCTCCTGCTGCGAATTATGCCCCCTTTGTTAAGATAGGCTCTCTTGTTTATATATCAGGGCAACTTCCTTCTTTGAATGGAGAGCTGAAGTATGTTGGTAAGATTGGACAAGATTTTGACCGGGAAGAGGGACAAAAAGCCGCGCGACTTTGTGCCTTAAACATTCTATCTCAATTAAAAGAGGCTTGCCATGGAGATTTAGACCGTGTTTTGAGGTGTATTCGCCTTGGAGGATTTGTTAACTCGACTGATGAATTTAAGGATCAACCAAAGGTCATAAATGGGGCATCCGATCTAATTGTTTCTGTCTTTGGGGAAAAGGGGCGCCATGCTCGGACAGCTGTTGGGGTCAATTCTCTTCCTTTTGGAGTTGCTGTGGAAGTTGAGGCTCTTTTCGAAGTGAAAGAATGATGTCAAAACGACCTTTTTCAAAAGTTTCGCAAGACCCTTCTCGGCTTTGGCTTTGGGGAATTCATGCGTGCAAAGGTGCTCTTAAAAATCCTGAGAGAACGTGTTTTCGTCTGATTGTGACGGACTCCGCTTTAAAGGACCTTAATCTTAAGAAAGAAGACCTTCCACCTAAAACAGATGTGCTTGATTTGGTTTCTCTTTCGCGTCTTTTACCCGAAGGGGCTGTCCATCAAGGTATCGCTATGGAAGTAGCCCCTTTACCTGAACTCTCTCTTAAAGACTTAGCTAAAAAGGACAAGGGTGTTCTTGTCATTTTGGATCAGGTCACAGATCCTCATAACGTAGGAGCTATCTTAAGAACTGCAAAATCTTTGGGGGCTTTGGGTGTTATAATGACCGACCGAAATGCTCCTCCCTTGGGAGGAGTTTTAGCAAAGGCGGCCTCTGGAGCCCTTGATCTTTTGCCTATTTGGAAAGTCACCAATTTGGCCCGTTCTTTAGATGACCTTAAAGATGATGGATTTTGGACTGTGGGACTTGATGAAAAAGCGACTATACCCCTTTCTAAAAAAGACCTTCCGGAAAAACTTGCTTTAGTTATGGGAGCAGAAGGGGAAGGTCTTCGCAGATTAACCCAAGAAAAATGTGATTTTCTTGCGAAACTTCCAACCGATCCTCATTTTTCTACCTTGAATGTATCAGTTGCAACAGCTATCGCCCTCTATGAGCTTTTAAAAACTTAAGTCAAAGAAAGCCTCATCCGAGAATCAAGGACAAGAACTCTTTTTGGATCAGTTAGAAGCGGATTGATATCCAATTCGGCAATTTCAGAATGGTTAACTAAAAGGTAAGATAGATTAATCAAGCACTCAATCAAGTGGTTCAGGGGGATAGGTTTTTGATCCCTATATCCTTTTAATTGCTGATAAATTCTTGTTTTTTCAATAAGATCAAGAGCTGACTTTTTTGTAAGGGGAGCAAGGGCCAGAGCCTTATCTTTAACAACTTCAACTGATTTTCCACCAGAACCAAAAATAACCACAGGTCCAAATGTTGGGTCTTGTATGCCTCCTAGAAAAAGTTCAAACCCATGATTTAAGGGGACAAGAGGCTGTAAAATAAACCCCTCAATCCGGGCCTTTGGAAGGTTGGAAGAGATTGTCCTCAACATCTTTTCTGCACTTTCTTCAACTTCTTTTGGTGAGGTCAAATTAAGGACGACACCTCCTACATCGCTCTTGTGGACAATATCTTTTGAGGCGATTTTCAAAACCAAGGGAAATCCCACTTTTCCTGACACGATTTTTGCATCCTGAGGAGAGCTCGCAATGAATGTTTTGATTACAGGGAGGTCGTAGCTCGTAAGAATTTCCTGAATGACGTGATGGTCAAGCCATTCTTGTTCTTTTTTCTCGGTAAGCCTCTTGAGAAGATGAGAAACTTTTGGGTTAGGTAGGATAGGCTTTTCTTTCGTAAGATCAATAAATTTCTTTTCATTTTCACACCGTAAAAGATGAATATAAGCTCGAACGGCGCGTTCAGGAGTAGGGTAAATAGGAACTTTATTGTGAGCTAATTGAGCCAATATTTTTTTGTCGATATTTTGCTGCAAGCTCACCATAAAAATATCAGGATGTTTCTTTTTTCGATTGTTAAGCGTTTCAAGGATGGCTTCAAAAACATCTTTTGCTGGCGATAAAGCCGTAGGACAATGCATAAGAACAATTGTATCAATTAAAGGATCGTCCATCAAAATCTCAAGAGAATCCACATATCGTTGTGGCGGAGCATCTCCAATAATATCAATAGGATTTCCTTGAGACCAAGTTGGAGGAAGAACCGCGTTCAATTTGGTAAGCGTTTCATCCGACAGAGGAGCGAGCTTCCCTCCCGATCCAATTAGGGCATCCGTTGCTAAAATTCCAACCCCACCTCCATTGGTTAAAATAGTCAGACTTTCTCCTTTAAGCGTCGGAAGGTGATTCATTGTTAAAACGAGATCATAAAGGGCCTGGAGTTCGAAAATCCTGTTTAAACCTGCTTGCCTGAAAGCAGCTTCATAAACAGCATCACTTCCCGCAAGAGCGCCCGAGTGAGACCGAACGGCTTGGGCTGCTTCTTGGAACCGGCCCGACTTCATCACAGCAACAGGCTTTTTCATGACGGTTTTTTTGGCAATCGATAAAAACCGCTGAGCCTCTGAAATGGCTTCTACGTAAAGAACAATTGCTTCAGTGTGTTCATCATCCATAAGATAGTTAAGATAATCAGCGAAATTAAGATCGCAGAGCCCTCCAACAGACACCAACTTTGAAAAACCGATATCCATGGCATGGGCCCATTCTAGCATTGACACAAGAAGCGCCCCCGATTGAGAAACAAAAGCCACTTTTCCTTTCTTCGGGGGAAGAGGAGAAAAGGTGGCATTCAGATTGGAATTTGTGTTCATAATTCCCAAGCAATTGGGCCCCACAATTCGAACCCCATAGGTCCGCGCAATTTCTACAATTTTATCTTGAAGAAGACGCCCTTCTTCATGCTCTCCTTCCGCAAAACCAGCCGTGATGACAACGGCTGCTTTTGTCCCCTTTTTCCCAAGATCTTCGATAATTAAAGGAACAGCAGCAGGAGGCGTGCAAATGACCGCAAGATCAGGAGGCCAAGAAAGAGTTGCCACATTAGGATAACACTGAAAGCCCAAAACATCTTTATACTTGGGATTGACTGGAAGAATGGATCCCTCATACCCTCCCTTAATCAAATTTTCGAGAAGGGCTCTCCCCATTGAATTTTCTTTGGGGCTTGCTCCAATGAGGGCGAGTGATTTAGGAGAAAACAAAAGATCTAGCGGCTTATTACCCATCGAATGCCTCATTGACTAGAATATAATTAAATTATCATGAGTTCATTCTAAAATTTCGTTAACGCAATAAATTGAAAATATATATTTAAACCATTCATCGAAGACCTCTCTGACTTCCTTTCATTTTCATGTATAATAATGCTTATGAGAAAGGAGAAAAAATGCCCGTATTTTTAATACTTGCTTGTGAGATTGCTGTTTTCTCATTTCTAATTGGAGCTTTTTTGGGATCAGTCCTTTTGGGTTTAATTATTTTATTCCTATATGGAATTGCTATGTATTTCCTTTTTCAGGAGTTTTATACCCCCCTCCCCTTTGTTTGGGGGGCTACCCTCCTCGCTAGTATAGCAACACTCCTCTGGGCTTCTTATATAGACATTTGGCTTGGAACTGCCTTTATGACCGTCCTTTTAACCCCTCTGAGCGGAACTCTCTGTTACCTTCTCAACAACAGCTTTTTAAGAAGATATTATGGATGAGGAAGCATCCTCACAAGAATATCATCTTTTACAATAAACTGATGGTAAAGAGCACCCAAAATATGCAAGCCCACAAAAACATAAAGGCTATAAGAAATCCAAATATGAGCTGTCAAAAAAACCTTAGAGTATATATTTGGTCCCTCCATCAATGCGGGGATGGTAAAAAGACCAAAATAGTTAACAGGGTGCCCCCCCAAAACGGTCATTAAAAAACCCGTCAATGGAAAAGAAAACAGCAATATGTAAAGGATCCAAATATTAGCTTTACTAAGAAGGGCATCCCAGCGTGGAGCCTTTTCAGAATCTCGCGGGACCGGATTCAGCTCCCGCCACCATAAACGTAGGAAAGCAAGTAAAAATAGCGTAACCCCCATTTGTTCATGCCAACCAAAGAGAGTCCATTTCTTGTCAGATGGGGGCAAGTCCAACATTGTATAGGCAAGTGTATATTGCCCTAGTATTAGAAAAAACATACCCCAATGAAAAAGTTGAGTCACTCCTCCCCATTCTTTTAAAGTGTTTTTCCACGGCACTCTATATCCCTCCCCTTATACATAAGGGTTTATTTATCATAAAACGGAAAGAAAAAGGAAGAGGCTTTCTAAAGCCAATTCCAATTTACCTTCAAGAAAATTCTAGAAATGAACTATGCTTTTGATAAGATATCCTTATTTGCAAGGATTTTTTGTGGATGGGTTGTTATCCCAAAAGTATTTATACAATTTCTTGGTTATCAATACCTGACATCCACGTTGGTTGCCATTCCTTAAAAGAGAACAATCCATGGAATTTTCCCCAGCTTCCTCTTTTTCTGAGCAACCCCGATAATAATAGACTCCTGATAAGAAACACTTGCAGGTTGCTTTTGCGCTTGGGTCCCCCACATTAAAACCAAGGAGAAGCCCTACACTCAGGATCAATCGTCTGAGACATTTTTTATTCATGAGGAGTTTCCTTTCATGTTCTAAGACTGCTCTTTCAAGGATCGTATGGAAAGTCTTTTAAAAATTCCTTAACAATGGATCAGAGGGAGATGGTTTTTATTCCAATCAAAGTCCATTTTTTCATCAAATCTTAAAGAAAGTTTAATACATTGTTCGATATAATCGAAATATTTAAAAAACTTTTATTCAAGAAAGAAAAGGAGACCTTAATGAAAGGAAACTTAATACAGGTAATGGTCGGAGGCGTGTTCTTAACCATAGGAACCCCTATCCAAGCAATACAAAGATGCGAGTCTGGCGAATGCTATCGTGTTGTTTGTGGGGGCAATAGCAATGAAGCTGGGAGAAATTGTCAAGAAGAGTGCAAGTCTCGGGGATGAATGGGAGCTATTACCGGCGCAAGTCCAGATATTTCTTGTGGACCCGACCCTGATTTGGTCAGGACTTGGCTTTGTGTATGTAGTAAACCCTAATTATCCCTGGGCAAGGGAGAATGACACCCTTCATCATTGAAGTGTATCAACAGCGCTAAAAAAACTCCCCTAGATTTTTTCCTTAACAACTGTGAATCGAGGCGGGAGCTCTTGAGGCTTTAACCTTCATCAACGTGTAAAGGATACTTCCAATCGTAATTGTGCAGGCAAACATCAGATAATAAGCAACCGCATTTACACCACCCGTATTTTGAATAAGCCACATCGAGATAATCGGGGCAACACCCCCAAAGGCAATGGATGTAAAATTCCAACAGAATGCCACGCTTGTTGCTCGAATATTGGTTGGAAATGTTTCAGCTACAACGGGATTAAGTGTCCCTTCGGTCATTCCAATAAAAGCTCCCAAGAGAAGCGACATGATAAATATTAGAGAGGAAAACCCGCTTTCTAAAGAATGAATGAAAGGAGAAACAGAGACAAAAATGCCTACTGTCCCCAGCAGAATTATAAATCGCTTATTTATTTTATCAGACAAATATCCGAAAATGATTGTTGCAAGGGTATAGCTCACCATGGTCAATAAATTAAAGAGCCCTGCTGTACGAGAATCATAATTCAGAAAATCAATCATCATGGTTTTTCCAAAGATAAAGACAACAAAGAAGGAAATTTGAGTTGTCAGAAAAATGGCGAATAAGCTAAGAAGGGACGTCTTGTGACTCCGGAAAAGCTCGGCAAGGGGATTGCGAACAAGGTTTTGGTTTTGCTTTACCGTGATGAAATCTGGACTTTCTAACAGATTACGCCTCATATAAAAGGCTAACAAACTTCCGATAACACTTATAAAAAAAGGAATTCTCCAGGCATAAGCATAAAGAGTTTCTTGCGTAACCCAGGATTCAACAATAAAAATTGTGCAGGCACTGAGAACAAGCCCCATTCCAACACCGGTCAAAGCAAAGGTACCAAAAAAGCCCCGCTTGTTTTGGGGAACAGACTCATACAAATAAACGCAGGAGGCGCCAAATTCTCCTCCCAAGGCAATTCCTTGAACAACACGAATGAAGACCAAGGTAATAGGAGCTATAATTCCTATCTGTTGGTAAGTGGGGAGGATGCCTATGCAAAGCGTGGGGATCGACATCAATAATATCGTTATGGTTAACATTTTCTTCCGACTAAACTTATCTCCAATATAGCCAAAAAGGACTCCACCTAAGGGTCGAGCTGCAAGACCAACCGCAAAGGTTGAAAACGTTAAAATTATCGAAACAAATCGATCATCTGAGGGAAAAAAGAGGGTGCTAATAACCGTTGAAAAATAAGCATAGAGCGTATATTCATACCACTCTAAAACATTGCCAATGGACGAAGAAACTATTGAATTTACAATGTGCTTATTTGTCGCTGCCATGTTCACTCCTCTATCTTTGCGGAAAAGCCTTAAGCCTTTACACCCGCGCATAATATCTCAAGACTCTGAAATTCTACGCGGTTCCCATGGCGGGTCAATAGGGATAATGGGAAAGAGGATACTTTTTGTTTAATGAGGCCAGAACCTTATACATACCACCCCTCTTCTGAGGACAGAAGTCACTTGTGGTGCCCGCTGCCAGACTCGAACTGGCACGGCCTTTCGACCGACAGATTTTAAGTCTGTTGTGTCTACCATTCCACCAAGCGGGCACACGGCCGACCTTACCCGGTTCATTTTTCCAAATCAAGGGGGTTTGCCTTTATGGGAGAGCATGACTCATAAAAAAATTTAGGAACCGCAAATACAGGATCTGAGATCTTATTCCAATCACAAATAGTCTCGTAAGTAACCTCAATCAAATAAAGGCTCTCAAAACTTCCCTTTACTAATTTCAGAAAAAGAGTTTATCATAAGTGCTACTTTAGGGAGATTTATAAAATGAAAAAAACCTTCTTTGCTCTTCTTATTGGGCTCTTATCTTTTATTTCTTTAAGTTCTTCACATGCAATGCAGACTGAGAAAACAGAAGAAGAAACAAACAAAAACCTCTCAGTTAAAGCCTTAAAAGTAGACGATGATCTTTTGGAGATAATTAAAAAGCTCCAAGAAAAAACTCTCAATTTAGAGAACGAAAACAAGATCTTACAAGGTAAGGTTTTGTATCATGATAAAATTCTTGAGGAAAATCCGTCCCATAGACGTAAACTGAGAGTTGGTCCGGAAATTTGGGTTTCATTTGCTCTCGGTATCACGTACTATTTGGCCACATATGATCTGTCAACTTCCTTAGCTATCGTAAGTTACGGAATATCCATTCTTTTCGTCCTTTGGAGCCTTACACATAAACACGATGATACTTTTCACGCTATGACTCGTACTAAAGAATCAAAGAAGGATGAAAAATAGTGCTTAATGGTCTGGTAGTACCGATATTCGCGCTCTTAGGGACATTTACTGAAAAAGAAGTCCTTCCAACATTTCTTCCTTTCAATCCTGCCCCTCAACCTGAAATAGCGGAAGTTTGTGAACACTTGCAAGAACAACCTGAGTTCTCTTCTTTAATCTCGACGTATGAAAAGTCTCTTAAAACACCTAATCCATCAAGCCTCAATCAAAACGAAAATAAGCTTTTCACTCATCCCCTCTCTCGCTTTATCTCTTCTAAGGAAGATGCTCTAAAGGCCAAGGTTTTTAAAGCTGTCAAAGAAGGAACATACTCTGTCCTTAGAGAGCTCTTTCCTTGGGAAATGTATGACTTTTTTGTTCCTAAAATAGAGCGAATCTTTTCTGGCCTGCGCTTTGGGATAAATTGGTTCCAAAAGCATAATAGGGATCGATTAAATGAGGGCAAATTTCTTAGAAAATTGGAGAGAGAAGACTATTACTCAGCTGGTGCCATGGCCCATCATATAGCCCAGTATTTTTGGCACTCCCTCGTCATTGAACGAGATTTGTATGCCTTTGTTTTAGATAACACAACTTTCCATTCTTATAAGAAACCAATCCTTGAGCATATGAAATATCTGAGACACATGTATACGAAATGGAACAACCGCCGTCTTAAGTTGTACCACATGAATCACGCTCTGCTTGAAGCACGCCAGGCTCAATTAATTTTGAAACTTAAATGTAATGAAGCAAATGATACAGCTGAAACCGCAGAGATTATGGTACGGATAAACAGATATGAAAACCTTATCAATGCTCTACAAGCGGCATTTTTTAATGACTGTATGGACGAAAAGGGCTTGAGTGTCTTAGAGCGTGTCTGGGATACAACCAGTAGCTTTATTGAAAAAGTTGGCGCCTTTCTTCGATTGAATGAGAAGAGCCAGACCCCTCTAAATGTAACCACTTATCTAGATACACTGAAAAGGATGGTGGAAGAGGATAAAAAAGTTGTCCTAAAGCAACAATCTATCGATCCACAAGACTGGGATCTCTATGATTGGCAACTGAAACCACCAAATGAATTTCAAAGAAGATTTGAAGAAAAAAATCCCGAAGATAAACCTACCCCAAAGAGTTTCCTTTTTAATCTTCTTGTGTGGGACAATATTCATATAGCCCGCCATCTTTGTAATTCTGTTATTATTAAACCCCAAGACAAAAACAATGTTTGGGATGAACAGCGACAAGAAATAGAAGTCTATTCGGTCCTTCTAAAAAAGCTTTTTGAAAAACAACAGGAAACAGACAACATTTTAAAACTTTTAGGGGAAGAAGCCGAGCAATTCGAAAAAGAAAGTAAGGAGAGTGCTTTAAAGAACCCTACTCAGCTCTATGCAAATATGAGTGATTGCGAGCGCTTATCGTTACTGCTTTTTAATAAAATGGTGCATGTAAAATGGGCTTTTCTAAAGAAAACCAAAGATAATTTTAACAAGGAAGATACAACCTGGCAGCGTATAGTAAATAGCATAAAACGAAAGGGAATCCGGTTGGCTACGGAGGGAACACTTTGGGATAAGACGCCTAATTTTAAGGATTCACAAGAAGAAGCTGAAAAACTGTTGGTTTTCGCAGAAGCAACTTTGCAAGCCGCAAAAGGACTTATGGGGCTTGCTGCTCAAAATGATACATATGAGGGATTTGAAGTTTTACCTCAAGGAAAACTGGAAGAAGACCTCCCATTTCAAAACTCCCCGCCTATAAGTAGCCCTCATTACTGGAACCAAGTCATGCTTAACATGAATACTCGAGCTTCCCAAACTTGGGGATCTTTAAAAGAATGGGGTGAATGGGGAAAGGATAATTTGAGCGAAGTTTCGAATACTTGGAAAGGAAAGCTTCCCTTATCATCTCGTTCCTCTGATGATCTTGAGAAAAAAAAGAGTCAGTAGCTTTATGATAAAATAAAAGTCATAGTCTTTAAGTCACTTTTTTCATCCAAATCAAAAAGATTCTGTAAGACTGGACTGTTCCTGATCTGCTTAATCTTAAAAGAAAACTAAGTTTAATAAAGAAAGCCCTACCAAACATACTGAGAGAAAGACAGACGCAGATGCTGCATCCTTGGAGAACATGATAAGAGGATCCTCAGTTTTCTTGAATGCGTCATTTGCCTTTTCTATAGCTGTATTGATCAATTCAACAATAATCATAAGGCTTAAGGAAAAAATTACAAAATACTTGTTAAATGAGGGAGCCGGCCACCAAAAAGTAAAAGGGACGACAAAGGCACATCCTATCACCTCTAGGCGAAAGGCTATCTCGGTTTTCCAAGTTTGCTGAAGTCCGTGCAGCGAGTTAATAAAGGCTCTTCCTAAATGGCGAATGAAAATCATAAGGTTTAAGGTGCTTTTTTATTCTATATTCATGCGGATCCGATACCTAAGGCTAACCTCTTCCTGAGGGGCAATATTTATTGTCCATTTAAGGCGGTTTTCTTCCTCTTCATGAGTGTGTGTTTCTCTTAGAACAATCCATTCGCCGGGAACATTTTGAAAGACTGTCACTTGTTCAGGAGAATGGGTTGTATTTTTTAGATCCAGGCGATATCCAGATTCAACTACTTGATTCCCAAGCTTTCGGTAATCAGTTTGTCGCATTTCAGCTGTAATTTCTTTTGTACTTCCAATACGTAAACTTAAAGATTTCCCAATGGGGGTTGCAGATGTTTTATTCTCTCCAATATAAAGTAAAGAATTATCAGAAGTCCTTTGAAAAGCCTTAATAATTCCTTCAGGGAGAGATACGCCAAGCCCTTGAGATGCATCATTTTTTACAGACAGCCAGGTCTCCACAGTAGGCTTCATCACAACTCCTTCTTCATCAACAACAATATTATTTTTAGGGTAAATACGGAAACTTTTTGTAGGGGTTAGATTTTGAGCGGAAATCCAAGATATGTTTTTAACAGCTTTATCTGAAAGACTTATGAGCCTTTTAATATCGTAAAATTGCTCTTTCTTGTACGCAACACTGAAGTGCCCCTTTTTAATATTGATTCCACTTTGATTGCGAAGGTTAATCCAGCTTTTTAGGTCTAAGTGAATACCTCCTTTGTCAACGGTAACTGTATAACCCGCATCCCATGAAAAACCTTTGGCAAGATATCCTATCTCAAAAGGATATTCCCCTTCCTTTGGGTTGATAAGTTTAAGGGTGATCATTGGTTCAGAAACAAGTGAATAAGGAAGATGCGGAAACGCGATCCGACTTTTAGAGATTGCAAAAACTGTACCCATGGACTCAACGATGACGTTCTCCCCATCGATCGCCAAAAGCTTTGCAACTGGGGACGTTGGCTCTAATTGGGTGGGCCTTATTTGTATAGCTTCACCAATTGAATTTTGCAAAAGCTTCTCACGCGTAATATCAGGGGCTTGAAACGTATATTCTAGGACATTTAATGGGGGAGCAGGAGGAAGAACTTGAAACAAGAAACTGTCGATCATGATTGAAGTAGGCACATCCTTGATCAAAAGTTTGTTAGACCCTTCTTTTAACAAGGCCTTTCGTTGTTCTTTTACAAGGGCCATATCTTGGGGATAGAGAGTGACACTGATTCCTAATTGTGAGGATTGGGTAACGTCTTGTACAATAGCTTGCGCAGGGTACAGTAAAAGCAGAGAGAAAAGAAAGGCAAATAGTTTCATAGTTAGCTGACCTTTTTTAATTCAGGTGATTGAAGCTCGCGAGGGGTGTGGTCAAGAGAATCAACAGAAGCAATTTCAGACGCCTCTGGAACAGACCCTAAATCTTTAAATTTGCGTGCACTTGAAAGGACCCGATGCTCTAAACTTCCCATAGCGTTGTTATAGGACTGTATGGCACTTCCTAAATTTCTTCCCAAGCGGGTAAAATGGTCTGCCATATCGGCAAGGCGTTTATGAAGTTCTCGGCCAAGTTCGCTAATTTCTTTTGCATTGTGAGCAAGGTGCTCATGGCGCCATCCATAAGCAACGGCTCTTAAAAGGGCAATAAGGGTTGTAGGAGTAGCCAAAATAATACGATCTTCTGCTCCGACCTCAATTAAACTTGGATCTTGTTCAAGAGCTGCGCTAAAGAAAGTTTCTCCGGGCAAAAACAAAACAACAAATTCTGGAGCGGGTTGAAAATGATCATAGTAAGATCGTTTTGCAAGAGCTTTGATGTGCGCCCGCACTTGGCGAGCATGGTCTTTTAGCTTATCTTGTCGGGAGACTTCATCTTTTTCTTCCAGTGCTTCGAGGTAGGCCGCCAAAGGAGCTTTCGCATCAACAATGATTTTTTTCCCACCAGGTAAATTAATAATAAGATCTGGGCGAAGTTTTCCTTCATTTTCTGGTGAGGAAACCTGCTCTTCAAAATCACAAAAATTAACCATTCCAGCCATCTCTACAACTCGCCTAAGTTGTATTTCTCCCCATCTGCCGCGAACAGTAGGAGCTCTTAATGCATTGACAAGATTTGATGTTTCTGCTTTGAGCTGCTTTTGGCTAGAGAGTAATTCATTTACCTGATGTTTCAGAACGGCATATGCACTCATTCGAGATTTTTCAAGCTCAATGATTTTTTTATCAACTGTTTGAAGAGATTCGGTCACTGGCTTTACAAGGTTGGAGATGGTCTCTTGTCGCTTCAAAAGATCATTTTGGGCTGCTTCCTGATACTTCTCAAGAGTTGCTTTTGCCAATTCTAAAAAAGATTTATTGGTAAGGGAAAGGGCCTCAGAAGAGATAACCTTAAACTTATCTTCCCATTGTTTTTGGATGTTTTCAAAAAGGGAGAGTTTGTCCCTGCTTTCTTGCTCTGTACGCTGGAGAGCAGTTCTAAGTTCAGCATTTCTCTCACCTTGTAGACGCAAATCTTCTTCTCGTTTAATGAGAAGAGCTTCTATGTCTTGCAGACGGCTAGCCCGTTCCTGATAAAGTGTTTTTTCTTGAGAAATAAGTACAAGTTTTCTTTGAAAGAAAATAAAAACAAAGGATCCCATAAGAGTGGCTCCTCCCACAAATCCCAGAATCCCCTCAAGCCCGAACATGGTTATCTCTTTGCGTTATTAAGTTCTATACAAAAAAGTTCACCGAATATGATAATAGGTCTGGCGTCTTTAACCAACATGTTTTATGACAATAGTTAAACCCCTTTTAGGGATACACGCTTTTATGTGATTTGACCACACTTTGCGGAGGATCAAATGGAAAATATGGGGCTTGTTTTTCAGGCCTGTGCCGGCCTAGCCTTATTCTTCTTTCTAGCATGGCTTTTTAGCGAAAATCGACGCCACGTCAACTTTAAGGCCGCTCTCATGGGCCTTACCATTCAAATTGCTCTTGCCATTATCGTTACGAAATTTGGTATTGTTCGCTCTGCCTTTCTCTGGATTGGAGGGGGGGTTATGGCCTTAAAAGATGCTACCGTTGCAGGAACAAGTTTTGTTTTTGGGTATTTGGGAGGGGGCGACTCCCCTTACCTTGCAAAGGAAGGCTCCAATACATTCATTTTTGCTTTCCAAGCCCTCCCCATGGTGATTGTTATTAGTGCCATTGCCATGCTTCTTTTTCACTGGCGGATTCTTCCTTTTATTGTCAAACTTTTCTCGGGCATTTTTCAGAAGGTCCTTGGCATTGGAGGAGCTCTTGGAGTTTGTGCAGCCGCTAAAATGTTTTTAGGGCAAACGGAGGCCCCCCTTTTAGTCAGGCCTTACTTAGGTAAATTTACGAGAAGCGAGCTTTTCACAGTTATGACAGCAGGTATGGCAACAACATCCATTTCAATTATGGTTGTTTATGCCGTGATTTTAGAGGGGACTATTTCAGATCCAATTGCGCATATACTCACAGCATCTATCATTAGTGTTCCGGCCGCCATCACAATTTCGCGCATATTAATCCCTCAAGTGGGTGAGGAGACCTCGGGCCATCTTGTCGTACCCTATCAATTTTCAGGATCAATGGAGGCAATTACCCAAGGAACATCTGATGGCGTCCGTTTGTTTATGAATATTTTGGCCATGTTAATTGTCTTTCTTGCAATTGTTGCCTTGGCCAATTCCTTGTTAGCTCTTTTACCAGGGATTAATGGTGAGACAATGAGTCTTCAGCTTCTTTTAGGTTACTTTTTAGCTCCACTCGCTTGGTTTCTAGGAATTCCTTGGCATGAAGCTGTTCCAGCGGCTGCTCTTTTAGGGAAAAAAACAATTTTAAATGAAATCGTAGCTTTTATTGGTCTTGCAGAACTTCCCAAGGGAATTTTGAGTCCTAAAAGTAATTTGATCATGACCTATGCCCTTGCAGGGTTTGCTAATTTTAGCAGTATTGGAATCCAAATTGGAGGGATTGGCACAATGGTTCCTGAACGTAAGCAAGAAATTATTGCTCTCGGCATCAAGGCAATGATTGCAGGAACCATTGCTAGTTGTATGAGTGGGGCTATTATCGGAATTTTGCACAGCTTTGGATAAGGTTATTATTGTTGCAGGCCCCACGGCAAGTGGAAAGTCTGCGTTTGCTTCTCAGTTAGCTCAAGAAAATAAAGGGGTCATCCTGAACGGGGATAGTCTTCAGGTTTATTGTGGCCTAGAAATTTTGACTGCACAGCCTTCCCTTGAAGATCAACAAAGAATTCCTCATCGCTTGTATGGGTTTTTGCAGCCACACGAAGTATGTTCTGCAGGGAAGTGGCTTTCTCTTGTTGTTTCAGAAATTGAAAAATGTCATAAGGAAGGTCGCCTCCCTATTATTGTTGGGGGTTCCGGGCTTTATTTAAAGGGACTTACCGAGGGATTATCTCCCATTCCTTCTCTTGATCCTTCACTGAGGAGGGATTTTGAAAGCCGAGAGCAGACTTCTCTTTATACTGAGCTTAAGTCCATTGATCCAGCTTTAACCCAAAAAATAAAACCACAAGATCGACAGCGTACTTTAAGAGCTCTTGAGGTATATTATGGAACCGGAAAGCCGCTGAGCTTCTGGTATACTCAAAAGCCAACGCGACTTCCTTATAGGTTTGAAAAAATTTTACTGAATCCTTCAAAGGAAGAGTTAGAGGTCCGAATTGTCCGTCGCCTTAACAAAATGTTTCAAAAAGAAATTCTTGAGGAGGTGGAAGCTTTGTTAGCTCTCTTCCCTTCATTTACGGCCAGGAAAGCCATTGGCCTTCAAGAGATTGGATCGTTTTTAAAAGGGGAGTGTTCTTGGGACGAAGCAAAAGCCCTGACCCTCCTTCATACTCTTCAATATGCCAAACGCCAAAGAACGTGGTTTCGTCATCAGTTTAAAGCGGATAGAATCATTGATAAGCTATACTTCTGCTTGTGATTAGCTCTAGAAAAAGGTATACTATTGAAAAGCAATAAGGCGTAGGGACAAAATGACAAAATCAGAGTTAATTCATAAACTAAGTCAGCAATTCTCGGATATGTCCTTAAGGGAAGTTGAAAAGGCCGTTGAAGTCATATTTTCTGAAATAAGTTCAGCTTTGGCGAAGGGAAACAGAGTCGAGTTGCGAGGCTTTGGGGCTTTTTCAGTTAGATACCGGGAAAGGCGAGTTGGCCGAAATCCTCGGACGGGAGAAAAAGTGGAAGTTGAAGGAAAGCATGTCCCTTTTTTTAAAGCCGGTAAAGGTCTTCGAGAGTACCTAAATAAAGGGGCAAAATAGCTTTTCTCACTTATCAAGTTTTCGCTTAAGCACTCGAGGGCGAGCTCAATAAGCATATTGAAATACGTGACAGAGAGCGAGACCCGAAGAGCCTGCCCCGCGAAGGCGGGGGCAACGAAGGCAAAACTTGAAAGGTAAAGAGTATATCTCTTTGATAAGCTTAAAGCTTCTGGCCTTGCTTTAAAATTTCCCCGCACACATGAGCCCTAAAATTGATAGGGGAAGCAGAAATTAAAGAGTGTTCTTGGGGTATTATAGGGGCTTTCAATAGTCTAAATTCTTTTAAGTATGGTTAAGTTACCGTGTTTAACAAACACCCAGCGTCATTCCCGCAAAAGCTGGAATCCAGGTGTACTAGGATCCCCGCATTCGCGGGGATGACAATTTTGTGAAATGAAAAACAATAACTTCATGTCCGATGGGTATAGCATAATAAATATGATAAGTTTGGTTAACAACTTTAGATTCAGGGAGTCAACGAATATGGGAAAAATAATTTCCGTTCTTTTAATTAGTTTTATTTGTGTAGGGTGTATGACTCAGCAAGAGAAGACGTCACACCACACGTCTTTTCCCGAGATGTCTCCGCTCTATATGTTTCAAAATACACAAGAGATGGAAAATGTTGACCTTAAAGTATATGGAAAAATTCCTGAATGGTTGCAAGGAGATTTTGTAAGAAATGGGCCAGGGCTCATACGAACTAAAACAAGCTCGATTAAAAGTTGGTTTGATGGTTTAGGAAAATTACATGCTTTTTCTATTAACAATGGGCGAGTTCTTTACACATGTAAGTTTCTTAGATCTGCAGCTTATGAAAAGTTTAAAACGACTGGAGAGTTTGATTTTGTTGGCTTTGCTCAAGAGCCGAAAACAGATCCATTTTCTCTTATAGATTTCCTCTTTGATGTTAAAAATGAAGAGGTGACAAACGCAAATGTCACCATTTCAAAGATTAATAATCATCGCGTGGCTATGACAGAAATTCCTTTGCCGGTAGAGATTAGCAAAAGCCTTGATACAAAAGGTCCTTTTGATTATGACGATGACCTTCCCAAAAACTACAGCTTTGAGTCGGCTCACATCTTAGAGGACCCTCAAACTAAAGCTATGTGGAACTTTCTTATTAAGATTGGACTCTTTGAAACAGCTTATCAAATTTATTCGATCTCACCTCATTCGAACTCCCGGCAGCTTGTCTCATCTATTCCCGTATCTTCTATTTCTTACATGCATAGTTTTTCTCTTGCTGGAAAATATTTTGTACTTGTCGATTATCCTTTTCGTGCCAAAGATCCTAAGGACATAGCCCATGGGTTTATTAAGGCTTTCTCTTGGTACCAAAATGAGCCGACAAAAATTTATGTCATTAATAGAGAATCAGGACAATTCTGGACATTTTATACTAAACCATTCTTTTCTTATCATCACATCAATGGCTTTGAAAAAGATAATAAAATTTTTGTCGACCTCATCGCTTATCCTGATGCAGACATCATTTATAATGTTAACAAGTATCCTTTTATAAAAAACCCTAACAATAAGTTGTATCGATTGGAGATTGATTGTTTAAAGAATCAAACAAACGTATATCAAGTCACCCATGAGCATTTTGAATTTCCCCGTCTTAATGATTCTAGGATTGGTAAAGAGTATCAATATTTCTATGCTGTTCATATTCACCCCAACGGGTACGGCATTCTCAAATACAATCATTTTAAAGCTAAAAATACCACTTGGTTCCGAGAAGGATTTTATGCTGGTGAACCCGTATACATCCCTCATCCTCAAGCAAAAGCTGAGGATGATGGCGTCATTCTGACTATTGTGAATAACCTAAAGGAGAAGACGTCATTCCTGTTAATTCTTGATGCGAAAGAGCTAAAGGAACTTGCTAGAATAGAAGCTCCTCATTTTATTCCTTTTGGGTTCCATGGTCGATTTTTTGAAGAGGACTCTCCTAGCCCATATACTCAAAGGATTTCGAGTTTTCGGGCAGGCACCCGAGGGCGAGCGCGATAAGCGTAGTCAACCTACATGACAGAGCGTGAGACCCGAAGAGCCTACCTCCGCGAAGGCGAAGGCAACGAAGACGAACCTTGAAAGGCGAAGAGTATAGCTCATTTATGCAAAAGTTTGTCAAATGCTGAAAAAATCTTTTGCCAAAAGTATGGTCTTTGCGACCATCATTCTTATGGATCTATTAGCTGGGATGGAATTCGATCTCTTTGTCCCGAGCTTTCCTGAGCTGCAAAATCTGTTTGGTCTCACACCATTTTTGGTTGAGGCCTTATTATCGGTTAATTTTGCAGGATATTGTTTGAGTTTGTTCTTTGTTGGAAGTCTGGCTGATCATTATGGACGTAAACCAATTATATTGCTTGGCCTCATGACCTTTACCATCGGTAGCATTTTTTGTTTATGGGCCCCATTCTATCAATTCCTTCTCATTGGCCGTTTCTTACAAGGCGTAGGCATTGCAGCTCCAGCAATTCTTTCCTTTTTAATTATTGCCGACTCCTATTCTCTTAAGAGACAGCAGTCCATATTTGGAATACTGAATGGTCTTATGAATGTCTCGGCAGGTTTTGCTCCTGTCCTAGGAAGCTATATAGCCCTCTACTTCCATTGGCAGGGTAATTTTATGACCCTTCTCATTTTGGGGCTAACAGCATTCATGATGGCTGTGCTTTTTATCCCCCATCACAAATTACCCAAGCATAAGGAAAGTTTCTCGCTTCGGGGATATGTCCCTTTATTTCAATCAAAACCTCTGGTCCTTTTGATGCTGCATTTTGTTTTTAATTTTGTCCCTTATTGGATCTTTGTTGGTATGTCCCCGTTACTTTACATGGAAGCTTTAGGGGTAAGTCTCCCTCACTTTGGATATTACCAAGGTGCATTGGCCTTTGTATTTGCATTGGGAAGTTTATTTTTCGGCCTAATTGTCAACAGATATGACCAAAAGAAGATGCTCTACATCTCAGGTCAAATTTTTATTGTAGGATTACTAGCTATTGGTTTGGTCTCCTTCTTGAATAGCCCTCATCCACTTCTTATAACGATGGCCTTTCTTCCTTTCATTATTGGGCAGATTATTCCAAGTACGATTCTTTATCCTTTGTGTTTGAACTTTATGCCAGAAGCAAAGGGGCAAATATCAGCCCTTCTCCAAGGGGGGCGGCTTATCTTCTCTGCATTTAGTCTTCAGCTCGTTGGTTATTTCTACCAGGGATCCTTTCGGAACATTGGGATAATTCTCTGTTTTTTCATTCTCATGACGGTTATTACCTTATTTTTTGTCATTAAAAACCGAGATATTATGAACTTACTTGTGGAATAATTAGTATTGATATTTGTTTTTTGGCCGTTTCTTTTTAGGTATGAAGTTTTTATTAGCATCTGTACATTGACAAACACAGGCACTACCGCCTATACATCCACAGCCTGCATCGTAGCATTGCTGGCAGTCACAACTGGCATTTACATGACTTCCCATAAAGTTTAAGGCGAGCAGGGCCAGGCAAATGTTATTTAAAATATATTTCATCTTTTTTCCTTTCCTCCAGGGTTTTCAAATAGACTATCGTAAAGCAACACTACTCTATAGATAAGAAACAGTATCACAAAGAATTTTTAAAATTACGTTAACATAATTTGAATTTTGGATAAAAACCGCTCGAATGCCTTACAATTGCATCGGAGCAGAGCTCCTTGTAATGACTTTAGCTTATTATATTTCAATGAAAAAATAATATTTTATTCTAAACTCGAGTTAAGGTAGATGAAATAAACTTAATACTTCTTGTGAACAGATTTCATTTTATCTGATCAAGCGTGTTAAAATTACCTCACTTGCTTCATTTTTTGAGTAAGGAGAGACATTTTTCTATTAATCTCCTGATTAAATGATAAAAATTTTAGGGAATAAAAGTGTATTAGCGGTTTTGCCTTGAAGAGAGACTGACTGAAAAAGGGCTAAGGTAAGTCTATGTTTTTTGTATAAATTAAAGACTGAGTTAGGGGAAAGGAAGTCAAGCATGAAAAAGGGAATTGTTTCACGAGGGATGAAGTTATGCGCCTTTATCGCTTTGTTGGCTGTAACAGGGTGTGCAGAATATCACAAAAGAGTTTTAGAACATACTGCAGAACGTGGAACTGAGTTTACAAAAACCCTTGCTAAAGAATATGAAGATCTTGGTAAAATTGAACAATACACAATGTATGACGAATATTCTGCAGATTATTATTACCTCAAAGCAATTTATGCAAAAGAAGGAAAAAATGTTGGACCAACCCATTTAGAGAGTTGGTCTATTGAGCCTGACAAACTTCCTGAACTTGAGAAAGCCCGCCATCGTTTGGTGAGAGCTTTGAAGTCGGGTGCTCGCGAGATAGCTCCCAAAATGACTGCCTTTACTCAAGCCCATTTTGACTGCTGGGTTGAAGAACAAGATGAAAATTGGCAAAAGGACGATATAGCAACCTGTCGGTCCGAATTTTATAAAGGTATGGCCGATGTTGAGCTAATGCTCATGGGTGGGGTTGAAAAAACGAAGCCTTCCCACATGGTATTTTTCCGATCTAATAGCTTCCACCTTACAGCAGCTGGCATAAAGGTTATTGATAAGGTTGCTGAAATTATTCAGAAAATGAAATATGCTCACCACATTCTTCTTGTTGGAAGAACAGATATGAAGGGAGATCTGAAACATAATAAGCAGCTCTCAAAGCATCGCGCTATGGCTGTGAAGAAAGAGCTTATTAGAAGAGGTGTTTCTCCTCACTTTATTGCCATAAAGGCAGAAGGAGAAACTCCTGGCCCAAAGGTAGATGCCCATAACAGACGTGTTGATATCCTAATTTTAAAGTACTAAAGCCGAGGTTCACTCTTCAGCTAAGACTGAAGAGATAATAATAAGAACATGATCTTTAAACTTCTTAGGCGCCGTAAAAGGCGCCTTTTTCTTGACAAAATTTAGCCCCACGAGACTTCTATTGGAGAAACTACGTTATAGCGTATCTATACATGCTTATTTGAACCAATGAAGCGAATATATCGAATTGGAATACATCAAATCACGAATTCTCAAAGCCCTAAATTTACCCTGCTATGGCTACAAGATCTTCTAAGATTTTCTGAGCTTCTTTGACTCGAGCCTTAGGGGAGCCCAGAGATCTTATATAAACAATTTTTTGATCTGGGCGGATTTTTGCAGTTCCTTTCTGATCAGCGATATGGTTAATCAATGTTTCGGGGTTTTTAAATGTATTTTGATAAAAGCCTATCAGAACTCCCTTTGGACCAGCTTCCACTTTATCCACGTTTGCTTGGCGAGAAAGGGATTTTAAGTAAATTACCTCTAAAAGATTTTGAACTTCCTCAGGAAGAGGACCAAATCGATCAACTAGTTCTATAGAAAAAAGATCAATTTCTTCTCGAGTTGTAAGATCACTTAAGCGTTTATAAAGGCTTAAGCGTAAGCCTAAATCAGTTACATAACTCTCAGGAATAAGGACGGAAAGACCAAGACTTATTTGAGGAGTCCAATCCGGCGATGTGTAAGCTTCTCCTTGTTTCTCAGCTTTAAGGGAAGCAATGGCTTCTTCAAGCATATGTTGATACAACTCAACACCGACTTCTCGAATATGACCAGATTGTTCTTCACCCACAAGATTTCCAGCCCCTCGAATATCCATATCATGGCTAGCAAGCGTAAATCCTGCTCCAAGAGTATCGAGAGATTGGATGACTTCAAGTCGCTTTTGGGCTTCAGCGGAGAGGGGCTGCCCCGCAGGATAGGTGAGATACGCATATCCCCTTACTTTAGCTCGGCCGATTCGCCCTCGTAGTTGGTAAAGTTGCGCAAGCCCAAAAAGGTCAGCACGATGGATTAACAGAGTGTTGGCACGAGGGATATCTATACCAGATTCAATAATATTCGTACTCAACAACACATCAAAGACTCCATCATAAAAATCGGACATGACATTTTCGAGAGCAATTGGGGACATTTGGCCATGAGCGACTGCAAACTTAACTTCTGGGACAAATTGGCGCAGGCGTTCAGCCACTTTGTCCAAGTCTGCAATCCGAGGGCAAACATAAAAGGTTTGTCCCCCTCGAAATTGCTCCCTTAAAATAGCTTCTCGCATGACCATCCCATCAAAAGGAAGGACGAATGTACGAACGGCCATACGATCAAGAGGGGGGGTTGTGATCAAACTCATGTCTCTTACCCCAGAAAGGGCCATTTGAAGGGTTCTCGGAATAGGTGTTGCTGTGAGAGTCAAGACGTGGACATTGCTTTTAAGGTTTTTTAACTTTTCTTTTTGAGCAACCCCAAAATGTTGCTCTTCGTCAACAATAAGGAGGCCCAAATCATGAAAGCTAATTGATTTGCCAAGGATGGCATGAGTTCCAATCAGAACCTGAATTTCTCCATTTTTGAGCTGGTCCTTAAGAAGAGCCGCTTCCCTAGGTTTAACGAGACGTGACAGTTGGGCAACTTTAATCCCTGTGTCCTTAAAGCGGGAAATAAAAGATTGATAGTGTTGGCGGGCGAGAAGGGTGGTAGGAACAATAATTGCAACTTGTTTACCGGATGAGGCAACCACAAAAGCAGCCCTCATGGCAACTTCAGTTTTTCCGAATCCCACATCTCCACAAACAAGGCGATCCATAGGCTTGCCTTCCATTAAGTCTTGGAGGACATCCTCAATCGTGGAAAGTTGATCTTCTGTTTCGGGATAGGGAAAGCGAGCTGCAAATTCGTCATAAGCTCCAACCGGTGGTTGAAAGATGTCTGCTTGATGAAGCTTACGGGAAGCCGCAATTTTTAAAAGATAATCCGCGATTTCTTTGAGGCGTTTTTTAACCCGGGCTTTTCTGGCTTGCCAGGCAACGCCTCCCAATTTGTCCAAGGACACTAAGGCATCTGACGCTCCATATCGGGACAGAACCTCAATATTTTCAACGGGAAGATAAAGTTTGTCCCCACCCTCATAAAAAATTTCAAGACAATCATGGGGAAAGCCCCCCACATCAAGGGTTTTGAGACCTTCATAACGGCCAATTCCATGTTCTACATGAACGACAAAGTCACCAATCTGAAGACTCGATACCTCTTGAATAAAAAGGTCGGCTCTCTTTTTTGATTTGAGGGGACGCCCCATGCGCTCTCCAAGGATATCTTCCTCTGTGATAACCACAAGGCCAGGGGCTTGAAATCCTTGGTTCATTTCAAAGACGGCAAGGGCCGGAGTTTTTTCACTTATTAGGTTTGAAAAAGTTTCAATACGCCTGAGAGGAGCAAAGTGGTGCTCCTCTAAAATATGAGCTATGCGTTCGGCTGATCCATGGGTTACTCCCACAATAAGTACGCGAGTCCCTTCAGCTTCATAAGCTTGTAGTGTTTGCTTAACAGCTTCAAATACATTTTCTTGGGAAACGCGCTTATTTGCAAAAGAAGGGCTCACCTTTCCCCCCATATCAAGCGTATGCCCTTTAAAATGAGGGCGGGAAAATGGGCTAAAGATAATTCTTTTGGCGGGAGGAATGAGATCTTCCCAAGTCTCATCCAAGATATAAAGCCGGGTAGGAGGAAGGGGATGATAAGGCACACCTTGTTTTTCGAGGGATTCAAACTGGAGACGTGTTTGATAGTGATCTTGAATTTGATTGATGTGAGCCTTGCGGGCCTCATCAAGTTGATCATCTAAACAATAGAAGGCCCCTTGAGTATAATCTGCAAGGGTGTCTAAATGATCAAAGAAAAGAGGGAGCCAATGTTCATACCCTGCGTAAGGGTGTCCTTCAGAAATGGCGAGATAGAGAGGATCTTTAGGATCTGGCATTCCAAAAGCGTCTCTGTAACCTTTTCGAAATCGTTCTATGGTTTCAGGGGTTAAATTTATCTCTCCCATGGGCTTAAGAATTAAACTTTCGGCCTTTCCCGTACTAACCTGGGAAAGGGGGTCAAAAATTCTGAGATTTTCTAATGTTGATCCAAAAAAGTCCAAGCGAAAGGGCATTGAGTATCCGGGAGGAAATAAATCAAGAAGCCCTCCCCGGACAGAAAATTCCCCCCATTCACGGACACTTTCCCGTCGCACATAGCCATTTTTCAAAAGGAATTCCAGGAAGGCATCGTGTCTTACGTCCTGACCAACTTTAAGGGTCCACAGGCGTCCCTGAAAGGCTTTTTGGGGGGGAAGCTTTTGTAAGAAGGCTTGAATGGTTGTAATTAAAAGATAGGGCTTTTTTTGAGAGGTTAAAGAAGAAAGAGTATTGAGTCTTTGAGCTAAAATATCGGGATGGGGAGATGTTCTATCATAAGGCAAACAATCCCATCCTGGGAAAAAAAGGGGCGTCCGAGAAGGATCAAAAAAAGCAAGTTGTTCTTTGATCCTTAAAGCACGAGCTTCATCCCGAGCAATAAAAACAACTTGGTCTTCTCTATGAGAAAGCTCGGTTAAGAGAAGGGTATCATAACCATCAGGAACATGGGTGAGAAGAGCAGGGGGTATTAATGAAGGAAGAAACATCATAAATTTTCTAAGTAATCTTGAATCATTTTAATAAGAACTTTTGGAGCATCCTCGGGAAAGGGGATTCTTTCAAAAAACCAACCGTAGAGAGTCTGATCAGGAATGGCAAGAAAGCTTTCGAATTGTTTCATCTCTTCCTCATCCATCGACTCAAGGTATCTATGGGCAAATCCACCCAAAAGAAAATCCATCTCTCGCATGCCTCGATGGTGACTTTGATAAAGAAGGCGTTTTCTTAAAATCTTAAGGGAATTCATGAAACCTTCTTACTCCTCTTTATGTTTTAAGGTCAATTAGAGAAGAACTGATTGTGAAAAACATATACAGAAGCCTATATACTCAAGGAGACATTCTCACACCCCCCTCATCAATATTACGGGCGTGTATTTTCTAAATTTAGAGAAACTGGAAAGGTTTACATGAGGTTTTTGGTTTTGCCTTTGAATAAGATGAAAACCGAAAGGAGCTCTATGGCTCCTTTCTTTCTCTTATCACAACGCTATTTAAGAAGCTGGCTGAGCCGACCCCTTCTGATCCTTTGCAGATGCGGAAGTTACTTCCCTCAGCATCTTATTTAAGTCGTCGGCTTTTGCATAACCTGGAAGAACTCTGGTTTCTCCCACAATTAAAGTTGGAGTTCCATTAATTCCAAGTTCCTTAGCGAGGTCAAGGGTCTTGTCAATTTGCGCTTGGACGGTTTTGGCTTTCATATCCACTTGAAGCTTTTTTGGATCAATTCCAACAGAGCTTGCCAGCTTTATGAGCTGCCTTTTTGTTAAGTGTTTATCTGCGGAAAAGACAGCTTTTTGAAGTTGGTCATATTTTCCTTGCTCTTTTGCAGCCAACATTGCTTTAATGGCCATAATAGAGTCAGGGCCCATAATAGGAATATCTTTATAAATGACTTTCACATCTTTATTTTTACTCAATAAAGCTACCAACTCAGTATGGAATTTTCTACAGTACCCACAATAGGGATCCATAAACACAACCAAAGATTGGGTTCCCTTTGGATTTCCTCCAATTGGGCTTGTCAGATCTTTAAAGATTTTATCCTTATGCGTCGCAACAGCTTTTTCCATTTTAGCTGTTGTTTCTTTCTCTTTGAGGGCCATCCCGGCTTCAAGAGCGTTCGTCACGGCTTCTGGGTGTTTCGCGAGATAACCCGCCAAAAGCTTCTCAATCTCAGCGCGTTGAGATGAGGTAAAGTTTGATGAGGCTTGGATAGAAGGCATTTCAGGTGTCGTTACAGGAACTTGCTCCTCGGCACAGTAACCTTGCTGGCCTATGGTCAAAGAAAAGAAAGGTAACAGACTTAAATAGATTTTTTTCATTTTGGATCTCCCTTTGTTAAGGCTTTAAATATACCTAAATTTTAATTATTCCACAAGATCGTTGGGAAGAAAGCAATAATTCCCCTGATAAAGAGAGGAAAGAGCTAATTTTATAGGGTTACACACCTCTGGATCGACAAATTATTACGCCGATTGAAGAACAACGCGAGGAGAAGCTAGAATTGAAACATAGAAAGCCTCCTTACGTTTTCTTTTGTTACAGCTAAATTCTCAACTCATAACCAACGATGTTTAATGACAGATAAAAATTTAAGCCTTGACGAAACATAGTTAATATAATTATGTATTGACTCTTCTAGGCTCTAGAAAGGGAACCTATGAATTCTTCAGATTCCTCTTTGAAGCGAGCTTATGGACTTTTTCAAGAGGTAGCAGAGGAAGGGTTTGATTGGGAGTCCCCTTTTGCAGCAGCAAGAAAAGTCAAGGAAGAACTTGAGGAGGTTATTGTTGAGCTCCATAAAGAAAATACTTTGGCTCGACAAATGGCTCTTAAGGAAGAAGTAGGAGATTTGTTCCTTGCATGTACTTGCCTTGCTTTGCATTGTGGATTGGACCCAGAAGAAGCTATAGATTTGGGGCTGAAAAAGTTCTTGAAACGTTATAAGCATTTTAAAGCCTATGTAAGAAAGGAGGGAATTTCTCTCCAAGAAATATCCCAAGATGAGCTTACGACATTATGGAGAAAGCTTAAAAAATAAGATTGCTGAATAAGATTCATACGTGGAACAGTTTTTGGTGTTATAAAGTTAAATCTATTGATTATGATGTTTAAATATAATATAAGAAAAAAATTATTCAAAAGAAGGAAGGAATAACATGACTGAAAGAAATGAATCACTCGAGTTAACCTCGTATGTTGCAGATATCGTATCTGCGTATATTTCTAATAACACTTTGCCATCGGCTGAAATACCTGGATTCGTTCAACTTATCCATCGGAGCCTTTGTGCCCTTTCTTCGGGGCAATCATTTTTGCTCTCTGGTCGGTCAGAACCAGCCGTAGCTGTTGAAGATTCAATCCACTCCGATTACATTATATGTCTTGAGGATGGGCGTAAGTTAAAAATGCTAAAGCGTCATCTTAAAACTGCTTACAACATGACCCCTGAGCAATATCGAGAGAGGTGGAATTTACCTGCAAATTACCCGATGGTAGCTCCAAATTATGCTAAACGGCGCAGTAGCATCGCAAGGGACATAGGTCTTGGAACCCATAGGAAAGGTCGAAAGAAAGCAGCTGCTTAAAAGCAACACTGTCAAAGGCCGATATCCCCAAGCTCAAGGATATCGGCTTTTTAGTATTCTCATGAATTTTCAAAAAAAGAATTTGATGAGACTTAAATAATAAAGAAAGAACTAACCTGCAAAAGGCAGACTAGTTCCTTAGAGTTTCTAGAATGCGCTCATTTTCGAGGGCTATGGGAAATAGAACACAAAGCTTCGCCCGCAACAGCCTTAGCACCCTTACAAGAAACATCTCCAAGTGAAATAATGCCAACCAGGCGTTTGTTTGCATTGAGAACAGGTAAACGTCGAATTTGGTTTTTGCCCATACTAGAAGCCGCTTCTTCAAGAGAATCTTCTTCAAAACAGTAAAGACACTTTGGTGTCATTACATCTTTAACAGTTGCTGATTTAGGATTCTGGCCTTTTGCGATAGCTCGAACCGCTATATCACGATCCGTAATGACACCTATCAAGCGATCATTTTCACCTACGGGTAAAGATCCCACATCCCTATCAAGCATAATTTTTGCGGCTTCTTCAATGGTTATCCCTGAATTAACAAACTTTACGTCTTTAGTCATAATATCTTTAACTTTCATAATGTTTTCCTTTCCTGTTTTTTGTATTTTTCTTTTTGAATAATGTTCTTTTTTGTTTTAAATAATGGTCTACACTACTTAAGTTAATTTATATCACAAAGTGATTAAAAAAAAATTAATGGGATGGGATTTGGATTTACACAAAGAATTTTAATTTAATCGGAAAATAAAAAGCCTTGTTAATGGTAACAAGGCTTTCTTCTAAATGTTTTTAAATTTATTCATGAATCATTGAGTTGACCAGGGGAAAGTCCACTTTGTTTTTTTCTTCTTCGTTGGTCCTTCGTAAGAATATGTCTGGATTTTCGTGCGGTTGGGATGTTTTAACTTGCGATCCTTCTTTTTAATGGCTAAAAACTCATCAAACGTTGGATTTTGACCTAATTCGGAGTCGGAAAACCTTATAATTCCCTTCTTGTGATACTCTTCGCCCTTGTTAAATAACCTTTCAGCTGTTCTTTTTTGTTCTTTTGTAAGATCTTTAACCTCCACAAAGTAGACCTGAGGAACTTTAATTAAGGGAGGGTTTTTCTTTTGCCGTGAAGCGCCACGACGGGATGATTTTTTCTGTTTCTTTTGCTTTTTTGCTTCTTTTTTTGATAACTTCTTCTTTTTTTTATCATGCGCTTTTTGCTTCTTTCTCTTTTTTTCTAATTTTTTTTGTAGCTTTTTTTCACGAGCCTTTTCCTTTTTAGCTCTTTTTTTCTGCTTTTTTGCCAATTTCTTTTGAGCTTTTTTCTTATGGGCTTCATCCTTTTTAAGCGCACGAGAAATGGATTTTCTTCCATAATCGTCTTCTGATTTATGCTTTGCATAAGAAAGTTCACCAGTGAAAAGAAGGCTGATGGCTAGGAGTAAGACTCCAAAATTTCGTATATATATCATAAAGTCTCCTAGAAAAATTAAGATTATATAAATAAAGGATTTTATAGGGTTCCAAACTTCAAAAGTCAATTTACATTTGAGATGTGTGTTATATCCAAATCAGGGCACTTATAAACAAAAGAATGCCAATAGCAAAAAGAACCCATCCCATAATCATTCTAGGAGGAGGGAGGTTATCGTTGGCAACTTTCGTAGAAAAAGAAGATCGGGACTCAAAAGAGGAAGGTGGTTTTTTTTCGGGCGACCTTACCAACATTTAAGCTCCACGTTGTGTAAAGGGGATATAGTGACGAAGAGTATCTCCCGTATAAAGTTGGCGGGGTCTTCCAATCTTTTGGAGAGGATCTTCTATCATTTCCATCCATTGGGCAATCCAACCAACGGTTCTAGCCACAGCAAAAAGAACCGTAAACATAGATGTCGGCACACCTATGGCTTGCAAAATGATGCCTGAATAAAAGTCTACATTCGGATAAAGCTTTTTCTCAACAAAATATGGATCCTCAAGAGCAATTTTTTCGAGTTCTTTTGCAAGTTCCAAAAGGGGTTCGTGCTTATATCCAAGCTCTTCTAGGAGTTCTTGGCACGTTATTCTTAAGACCGATGCTCGAGGGTCATAATGTTTATAAACACGATGACCAAAACCCATAAGGCGGAAAGGATCATCCTTGTCTTTGGCGCGTTTAATAAACTCAGGAATTCGATCTTTGTGGCCAATTTTCTTCAACATATGGAGGACAGCTTCATTAGCTCCCCCATGAGCAGGTCCCCAGAGGCAAGCAATTCCTGCTGCAATACAAGCAAATGGATTTGCTCCACTTGATCCTGCAAGGCGAACTGTTGAGGTGGATGCATTCTGTTCATGATCGGCATGGAGGATGAGGATTTTATCCAAAGCTCTAGCAACAATAGGATTGATTTTGTAAGGGCCGGCCGGGGTTGCAAACATCATGTGGAGGAGGTTTTCTGCGTACTTTAGGTCATTCCCGGGATACATGAAGGGTTGCCCTACAGAATACTTGTAAGCCATCGCAGCAATGGTCGGCATTTTGGCAATAAGGCGATGAGATGCAATCATTCTTTGTTCAGGATCATGTATGTCTAAACTGTCATGATAAAAAGCTGAAAGAGCCCCCACGACACCAACCATAATAGCCATAGGATGGGCATCCCTTCGAAAGCCACTGTAAAAGTTTCGAAGCTGCTCATGAACCATTGTATGGAACGTGATATTGTCTGAGAACTGGTCAAACTTCTCTTTCGTTGGTAGTTCTCCTTCCATAAGTAGGTAAGCAACCTCTAGGAACGTACTATTATCAGCTAACTCTTCAATAGGATAACCACGGTGTAATAAAACCCCCTTTTCTCCATCGATGAAAGTAATTTTAGATTCGCAACTTGCGGTTGACGTGTACCCTGGATCGTAAGTAAAACACGTGGTCTCCCCATAAAGCTTACGGATGTCAAGGACAGAAGGGCCAAGAGTTCCTTGAAGAACAGGGAGATTAACAGTTCTCGATCCTCCTGGCGTTCCAGGAGAGAGCTCAAGATGAGCAAGCTCTTGATCTTCTTCTAGAAAGTGTTTGGTCATCTTGGAATCCTTCTCTCATTTTTTAAAATAATACAACCCACTTCCTTAACAATCAATTTAGTTAACGATTAATTTTGAATGAGGTGAATTTTTTAGTATGAAAATCAGGGCTTTAATAAAGGCCGGATTCTCTCTAACGTTTTATCTTTACCTAGGACGTGCATAATTTCAAAAATACTTGGTGAAACATTTTTGCCTGTTAAAGCTGCTCGAATAGGCTGAGCAACTTTTCCTAGTTTTAGGTCATTCTTTTCGGCAATTTCGCGAACATAATCTTCCAGCTGCAATTCTGTCCAGGAGACTTCTGGAAGGGCTGTCAAATAATCTTCAATGATCTTAAGAATCTGAAGACCTTCTGCATTTAAAATTTTTTGAGCAGCTTCATCTAATGTGGGAAGGTGAATATAGAAAAGGGAATTTTCAGCGAGCTCGATCATGGTTTTAGCTCGTTGTTTAAGGCCTTCCATTCCACGGCGTAAAAAATCGCGACCTTCAGAATTGACGGAAAGTCCATGGTTTTTTTCGATAAAAGGAACAACAAGGTTTACAAGGCGGTTATTATCAGCTGCTCTTAAATAGTGGCCATTCAAATTTGTGAGTTTAACAAAGTCAAACCGAGCAGCTGATCTTCCCACATGATTAAGATCAAACCACTCAATGGCTTCTTCTGTTGAAATAATCTCTGCGTTTCCATGACTCCATCCTAGACGGAGAAGGTAATTTCTCAAGGCCTCAGGTAAGAAACCCATGTCTCGGTAGGCTTCGACACCAAGGGCTCCATGCCTTTTTGATAGCTTAGCTCCATCCGGTCCGTGAATGAGGGGGATATGAGCATAATGAGGGACTTTCCAATCCATGGCTTTAAAGATATGAAATTGCCGGAACATATTGGTTAGGTGATCATCTCCTCGAATAACATGGGTAATTCCCATATCATGATCATCAATGACTACAGAAAGATTAAAGGTAGGCGTTCCATCGGCCCGCAGAAGAATCATATCATCAAGCTGTTCGTTTGAGATTTTAACTTCTCCTTGAACAAAGTCATGGATTAGTGTGTTTCCTTCTTGAGGAGATTTGAAGCGAATGGCTGGTGTAACATCTTTTGGGGCTTCTTCAGGGGAGCGATTTCGCCACCGGCCATCATAACGAGGGGGGAGGCCCTTGGATCTAGCTTCTTCCCGCATAGCTTCCAGTTCTTCTGGGGTGCAATAGCAATAATAGGCAAGTCCTTTTGATAAAAGTTCTTTTACAACGTCAACATGTCTTTCCATGCGGTCAAATTGATGAACGGGTGTTTCATCCCACCCGATCTCGAGCCATTCTAAACCCTTATAGATGGCCTCGACAGCCTCCAGGGTCGAGCGTACCCGATCTGTGTCTTCAATTCGCAGCAACATTTTCCCTCCATGGTGACGGGCAAAAAGCCAATTAAAGAGAGCTGTTCGGGCACTGCCAATATGAAGATATCCTGTTGGAGATGGGGCAAAGCGAACTATGACAGACATTTTCTTCCTTTTAAAAAATTTAGAATCACATCTTGTCATTGAGAATCAGAGGAGGCAATTGAAAAACTTTTCAGTCGCTGTTTCTTCTTCCTGCCTTTTTCGGTGGCCTTGATATTTATCCTTTTCATTTCATCTAATCTGATAGAAAATAAGAAAAAAGTTAAAAAAAATGCATAAACAAAAAAGAAACATTCTTTCATTTTTTTATGACGACTACCACCTTTGGCCGGTGTGGCTTCCTGTCCTTTTAGGGCTTGGAATTACCCTTTATTTTAGCCTTCCCTTTGAGCCACCTTTCTGGTGGGGAATTTTGTGTTTTCCTTTTCTTTTTATGTCCTTAATAAGCCGCTCTTTTCGTGTGGTTTTTGTCGTTTGCGGGATGATCACCCTTGGATTTTCTGCAGCATTCGTGCGGACCCATTATCTGGGTACGATCATGCTCCACTATCCTTTGCCAGTTCTCACTATTGAAGGAAAGGTAAGTCAGGTTGAGTTAAAACCCACCCAAAAAGGGTTCTTATACCAACGATTAAGTCTAATAAATATTAAAGCGGACACACCCGAAGTACTTCCTCAGAAAATTCGATTAACCCTTAAGGGAAAAAGAGAACGCCTTTGGCCGGGGCAGTTTATTCGACTCAAGGCTAAATTAAATCCTATTTCTGATCTTTCGGTCCCTGGAGGATTTGATTTTCGAAGGCAAGCTTATTTTAATGGGTTAGGAGCGACTGGATTTGCCTTATCTTCTCCTGAAATTTTAAAGGACTCTCCTTCTTGGGACGACCTCATTGAAAAAAGAAGGGAAAAGATTACGGCTTTTTTCTTGACCCATATGTCTTTCCCACTGGGAGCGATTGCAGCAGCTTTGATTACAGGGGATAAAGCAGCCATCCCTGAGGAGACTCGTGAAGATTTTATCAACTCTGGTCTTGCCCATATTCTTGCGATATCTGGTCTTCACCTGACCATTATTGCAGGAGTTGTGTTTATGGTTATAAGACGAGGGGTAGCCCTGATTCCCCCTCTTTGCCTTGTTTTTAATAGCAAAAAAATTGCAGCCTTAGGGACAGTTTTGATGACTCTCCTTTATCTTATTTTATCCGGGTTTGGAATACCAGCTCAACGGGCATTTATTATGATCTCATGTGTTATGGGGGCTATTTTAATCGATCGGACGGCTCTTTCCATGAGAACAGTTGCGTTTGCAGCGTTCCTTATCCTAATGATCACCCCTGAGGCTCTTTTAGGGCCTAGCTTTCAACTTTCTTTTGCAGCGGTTATGGCTCTTATTGCTGGGTATGAAGCTTGGAAAAATCCTGTGGCTTTTTGGGTCATTAAAGGAGGAAGGTTTCGTAAACTCCTTGTTTACGGAGGAGGACTTGCTTTTACATCCCTCCTAGCGACGCTCGCAACCCTTCCTTTTACCATATACCTTTTTCACCGATTTAGCCTTCATGCTATTGAGGCAAATTTAGTGGCGGTCCCCTTGACAAGCCTTGTGATTATGCCTTCTGCTCTTTTAACCTGTCTTTTGACACCATTTGGACTAGGAGATGGACCTCTTTGGATTTTTGAAAAGTCTTTAACACTTTTAATTTCCATTGCCTCAACAGTTTCATCCTGGCCGGGAGCCAATATTCCCGTTAGGCACCCCCCCATTGTATCCTTTATTTTGGTCGTTTCAGGAGGGCTCTGGCTATTCCTTTGGCAGCAACCTTGGAGAAGATGGGGAATTCTATCTATAGGAATTGGGTTTTTTGCAAGCTTTTTGGGGGAGCCCCCTCACCTTTTGATTGATGGCCAAGGAAAAATCGTGGCTCTCTATGAAAACGAATTTCTGTACGTGAGTTCTCTGAGAAAGGGTAAATTTACAGCTGAAACCTGGAAAAAATATGTAGCAGCAAAAGAAATAAAGCCGATGGCGTGTCAAGATGGTGTTTGTCGCGCGTCTTTTCAAACAATTCCTATCCTTATCTCTTACGACATAGAAAACCAGCCGTGTGAAAAAGGGGCCCTTCATATTTTTCTAGAGCCCAAACAAAATGTGTGTCCTGAAGCTTACTTTACCCTTGATTGGTATAATCTTTGGCGAAAGGGAGGGCATGTGATTTGGCTGACCGCAAAAGATCCTCATCTTAAAAATGTTTATGATTTTCAAGGGGATCGCCCCTGGACCCGGAAGGCCATTCCTCGGAAAGCCAGGCCAATGAATAAATAAAAAGACACACGGGGCTAGATAGAAGATTTTCTTAATCTAGCCCTTAAAAGAATAGAGATAGACTCTTTGTCTTTTAACCTGGAAACTTAAGCCTTCTTATGGCAAGGTTTACCACTGCCGTTTACACCAGTCCCCTTGGGCCCACAATGGTTATGTACTTTCTTTTTGGCAACGGAATCCGCTGCAAATACAGCAAAAGGTTGTTTTGCTGTAGAAACTGCCATCAGGGTTGGGGCTGATAAAAAGCCTGCAGCAAGAAACAGAAGACAAATTTTATAAAAACGGTTCATTTTACAGTACTCCTATATAAAATTCGTATAAGAATTATATTTATTGTTATTATAATATCATAAAAAATAATAAATAGCAAGAACTTATAGGATATATATTATAAAACTAAGGTTTTGTAATGAGCCCATGGCGCTTTTTCCCAGCCGAAAGCTTTAGGGGGGAGCCATCCTGAAAGGAAGTTGCTGTAATGACAGAAAGTTCATTTTGAATAGGAGTATCATTGAGCCGTGCACCTCCTCCTTCTATTAAACGTCGGGCTTCACCTTTTGAGGAGGTCAAGCCCAGTCGGCAGAAGAGATCAAGGATGGGGGCTCCTTTTTCTAGTTCTTCTTGAGTTAACATAAGGGTAGGAAGGGAACTTTCCTGATAGTTTGCTTGAGTCGTTTCAAAAAGTTTATGAGCTGTTTCACGAGCTTCTTGGGCTGCTTTTTCCCCATGAATAAAGGCAGTTGCCTTATCGGCTAAAACTTTTTTAGCTTCATTTATTTCAGCCCCTTCTAATTTTTCGAGCCTTTCAATTTCGTCGAGAGGAAGAGTTGTAAAAAGCCTTAAAAACCGTCCCACATCCTTATCTTCTGTGTTACGCCAGAATTGCCAATATTCAAATGGGGAGAGGAGATCCGCATTAAGCCAAACAGCACCTTGGGCTGTTTTTCCCATTTTGGCTCCACTAGCCGTTGTGATCAACGGTGTTGTAAGTCCATAAACAGTTTTGTGTGTCACTCTTCGGACAAGCTCGACCCCATTTATTATATTTCCCCATTGATCAACCCCTCCAATTTGGACACAACATCCATACTTCTTGTAAAGCTCAAGAAAATCATAAGCCTGGAGAATCATGTAGTTGAATTCGAGGAAAGTCATTGGATGTTCTCGTTCAAGGCGCAGACGGACACTTTCAAAAGTCAGCATGCGGTTGATAGTGAAATGAGTCCCATAATCTCTTAAAAAGGAAGAATAATTTAAGGAATCAATCCATGCATCATTATTGAGCAAAAGAGCGTCCTTTGGACCCTTTCCAAAGGTTAGGGCTCGGCTAAAAATGGTTGAGAGTTTTTCAATGTTTTCCCGAATTTCTTCCTCACTCAAGAGTTTACGGGATTCATCTTTTCCTGTAGGGTCCCCAATTTTTGTGGTTGCTCCCCCCATCAAAACCAAAGGACGGTTTCCCGTTTGCTGCAACCAATAAAGAACCATAATTTGAACAAGACTTCCTACATGGAAGCTCCTGGCTGTTGCATCAAAGCCAATATAAGCTGTTATGGGTTCTTGAGTGAGTAAAGTATCCAGCCCCTCAAGGTCCGTTGCTTGGTGAATGAAACCTCGTGTATCAAGAATGGTTAAAAAGTCAGACTTTAGGGACATTTTTCAAGAGTTCACTTTCTTTAAAAGACTTTGCTGTTACCATGGTGTAAACAGCTTCTGCAATATTTTGGGATTGATCTCCAATGCGTTCGATATTTTTAGCCGCGAACAAAAGTTGGGTGCAGGGGCCGATATTTTTTGGATCTGAAACCATTGCATCAAAAAGTTCCAGGAGATAAGCATTGTAATGCTCGTCAACATCTTGATCCATATGCCATACCTGAAGGGCTAATTCAACATTATGAGTTTCAAAAGCAGTTAAAGCTTGTTCAATCATCCGTTTAGGAATTTTCACAAGATCTGACAGCTTTTCAGCGGCGAGAAGAGGAGGCATATCCTTTAAAAGAAGGGTTCGCTTTGCAATATTTGCAGCATAATCTGCAATACGCTCGACTTGGTTTGAAATTTTAAGAGCAGCCACGACCATCCGTAAATCGGAAGCAACAGGTTGACGCAAAGCTAAAATTCGAATGGCTAGATCATCCACTTTTAGTTCCAAAAGATTAATTTGGTAATCCTTTTCAATAACTTCGTGGGCGAGCTTTTCCTTTCTTTTTACAATAGATTGGGTGGCTTTTTGAATTTGATCAATCGTAAGCTCACCCATGTGTCGAATCAAAGCATGGAGGGTTTTAAGCTCTTCGTCATAGGCTTTAACTATATGTTCGCTCATCCGTAACGTCCTGTAATATATCCTTGAGTGCGGGCATCTTGAGGTATAGTAAAGAGAGCTCCTGTCTCTCCGGCTTCAACAAGATAGCCACTATGAAAAAAAGCTGTTTGTTGTGATACACGGGCTGCTTGTTGAAGATTATGCGTAACAATAACAATCGTAAACCTCTCACGCAATTCATCAATAAGTTCTTCGACCTTCGCTGTTGCGATCGGGTCAAGAGCTGAACATGGTTCATCCATCAAGATGACTTCAGGGTTCACAGCGATGGCTCGGGCAATGCAGAGTCGCTGCTGCTGTCCACCGGAAAGGCGTGTTGCGGGTTGATAAAGCCGATCTTTCACTTCTTCCCACAGGCCAGCACGAACCAAGCTTTTTTCAACTATTTGGTCCAGGTCAGCTTTACTTTTGAAAAGGCTATGAATGCGAGGGCCGTAAGCTACATTTTCATATATTGATCTGGGAAAGGGGTTAGGTTTTTGAAATACCATCCCAACATGAGTGCGAAGCTCAACAACATCTACAGAGGGAGCATAAATATCTTTGTCATCAAGTAACACTTGCCCATCAACATGGGCATTAGGAATGATGTCGTTCATTCGATTTAGACATCGTAAAAAGGAACTTTTCCCGCACCCTGAAGGCCCAATAAGAGCTGTTGTCTGAAATTCAGGAAACCCCAAGCTTACGTCAAAGAGCGCTTGTTTATTGCCGTAAAAAAGATTCAAGTGGTTAACATTAATCTTCAAGGTCATTTTACGACTCAAATTTTTTGCGGATGAGAATAGCAATCCCATTAAAAAAGGATATCATAACAAGTAGAATTATAATAGCACCCGACGTATTTTCAATAAATCCCAATTCGGGACTTCGAGACCAATTAAAGATTTGAACTGGAAGAACAGTCGCGGGATCTAAAAAGGAAGAGGGAGGGGTTGCAATGAAAGCAACCATGCCAATCATAAGAAGGGGAGCGGTCTCTCCAAGAGCTCTTGCAAAGCTTAAAATGACGCCCGTCATAATCCCGGGAAGCGCATAAGGAACAACATGGTGAAAAAGAACTTGAAGAGGTGTCGCCCCCAATCCAAGAGCTGCCTCTTTTAGCGAAGAGGGTACGGAAGAAAGGGCCGCTCTTGTTGCAACAACAATAACAGGAAGGCTCATCAGTCCCAAGGTCAATCCCCCAACAACCGCCGAGGGTCGGGGAAGGTGCATGAAATGGATAAAAAAAACAAGACCCAAAAGACCAAATATAATGGAGGGCACGGCAGCTAGATTGTTGATGTTAGCTTCGATTAAATAAGTGAGCCTATTTTTTGGGGCAAATTCTTCGAGATAAAGAGCTGTCCCAATACCTAAAGGAAAGGCTGTTAAACAGGTGACAATAAGGGTCAAGAGCGATCCCCATAAACTTCCCCAAATTCCGGCTAACTCTGGCTCACGAGAATCGGAATGGGTAAAGAAGCCCCAATTGAAGGTGAGGCGAATTTGGTCCTTCTTTTTCAGATTCTCAAGCACTTGAATTTGATTCTGTGACAGTTTTCCTTGGTGTCCGTGCTTCATATACATATCGACATCATCGGATGCTATAATCCACTGGATTCCTTTATTAAAATGATAGGGGGCATGAGGATTTAAAAGATCATTTCTCCCACTGTCTACAAAGATTTCAGTTCTTAAAAAAGCGGGGTACCCCTTGTAAAAAATGTCACCAAAAATGACTCCCAAAAAAAGAAGGGCCAAAGCAAGGCTTATGAGTCCCATGCGGCGAAACCATTTTTCTTTTCTGTGGCGCTTTTTAAGAATTTTTGTCATGCGAGCTTCTTAAGAAGAAAGAAGACAGTATTAATAACAATAGCAACGATAAGCACAACTCCCGCAACAATTAAAAAGCCAAAAGCAAAGAGAATAGCAACGGCTAGAAGAAGAGCAATAGCTAGCCAATGTTTCCAGGTCAATCGACGAGGGCTTGTTTCCCACCTCCAACTTTCAACCTCGATATGGATTTTTTTATTGTCATTTGATGTGGGGGGAAGTTTTTTAGCCATAAATCCTCTTATACCGTTTAATGCCATATAAGGCGAGTATATTTAAAAAAAGAGTTAGAATAAATAACACAAATCCAAGGCCAAAGGCAGCCAGCGTTTTTGCATTATCAAACTCTTGCTCTCCTGTCAGGAGGTTGACGATTTGAACCGTAACAGTTGTGACAGCTTCGAGAGGATTGAAGGTTAAATTAGCTGCGAGGCCTGCGGCCATAACAACGATCATGGTCTCACCAATGGCTCGAGAAAGAGAAAGAAGAAAGGCCGCCATAAGGTTAGGAAAGGCAGCGGGAAGGAGGACCCTCACAATGGTTTCGGAGGATGTCGCTCCAAGGCCCATAGATCCTTCCCGGAGGCTTGTTGGTAATCGGTGGAGGGCGTCTTCACACAGAGAGGACATATAAGGCAAAATCATGATTCCCATGACGAGTCCTGCATTCAGAGCACTTTCACTAGCGATAGATATTTGAAAAAATCCCGCGATTTCTCTTAAAATAGGTGCCAACGTTGTTGCTGCAAAGAAACCATAGACCAAAGTTGGAATACCAGCCAACGTTTCAAGGAGAGGTTTGAAGATTTGGCGCACGGAACTTGTCGCATACTCGGATAAATAGACGGCAATCATGGTACCGCAGGGAATCGCAACAGCCATTGCAACCAAGGTGATAAGGGCTGTTCCTGTAAAAAGTGGGATTGCACCAAACCCGGAGACTTCTCCTGTAGGAAGCGTATAAGGAGCCCAGGTGAGCCCAAAAAGGAAATCAATAGGAGACACCCTTGAAAAGAAGCGCAGGGCTTCTCCAATGAGAGATGCTACAATTCCAATGGTTACAGCCACGGACCCAAAGGCACAGAGCAAGAAAAATAAACGAACACATCGCTCAACCCACAAGAATCTCATGAAGGAATCTCCATCTGAAGATTTTGAGCCCGCTTGAGCATCGTCTCTTGCTCTTCAGGAGAAAGAGGAATCAATCCCTTTTCACTTAAATACCCCTCCTCTCCATTTGCTCTTTGTGAAAGAAATTCAAAGACATAGTTAAGACGTGCTATGTGACGGGAAAGGTCATTGGTTTTTATATAAAGGAAAAGCGGCCGACTTAATGAATAGGTTCTTTTTTGGATTGACTCAAAAGATGGAAAATTCCCATTGACCGAAAAGGCGTTAAGACGATGTTTGTTTTGGTCATAAAAGCTAAAAGTTACAATTCCTATAGTTTGAGGTGTGTGAAGGACTTTTTGCACAATTAGGTTTTCATTGGCAGGAGCTTCGATATAAGCCCCATCTCGTCTTAAATGAGGTCCACAGGATGTCACAATTTTTTCAATGAGGACCTCGTAAGTTCCTGATGTAGGGGCAGGTCCTAAAACACGGATGGGATATGACGGAAACTCTTTTCCAATGGTGTTCCAGAACTTGTGAGTATTTTTGATGCATGCTCCATCTTGAAAGATCTTTTCAGCAAGAGCCAAATTCAGGTCATTTAGAGTTAACGAGAAAGGTATATCCCTTTTATCTTGGATTAAAACGAGCCCATCTTGTCCGATTGTAAATTCCTCAAAGTTTATATCCTCCGTTTGGCATTTTTTCTTTTCGGCAATTGTGAAAGGTCGTGACGTAATGACAGCATCAGGACCCTTGAGGCTCCCACAAAAAAGCTTAACTCCTGCTCCTGTTCCAATGGCTTCGACAATGGGAGTTGGCTCGTGGGTTTTATAGCGAAAATGTTCTGCAACAGAAGCCGCAAAAGGAAAGACAGCTGAAGAGCCCACGATACGCAAGGGAGGAGCAGCAGTGGTTTTTTGGGTAAAGAAACTTAAGAAAATAAAAAACCAAAAGACTCCAAATTTCTCGCGATAATTTCTCATCCCTTCCTCTTTTTTTCTTAAATTAATTATGCCAGAAAGAAAGGAAAAAGGCTAAGAATTTTCATCAGATAGGCAATTTTATTTAGAAGAAAGTTAGGTCTCTCTCTGGATCGAAAAATAAGTCAGGTCTTCCAGAGCAGACTTAAGAGGGGAGTCTCGAAACGAGCTTAAACAGCTTAAAGCATCATCGACAAATCTTTGAGCAATAGCTTTTGTTTCATCGAGGATACCCGATTCATTTAAAAGAATAATTGCTTTCTCAAGGGCTTTTTCATCTCGGGATCCTTTGACAAAAGCCTTCTCCCAAAATTCGCGATCTATTCCTTTTTCGTAAGCGAGGATGATAGGCAACGTAACTTGACCTTCCCGGAAATCATCTCCAATAGTCTTTCCAAGCTTTCTTTGATCTGCTTCATAATCCAGAATGTCATCCATAAGTTGGAAAGCAATTCCTAAGTTATGTCCAAAACTAGCGAGGACTTGACGCTCAGGGGTATTCCCTCCAGCCACAACAACACCAACTTCTGCTGCAGCCGAAAAAAGACATGCTGTCTTTGAGCTAATAATTTTGATGTACGTATCTTGATTTAAATCTAGATCATGGCTTGAGGCGAGTTGCATGACTTCCCCTTCTGCAATGGCAGAAGAAGTCTTTGAAAGAATTCGGAGGATGTCTAAAGATTGGTCAGCCACCATCAGCTCAAAGGCTCGGCTAAAAAGAAAATCCCCAACAAGAATACTTGCCTTATTATTCCAGCGAGTATTTGCTGTAGCCATACCACGACGAAGTGAACTTTCATCAACCACATCATCATGAAGAAGAGTTGCGGTATGGATAAATTCAACACAGGCTGCCAAATGAATGTGGCGACTTCCCTCATATCCACAAAGCTCCGCGGCAGAGACCGTTAAAAGAGGACGAATCCTCTTCCCTCCCAAAGAAATAAGGTACCCTGCGATTTGAGGGATTAAAGCCACAGAACTTTGCATTTTCTCAAGAATGCATTCGTTGATTTGTTTAAGCTGAGGGGCGAGAAGAGTTGATAGGGATGTCAGTCCGTCTGATGAATGAAGATTGGCTCTAAGAGAAGAGATCATAATGGCTTTTAAGTCCTGTCTTGATTTTAAAGCCCAATTTACCCTAATTTTATCTAAAGATTCTAGTCAAAAAGAGATCCTTTATATGAAAGACGTCATTATCGTTGGTGGGGGGTTAACAGGAGGGGTGCTTGCTTGCGCTCTTGCTGAGCAAGGCCTTGATATAATTGTGGTAGATCAAACGGAACAAAAGCTTCCCCTTCTTTCTGATGGGCGGTCTTTTGCTCTGTCTCGAAGTTCATTCAACTTGTTGTCGAAATTAGGGATTTGGCAGGCCTTACATGAAGTAACCCCCATTCGATCTATTCATACGTCCGATGGGGTTCTTCCTCACTGGGTTGATTATCATGAAGAAGAAGTGGGGGGTGGTCCTTTAGGGTATGTGGTGGATAGCGCTCTTTTAAAATCCAAAATTTTGGAGAAAGTTCGCTCATATAAGAATATAGAGCTTCATGCGCCTACATCCTTTGTTCGTTTTGGAAAGACACCCACCTCTGCCTTTATCGAAACAGATCATAAAGAATTTCTTCAAGCCCCCCTTTGCATTGCAGCCGATGGGAAATTTTCAGCTCTAAGGAAAGAAGTGAATATCCCCCTTTTTAAATGGAACTATGATCAAATAGCCATTGTATGCAATATGGCCCATAGCCTTTCCCATGATAACTGGGCTTTTGAGCATTTTCTCCCGACTGGTCCCCTTGCTTTTGTTCCTCGCCCGGGAAATGAATCAGGCCTTGTTTGGTCTGTTGAGAAGAAGAAAGCCGAGGTTTACTTAAGCCTTCCAGAGGACGACTTTACAAAGGAGGTCCAAACCCTATTTGGGGAGTCCTTAGGAACTTTCACACTGTCGAGCCAGAGATGGCATTATCCCTTAAATGCTTGTTTACCAAAGCGTCTTATTGACGATCGCTTAGCGCTTGTGGGAGATGCAGCACACGCTTTTCATCCCGTGGCAGGTCAAGGATTGAATGTGGGGCTTCGAGGAGTTGCCGTTCTTGCTGAGATTCTTGGAGATGCTTTTTGTTTGGGGCTTGATCTAGGGTCACAAACTGTCCTGACCTCCTATCAAAAAAGGCGTCGCTTGGATATTTTATCAATGATAGCTTTAACGGATGGTATGGTGCGTATTTTTTCAAATGAGAGTCGTCTCTTAGCTCATGCTCGGTCCCTTGGCTTTGGGCTTGTCAAACACTGTACTCCGTTAAGGCACAGGATGATTCGCCATGCCATGGGAATTGCGGGATAAGACAAGGCTAAAAAGAATATCCTTTGTCTTCTTGCTCATTGTTTGAAAGCGAAATGTTGTTATCTATTTTACCAAAAGTTGTAAATGACCAAGTTGTAGTAAGACATGTATAGTCCCCTTTTCCGTAATGCCAGTCGGAATACCCCCCTCATTATAACTCAGAAGTCCTTGGTCGTTATCTTCACTTAAGGCCTCGGCTCCTAACAATGCTGTAAGCCCAGCAAAAACAAGTTTATTATCTTTGTCCTTTGGTCCTTTAGCGATGAGGGAGTTTAAAAAGTCATTCATTCGTGTGATATACTTTTGTGTTGTGAAAAATTCATAAAAAGCAATGAGAGCTTCTTGTTTTTGAGTTTATTAAATTTAGCATAAAGTTTTTATAATCATTCTCGTCTTCAAGAGTAATATTTAAACTGCCCTTCACCAGAGATGAAAATTCAACCCTACTGTAGTTTTCTAGATGCTTTTTAACATCTGATGAACTGAGTGTAAGAAAAGAAGTTGATGAAGAATTTTTCTGTTCATTATGATAAAAGCTATCTGTTTCTCCCTGAACAGCGAGTGTCGTAGGTTTCTTGGAAATGGGGAAACTACAAATTTTAGAAATCTTCGAATAGGTTTTTTGAAATAAAGGTTTGTCCTCCTCATTTTCAGAAAACTCCTCCATTGCAGAAAGACTGGTGCTTCCTAGGAGGAGTACAATAAAAGAAACAGAGGAAATAATCCCATACATGATATCCTCAACTTAAAAATTAGCAAAAAAGCTTATATAAATAGAGATAAGTTGAATGTCAATCTTGCATATTTGGTATCCTTAACGTGACAAATTTCATCGTTCGGTAGATTGTCTCGTGAGTTTCTTATGAAATATTTTTCTTGAAAGATTTATTTAAAAAGTTCTTGCATAGCTTCGATCAATCGACCACCCTTCAAGAAGCTCTCTCGATGCGAGAGGGCGCGACAAACAGATGCAGGACCATCTCCCCGCAGCTAACCACGATCAACCCAGAGGAGCTAATCCTGGCTGATCACAAAGTAGCCCAGATTTCACAACGATTTTATCTCATAAGCGTAGGCCCTGCAATTATCTACCTAAAATCTTGACATCCTTTTAAGGGGCCTCTTTATTTCTTCTGTTCAGGTTTCTTCACAATTCGCCCTGTATAAAATACTTTTTCTTCTCCATTTTGCATTTTTAAAAGCAGTCCACCCTTTTTATCAATGCCTTGGCAAATTCCTTCATAATTTTGACCGTCATCATTCACAGTCAAAGGAAGACCAACATAAATCAATCGCTTTTTTAAATCTGGATAGATCGCATCAAATTCCCCGTGAATCAATTTGCGAAGATTGAGGAGAAGATATTTATTCATCTTTTCTAAGATAAGGTCTTTATCCCAGTCTTTCCCACTTTGAACCTTCAAAGAAGTGACGGGCTGGTCAAGAGTTTCACATATGTCTTTCGACATATTCACATTGAAGCCAATTCCAATTAGAAGCACATTTTCTGAAGTTCCCTTAATCAATCCCTTTGTTTCACACAAAACACCACAAACCTTTTTTTCATCCAGATAGGTATCGTTTATCCATTTGATTTGAGGTTTAAATCCAATCTCTTCAAGAAGTTGAGCCATCGCAACAGTTACTGTCTGTGGAATATTCATCTGCAAAGCCATTTTAGAGCTTGGCCAAGGAATTAAATAAGTTGCATAAACATTAACATTGGGAGGAGATGCCCACATGCGATTCTGCTGCCCGATCCCTGCCGTTTGCTCATCAGCTGTTACGAGGTTCCAGCGGTTTGAGCTCATTCTCCTTTCGCCTGAAACAAGTTTATCTGCTTCTTCTCTCAAATGGAGTTGGGTTGAATTTATAGTTTTAAAATGGGTGCGTTCAATGACCTTTCCCTGCTCTTCATTCCTCTCATACCAAACGGCATTAGCAAAATAAGTGTTTATTAGCAGTGTTACGAGAAATCCAATAAATATTTTTCCAAATGATGTCATCAATTTCCTCCTAAATAAGAACTGAGATCATTATAGCTTCTTTTCATAAAAGGGAAAATAAAAAATTTTATTATATAATCATTAGATTTGAGGTTCTCGAATTTTACTTCGCCAGGAGTACTCATGACAATTTTCGAGTTTTTCTTAAGGACAGAGTCGACTCTCACAAATTTTCTTAAGAGGGCCCTGAGAAAAAATGGATAGAATATTGTGAATAGGCTTTTTACAGTGTATATTTATTAAATATCATATTTTTTAGAAAAAAGCAAATTTTTAAATTGCCCATTCGTAAAATGCGTCACAAAGAAAAAAAGAATAAAAAACTTTCGATGCCCGCCCTTATTGAAAACAAACCTTTTTGGGCCCTTTTTGGTACGCAGTTTTTTGGCGCTTACAACGACAATTTTTTTCGGACAGCTCTGATTACATTAATCACATTCCATTTGATGTCTTATTCAGAGGCAGCAAAGTCGATTTTTGTTTCATCTGCCTTTGGTGTTTTTACCCTTCCTTTTTTCCTCTTTTCCCCCCTTGCCGGGCAGCTTGCAGACGGGTTTGACAAAGCAAAAATCATCAGATGGGTCAAAGGATCTGAAGTTGTAATTGTAAGCCTCAGTGCCTACGGGTTCATCCATAAAGACCCCTTTTTCCTGTTGGGGGCTCTCTTTTTTATGGGGGTGCATTCTACCTTTTTTGGCCCAGCGAAGTATAGCATTTTGCCTGAGATTTTACCTCAAAATAACCTCCTGAGCGGAAATGGTTTTATTGAAGCAGGGACATTTCTTGCAATTATGCTTGGGACTTTATTTGGGGCCCTTTTAATCCATCTACAAGTTCCATTAAGTTTGATTAGTCTTCAATTATTAGGCATAGCTCTTGCGGGTTTTGGAATCAGTTGGATGATTCCACCCCTTCGTCCAACGGCCCCTCGCTTAAAAATTCGTTTTTCCTGGCTCAGCGAAATGAAAAACCTCTTTCAGTATGCACGAAAAGATGACCGTGTTTTTAGAGCCATTATCGCCATTGCTTGGTTTTGGCTTGTGGGAACACTCCTTATGGCCCAATTACCCTCTTTTTCCAAAGCTGTTATCGAGGTGGAAGAAAGTGTTTTCATCTTCCTTCTCCTTCTCTTTACCATTGGTATTGGGATGGGATCGATCCTTTGCAATTTCATTTTGAAAGGAAAAATTACAACATTGTATGTTCCTCTATTGTCGGTTCTTCTGTTTTTTCTTTTGCTGGATCTATCATGTTTTTCTGTTCCATTAGCATCAACGACGACGTCTCTTATTCCTTTCTTAACATCCTTTCAAGGCCTCCGCTTATCCTTTGATGTTCTTGCACTTTCTTTCATCGGTGGTGTTTATATCGTCCCTCTTTATGCCTACATTCAAACTCACGCAATACCGAGCCAAAGATCTCAAGTTATAGCCTTTAGCAACATTATAAATGCAGGGTTTATGGTCTTTATCAGCTTTTCCTCGTCATTCCTTTTGAGTTTAAGGGTTTCAATTCCAACCCTCATTTTCTTAACTTCCCTCGGCCAGTTAATCATGATCATGTATGTTCTGCGAATTCTTCCTGATCCTGCTCTTAAAAAAACGCTGTCTTGGGTTTTACGCTTCGTCTTTCGCTTGGAGGTTAAGGGCCTTGAAAATTATCAAAAGGCCGGGGAAAAAGTCATTTTGATAGCAAATCATACGTCTTATATCGATGCGCTTTTAATTGCGGCTAGTCTTCCAGAAAAACCAGTTTTTGCCATTAACCTATTTACGGCTAAAAAATGGTGGGTCAAGCCTTTCTTAGTTTTAGCGAAGGTGATTCCCGTAGACCCATTGTATCCTTACACCCTGCGCGAGGTTATAGAAGAAGCCAAAAAAGGCCATAAGGTTCTTATTTTCCCAGAAGGAAGGCTCACCCTTACGGGAAGCCTTATGAAAGTCTATGAAGGGCCAGGAATGGTTGCAGAGAAATCGGGTGCAACTCTCCTTCCCATGCATATTGAAGGAGCTCAATACACATTTTTCTCTCTTCTGAAAGGAGAGGCTCCACGTAAGTTTTTTCCAAAAATAACCGTGACGATTCTTCCCCCCTTTACCCTTTCCCTTGATCCTTCGCTCATAGGTAAAGCACGCCGAAAAGCTTTAAGCAAAAAGATTTATGATGTCATGGTCTCCACCATGTTTAAATCTTTTGTCTTTGAAAAGACTTTGTTTTTGTCCCTTCTTAAAAGCAAAAAACTTTATGGATTACGACGACCTATTTTACAAGATGCGAGCCAGCAGACCCTTACTTATGGAACTCTTTTATTAAAGGTTTTTACTTTTTCGCGCCTTTTCTCTCAAAAAACGCGTGGGGAAGAAAGAGTAGGGCTTATGCTCCCAAATTCCCATGCTCTTGTTGTGAGTTTTTGGGCCCTCCAAATGGCAGGACAAATTCCCGCACTTTTAAATTTTACGAGTGGGCCGAGGACACTTTTAACATTGTGTCAACTGGCTAATATCAATCATGTCTTTACCTCTCACCTTCTCGTTAAAAAAGAACGGCTTCAAGATGAGATTATTCTGTTAAAAGAGAATAAAATTCATGTTCATTATCTTGAGGATGAGGTTAAAAAAATTGGCCTCATCGATAAGCTTTGGGGGCTTTATGGAATGCTTTTCCCAGAAAAGGCTTATCGAAAAAGGGTTCCTGTTCCAGCTCCCCTTGACCCTTGTGTCGTTTTGTTTACATCTGGATCGGAAGCAACCCCTAAAGGTGTTGTTTTAAGCCACACCAACCTGCTAGCTAATTGTTATCAATTAACCTGTGTTGTAGATTTTAACGGAAAAGATCTGGTATTGAATATCTTACCCCTCTTTCATGCCTTTGGTTTGCTAGGCATGGTACTTCCCCTCCTTTCTGGCATTAAGTGTTTTCACTATATCTCCCCCCTTCACTACAGAGTTGTTGCGGAACTTGTCTATGATATGGGAGCTACAATCTTATTTGGAACGGATACTTTCTTATTTGGCTATGGCCGAGCAGCCCATCCTTATGATTTTCATACTCTTCGCTATGTATTTGCAGGAGCTGAAAAACTTAAAGAAGAAACGCAAAAGCTGTGGTTTGATAAGTTTGGCATACGAATTTTTGAGGGATATGGAACCACTGAAACAAGCCCTGTTTTATCAGTCAACACTCCCATGCATTATAAAGCGGAAACTGTAGGGCGCTTTTTACCTGAAATTTCTTATCGACTTGACCCTATTGAAGGGATCCTGAGAGGTGGCCGACTATGGGTCCATGGGCCAAATATCATGAAAGGATACATTTCGCAAAAAGATTCAAGCTTTCTCATCGCCCCAAAAGAGGGCTGGTATGATACAGGAGATATTGTTGACGTGGATGGAGAAGGATATGTGCACATTCTGGGCCGTGCTAAACGCTTTGCTAAGGTTGGGGGAGAAATCCTTTCTCTAACCCACATCGAAGAAATGTTGGCTTGTTTATGGCCGGGCTATCTTCATGCCGTTGTTTCGCGTCCATATTCAAAAAAGGGAGAGAAATTGGTTCTTTTTACAGAATATCCTCAGGCTGAAAAAGGAGCGTTGATTTCTTTCTGGAAAGCTCAGGGGCTCTCAGAACTCTCCTTGCCCAAATCAATAAATATCCTTCCAACTATTCCTCTTCTAAGCTCCGGAAAAGTTGATTATAGAGCACTTGAAAATTTTCCCCATACGAAAATTTAAAAAAGGAATGGAGGTCCCCACCCCCTTCCTCCTCTGGTTTTGTGGTGGCTGAATACAATAACCGAGAAAAGGAAGGAGAGTGAAGAGGAGTTAGAAGGCTTTGCCTTCCGTAAAGGATTTATAAACAAGGACAATAGCTTTCGTATAAAAGGCCCATGAAAACAGCCAAATGAGGAAGGTAAAAATGATACCTAAGCCAACTGCAATACTTGTCAATATAGGTGTGATTAAATCTAAAATTATGCCGAGAAGCACGATGATAAGACTTCCTATTATTGCTATGGCGAAAAGAGAAAATGTAATGAGGAGCATTAATAAGAACAATCTCCAAACGTTTCCTTTTAAAAGAAGCCAACTTGATTTAAGAGGAGCGCTATCATCGAGTGATATCAATAGAAATAGCAAACCAATGCGTAAGGCAAGGTAAATCCCGAGGACAGCAAATCCAATTCCTAAAATCACTGGTAAGATCGCATTCCCAATGGCAAAGAGCACTCCGGCAGTAATACCCGCTGAAATTCCTATGTAGATAGTGGCCAAAATTATGATTAAAATATAATACAAAATGAGCCTTATAAAACGCCAATCTAAGTTTAGGGTCCACCAACGATTCCCCCCCTCATTGAGGGCTCCATAGCGGAAGCCATTAATATAAAGACAAGTCATTGATATGATGCCAGTAATAAAATGCGTCACATTTGCAAGAATCAGGACAAACGGGTATTGCCCGAAATCTTGCATAGCATTAACCTGTGTGGCCCCATCTGGGGGAGCCCATAAAGACTCACCAACGGACCAGTAGGCAACCAGCATAATAATCGAGCCAATTACCCATATCACAATCGGAGCAAAAGCAACTCTGAACCACTCCAACTTATGCTCTAAGACATTTTTGAAGCCTTCTTTGAAAATATTCATAACTTGAATAGACATTGGCATCCCCTTAAATAATTTATTTTTTACCTATTTTATATTAGCATTAATCTACTTAAGATTTTATTAAAAATTTTACTGCTTGTCGACTTTTAAAAAAAAATGTATGCATTTCTTATGGTTACATTTGCCACATGGAACATAAATTCAATTCGAATGCGTTTACCGCTCTTGCTTGCTTGGCTAAAAGAAAAAGTTCCAGATGTTGTATTTTTACAAGAAATCAAAACAACTGACGATCAGTTCCCTCGCGATGAAATTGAAACTTTAAACTATAATGTCGCTCTTTTCGGGCAAAAAACTTATAATGGCGTTGCCATTTTATCCAAATACCCCATTGAAGATGTGGTGCAAGGTGTTCCTGGGTTTAAGGATGATCAAGCTCGATATATCGAAGCAGTAATAAAAGGAATGCGGGTCGCCTCCGTTTATGTCCCCAATGGAATGGCAGTCGGAAGCGATAAGTATTTCTATAAGCTTGATTTTTTGAAATCTCTTTATGCTCATCTTCAAACCCTTTTAGCGTATGATGAAGCCTTTATTTTAGGAGGGGATTTTAATATCGCTCCTACGGATTTAGACGTCTATGATCCCAAAGAATGGCATGAAACAATTTTGTGCAGCACGCCTGAAAGGGAGGGTTTCAGATCTCTTCTTTATTTAGGACTAATCGACGCGCTCAGAGAATTGCATCCGGGGAAAAAGGAGCTTTACACGTGGTGGGATTATCGAGGAGCAGCCTGGCAAAATGATTTTGGTCTCAGGATTGACCACTTTCTTCTCTCTCCCCAAGCAGCCGATCTACTTAAGAATGCCTATGTCGATAAGGAGATCCGAGACACCGATAAAGCTTCAGACCACGCTCCTGTTTTTTGTGAACTCCAAGATTATGCCCCGTAGGTAAAGTAAGTATTAATTAAGAGTGAGCCTCTTCTCCTAAAGTTTTCCCTGATTTTTTGAGAAATAAAAAAATTGCACCTCCAGTAAAAGCTGCAATAGGGATAGTCCATAGGGCATAGGTATAAGCATGAGCCCCATAAAGCCGTGTAGCTCCTTCCGCTTCACCTGTCCAAAATTGGTCCATCAGAACACCAATCATCGTATGGAAGAAAGATCCTCCCAACATATTGATGCAGTTTAAAAATGCAACTGTTATGTTTCGCATATCAGATGGAACAATAGTAGCTCCAATTGAAAAGACTAGGACTTGATAACAGCACAAAATTCCCACCACAAACATCATAATATACAAAATTGTATAAGTAAGATTTCCTTGAGATAAAAGCACGACAGCAAAAAGAATGGCCATCAGAATTCCACACAGTGCTGTCATTTGGTAGATCACATTTAATTTTTCCGAAATGTAAGCTAAGACTGGACCTCCAATTAACATCCCCGTAAAGATGGCCGATGTAATAAAAGAGGCTTCTGGTTGAGTCAGTGCAAAGACTTTTATTAAATAAGACACACCCCACACATCAGCAAATCCTTCTAAAGGACCCACCATAAGAAGGTTACAAAAGGCCATAATAAGGATTATAGGCATACTCAATAGGGATTTAAAATTCTTTCCAAATGAGGGGCTTTCATGAAGAAAAGAAGGTTTATATGTCTTCAAACTGATTGCAATGAGTCCTGTTAGAAACAAACCTACTACTCCAATCATCAAAAGTACATTTTCCCATCCATACAAAAGGATCAGCTTGCTGACGGGCAATCCCCCATAGATAGCGCCCAAAAGACCAAAGGAAAACGTAAGACCAATCATTCGGCTATAGATGCGGAAAGGAAACCATAAGGATATGACCTTAGCAGCTCCTAAAAATCCAGCAGCCGATCCTCCTCCGATTAAAAAACGGGAGGCAAGAACAAGGCTCCAATGATCTGTCCAATAAAATAAAAAGATCGAGAAAGAGCAAAGCAAGCAACACAAGGATACGACAAGCCGGGGGCCATAGCGGTCTAAAAGAAGCGCAATGGGAATTTGCATGCCTGCATACCCATAATAATACATAGAAGCAAGGAGGCCATAGTCAGTCGCATCGACCTGATACTTATGCATAATTTCCGATACACAAAGACCAGGGAAAACGCGCATAATAAATTGATAAGCAAAAAATAAAACGGTAAAAAACCACATCAGCAAAGATTGGATGGATGGCATAAGTTCCTCTCTCCTCACTGAACCTTAAAGACAGGAAAAAGAGTTTGGCTTTCAGCTATGAATAGCCAATTATCATATGATAAGAAGTAATAAATATTCATTTTGTTTTTTCTCAGATAATAAGCCGAGGTGAACTTTTATCAACTTATTTTACGTTAAAGTCAAATAGATCATGAGCTTACATTAGCACCAGCTCAATCTCCAAATTTTGGTATTCATGGACTATTACTGGTATCGAAAATTACTGGGATAAAATTTAACGAAGGCGACATAATTCATTTTTTCCTTTTCCAATTCCTCAACTCTTATTAAAAACTGTAACAAAATGTGTTTGCCGTTTTCTTCGAAATTCTATCTTCAAGACCTTAAATGAGATACTCTTTAAAGAGATACTGGAATAATTTTGACCTTCATGAAAGAGGTTAAGTAAAAAGACTAGGAAAACAATGCGTAAACTTTTTGGAACAGATGGCATACGGGGACAAGCCAATTTAGAACCCCTTACACCCCACACTTTAACACGTTTAGGACAAGCCATTGGGCTTCAATTTATGCGTGGTGATCACCGCCACCGTGTTGTCATTGGGAAAGACACACGCCTTTCAGGCTATATGGTTGAATCAGCACTTGCCTCGGGTTTTGTCTCTGTTGGTATGGATGTTGCAATGGTCGGCCCTCTTCCAACACCTGCAGTGGCCATGCTGACCCGTTCTATGCGTGCGGATTTAGGGGTAATGATTTCTGCCTCCCATAATCCTTTTTCTGATAATGGAATTAAGCTTTTTGATCCTGACGGATTTAAACTTTCCGATGAGATGGAAAAAGAAATTGAATCCCGGCTTGAATCCTCACCCTTTTTAGTCAATCCCCCCTATTTAGGCCAGTTGACCCACTTAACGGATGCCGTTGGAAGGTATGTCGAGTTTGTCAAAGGAAGTCTTCCTCGATATACCCATTTTGAAAACCTACGCATTGTTGTAGATTGTGCCAATGGATCTGCTTATAAAGTCGCCCCCTTGGTCCTAAAAGAGCTTGGAGCCACAGTTATTCCTTTGTCCGTCTCTCCTGATGGCCTCAATATTAATGATCACTGTGGGGCAACTTATCCCCAACTTATGTGTGAAAAAGTTAGAAAAGAGAAGGCCCACGTTGGACTTGCTTTTGATGGAGATGCTGACCGCGTTGTTTTTGCTGATGAAGCGGGACAGCTTATAGATGGTGATCAAATTATGGCTTTAATTGCAACCGATTGGAATGAGCGGGGGCTTTTAAAAGGAAAGGGTATTGTTGCAACGTTAATGTCTAACTTGGGGCTCGAGCGATATTTAGATCAGCAAGGGCTCTCTCTTGTGCGAACACCTGTAGGAGATCGGTATGTCGCTGAGAAAATGAGAGACACGGGGTATAATATAGGAGGAGAACAATCAGGGCATATTATTCTTTCTGATTATGCAACATCAGGAGATGGGCTTTTAACAGCCCTTCAAGTTCTTACTGTTCTCGTGGAAAAAAAGAAGCCAGCAAGCCAAGTGATGAGACTTTTTAACCCTTACCCTCAGATTTTAAAAAATGTGAGATTAGCTCCGTCCCTTCTCCAATTCCCCGAAATTGAAGACGTTTTCGAAAGTGCACGCCTTAAATTAGGGAGGAATGGCCGTCTTGTCGTTCGCTCTTCAGGAACAGAGCCCCTCATTCGCATCATGGCAGAGGGAGATAATAAAAAGCGGACGCTCAATATTGTAGACTCTATAATTATGGAGCTTATGTCTTTGTCTCAAAGGGCTGTTGCTTAGGGAATTTTTTACCTTTGTAAGAGACAATAATAAAAAAAAGAACCTCATAAAATAGCTCATGTCTGAAAAGGTTAGTTTTTCTTTAATCATTTGTTTTATTTCCTTTTTAGGATTTATGGGAGGGACAATTTACATTGCTGCGATGCCTGAATTGAGCCAAGTTTTTCATGTTCCTTCCCCTCTTATTAATTTTACGCTCACGATTTATTTCATAGGGTTTATTTTTGGAACGGCTTTTTCTGGCCCCTTGTCAGAAGTTTATGGGCGAATCGAGGTTATTACTCTCTTCCTTTTTCTCTACTGTGCTTCAAACCTTTTATGTAGTTTTTCCCATTCTCTCTCATGGTTCGCCACGGGACGATTTCTTCAGGGACTCGGAAGTGCAGGAGGGCCTATTATTGCAATAGCTCTTGTTGCCGATCGTTACGAAGGTTCCGATTACTACAAGGTCATTTCATTAATTCTGATCATGATTGGCCTTGGAGGAGGAACAGCCCCCATTTTTGGAAGCCTTATTCTAAATTTCTTCGGATGGAAAAGTATATTTTATATCCTAACTACCCTTGGGATTTTGGCTTTACTTTTCGTATTTTTTGGAAAAATAGACAGCCGAGCTAAACATAAAAAGTTTAATGAGACATTTCGTAAATATCGCTTTTTTATGACCCATCCCCTTTTTCGTTACTATTGCTTGATGATAGGCGTTTTGTATGGGGCCTTTTACGCCTTTATAATCATAAGTCCTTATATTTTCCGTTTACAATATGGATGGAGTATTATTGAGTTTGCTTGGATTGGCGTGGCCCTTGCTTTTGGGGAAGGTTTAGGGTCCTTCCTAGATGAAGAATTGATCGAAAAAATAGGAAGTCAAAAAATATTCATCACAGGGCTTGTTATTGTCTCTATAGCTCTTTTATTGCTGACCTTTTTTGGACATCCGTCGCAGGGTATATGGGTCTTACTCATGGTAACCCTTTTTACAATTGGTGCAAATTTGACCTCTTCTTGTCTTGTGGTAAGGGCTGTTAAAATGGAGCCCAAATTTACAGGCATAGCTTCCTCTCTTATTAACCTTTCAAAGATTATACTTGCCTCTCTTGTTTTAGTTCTTGTCCTTTTTCTTCCCAACACCCTAGAGGTCGTCGATGGCTTTATTCTCGTTTCTCTTGGGATTTGTGTTTTAGTATATATAAAAATTCGATCAGCCTTTTATTGAACTTCCTCCTCCCAAGGAAAAACAATCCAGGTATCTTGGCTAACTTCTGTCATAAAGGTATCTACAAGGTCTTTCCCAAAGGGCTTTGCATAAATGGCTGCAATGTGAGCAGAAGGAAGCATTTCTCGGACAACCTTTGCAGTGGTTCCTGTATCAACTAGATCATCCACCACTAACCAACCTTCTCCTTTGTTCTCGACTTCACAAGATTTAATAACGAGCGGATCAATGAGTCTATCTTCATCATCATAGCTAATGATACTTACTGTATCGATCTTTCGAATCCCAAGCTCTCGCGCCATGACAGCAGCAGGGACCAGTCCTCCCCTAGTAATGGCAATAATTCCTTTCCATTTTTGATCTACATTAAGTCGCCAAGCAAGGGCACGGGCGTTTCGGTAAAACTCTTCCCAATTTACAGGATACCTATAGGACATGATTAACTCCTTTAAGCTACAACTAATTTATCTTGTTCGCCATTTATAAATAAGGAAGATGAGTCCCCCCCCTACAATAACAATTCCTAAAAAGATCTTGGGGAAAAGAAGGAGTTCTTCCATAATGAGGTGTGCAAAAAAATAAGCAACAACACAGCTTCCTACTGACCAAATGATAGCCGCAATTATATTTAAAATTGTAAAACGTTTAACTTCAACGCCACTACTTCCAATTATAACTGGACTAATGATGCGTATACCATAAATAAAGCGAAAAATAAGAATAAAATAACTATCGTACTGTTTTAAAAGACGAAAAGCTTTTTCAGCTCGGGGTTTGAAGGACGGAAACTGATCAATAATATGATTTCCGTAGTGCCTTCCGACGTGATAGAGGAATTGATCGGCCAAAAGTGTCCCAACAAAAGAAATAAGTATAATCTTAGGGAGCGATAAACACCCTTGATGAGCCAGAAACCCTGCTATAAAAATAACAGATTCCCCCTCAATAAGAGATCCTAAAAAGACAGCAACATAGCCCCATAGGGGGTCTATGTGTATAGCCCAATTACATAGCTCTTGCACAGACTTACCTTTCTGATTCTTCTTCCTTGAAAAAAGAATCTCTAAGAATAATATATCTATTCGTTAGCAGTAATTAAAAGATTTGTCCAACAAATGACGGGTGGGGGCCTTGAAATTATATTTCATATCCCTTATATAATCATTACTGTATATAGTTGAGTAATTTGTAAGGGTAATTTTTATGCGAAACAAGTGGTCTGTCGTTATTTTATTAGGAACCTCATGTTTAGGAGGAGTGTCTGTTGCATTGCCGGGGGGGCCAGAGCAAGATCAGCCAAAAGTTGTTCAAGCTCAAAAAAAACCCGCTCTAGTTCAACCCAAAGTTAACCCAGCTCCAAAACCTGATGAGAAGCCTGTTGTTCAGCCAAAGCCAGCTCCGATTCCACCTAAAGTTAATCCAGCTCCTAAACCTGAAGAAAAGCCAGTTCAGCCAAAGCCAACTCCAGTTCCACCCAAAGTTAATCCAGCTCCTAAACCTGATGAAAAGCCAGTAGCTCAGCCAAAGCCAACTCCAGTTCAACCTAAAGTTACTCCAGCTCCTAAACCTGAAGAAAAGCTAGTAGCTCAGCCAAAGCCGACTCCAGTTCAACCTAAAGTTATTCCAGCTCCTAAACCTGAAGAAAAGCCAGTTGTTCAACCAAAGCCAGCTCCGGTTCCACCCAAAGTTAATCCAGCTCCTAAACCTGAAGAAACTAAGCCAGTTCAACCAAAGCCAGCTCCAGTTCAACCCAAGGCTAATCCAGCTCCCAAAGTTGAAGAAACTAAGCCAACTCAACCAAAGCCAGCTCCAGTTCAACCCAAGGCTAATCCAGCTCCCAAAGTTGAAGAAGCTAAGCCAACTCAACCAAAGCTAGCTCCAGTTCAACCCAAGGCTAATCCAGCTCCTAAAGCTGAGGAGACTAAGCCAGTTCAACCAAAGCCAGCTCCTAAAGCTGAAGAGAAGCCAGTTGTTCAGCCAAAACCAGCTCCAGTTCAACCTAAGGCGAATCCAGCTCCTAAAGCTGAGGAGACTAAGCCAGTAGTTCAGCCAAAGCCGGCTCTAGTTCCACCCAAAGTTAATCCAGCTCCTAAACCTGATGAAAAGCCAGTAGCTCAGCCAAAGCCAGCTCCGGTTCCACCCAAAGTTAATCCAGCTCCTAAACCTGATGAAAAGCCAGTAGCTCAGCCAAAGCCAACTCCAGTTCAACCTAAAGTTACTCCAGCTCCTAAACCTGAAGAAACTAAGCCAGTTCAGCCAAAGCCAGCTCCTAAAGCTGAAGAAATTAAGCCAATTCCTAAGCTCGCTGCTAAAGTTGAAGAAACTAAGCCAGCTCAACCAACGCTAGTTCCTAAAGTTGAATTAAAAGCAACTCCGGCAAACCCCCTCACCCCTACTCAAATCCTTAAAGAAGAGCAAGACAAAGCTTATTGGGAATCTTTAATCCGAGACGAAAGAAAGGATCAGTTTAACCAGACTCAAACAAGACTCAATGAGCTTACAGAGCAAAAAGCCATAATTATGGAAAATCCTGAGTTAAAAAATCTTACAAAAATAACTGCTGCGGCTAAAAGAGATCCAAAGGCGAACGATTCAAAACAACTTGAAAAAAAACTTGTCGAAAAACAACAAGAGCTTGGCTTGCCAAGGATTGAAAGGGAAATCAACCGCCTTCAGGCTGATTTGAAAGAATTAGGTAAGCCAATTAATTTTACATCTGAAAAAAAGGCTCGCCTTGGGAAGCTATTGAACCCACGTGCAGACAAAGAGACACAGGACATGGCAAATGCTATTAGAGAGCTTAATCCACGTATGTCAGATACCCTTGTGTCGGCTTGGGCAAACTGGTTAGATCCTGAGGACTTAGGAGACTATATGGGAGATTCTTATTCTGATGAGGAATTGGCCTATACTTTCCAAGGCCCTGGGGACCTCCAGCCTCGCACCTTATATAGAAATATTATGCCTGGTTTTCGTTTAAGCTGCGGATATTACTCACTTGGACTTACACCTGATGAAGCACGGCAGCAATTGTTAGATGGCTTGAATGGTCCGAATGCTGAACGTTACAAAGACATGATCGCCAATGAGCTTCTTGAAGCTATAAGACAGAATGACCTTCCTGTAAAATTAAAAAATAACCCAGAGATTATTCCTCTTCAAGTCAGAATGTTAAATTCTCAGAATGAAGTAGATGACTGGGTACGCCTTTTGAATACCCATTTGGGAAGAGGAGCTGTAAGGCTAGAAGCATACCAAGCTGATGAATTAACAGAGGATAAATTCCTAGACATAGACGAGGAAACCGCATCAGGAATGACTGTTCAGGAACTGCTGCTTTTGCTTCATAATGCACATGAAAATCTCAAAAACATCGAAATTAACATAAAAAAGGCGTGTAAAAAAGATAAAATTATTAAAGATTACATAAATGCGGAAATAGTCCCCGGAAAAGAACTTACCTTTTTACGAAATACGCATGGCGAAAATAAAAAAGGAATCATGGATGTCCTTGCAGATATAAACGGGTTTAGCCTTAATATTTATGTAGCCAAGAAGGATGCCCCCCAGCAGTTGGAACTTGCACATTCTCATAATACTCCAGATGCTCTGCAGCAAGTGAATGTACTTTATGTTCCTGGACATTATGACCGTTTGGAAACCAATTTCCGCCGTCATATAACCCCTGCAGTAGCATTTCAAGATCCTTTCGATAAATTTAATGCAACGGAATTCGATGAGTCAACCATCCTTGCTATTGGCCAGGAAATGAAAAATATAGATGCAGCCTTATTCCCTGAGGAAGAGAAATTAATAAAAGAACTGTTTAATTTTACAAGCTATGAGGATGCCGATAAGGCTGCAGAGAAAAAGACCTTTGTCACAGGGTATATGAAACCAAGAACTAAGGAACAAGCCGAGAAAGCTTATAAAAACATAACAGGTAAGACACCTGAGGGTAAAGAAACGTTTATCGAGGCGTATGTGAGGGAGCTAAATACCACTAGAGAAGAAGCCGAAAAAGCTTATGTTACCGATGAGGCTCAAAGGAAAAAGGTTTTTATCACGGGGTATATGAAACCAAGAACTAAGGAACACGCTGAAAAAGTTTACGAGGGGGCAAAAGCTTTGCATAAAGAAAACTTTATCACGGATTATATGAAACCAAAAACTAGGCAACAAGCTGAAGATGCTTTCAAAGTAGCAACAGGAGGAGAGGAAAAAGAAGACTTTATCGCGGATTATATGAAACCAAAAACTAGGCAACAAGCTGAAGAAGCTTATCGAAAAAATGACAAGAGAGAGATCTTTATCGATGGATACATGGCGGAGAAGGGATGCGCTAAAGACGTAGCCGAAAAAGCTTACACCGACACAATACAAAATCTTAAGAATCAGATTGAGGAGGGCAAAAAGGCGCGAGAGTCTAAAAAAACACCTGCTTACATTTTCGACCATCTTTTAAAAGCTTCTTCTAAGGACACACTTATAACGTATAACGAAAAGGGTAAGGAAATAGTAAGTAAGGTACAAATTAATCCAGAAATGCTAGTAAATGCCTTAGAAATGTTAGGACTAGATGGTTTCCCCAAAGTCACCTATCCAAAGGGTTTCAAAACCTATAGTCCTAGCAGGATTAACAAAACCATCTTCGAAAAATGGAGCGAAGGATATGTTTCTTTCGAACTTAAAAAAGACGGTCTTTATGGAGCAAAAGAAAAAGGACCCCAAGAAAAATTATTAAACTTTGAGGGCCGAAAGATAAGTAAAATCATAAAGGGACCAGGTAAAGATGATGTAGGAGCGTTCAACTTTGGTGCACGGAACCCTGCCCCGGCTGAAATAAAAATTTATGATGAAATGTTAAAGGATGCAAAGACACATATGGGAGATTCCTCGAGGGCTGATGCATTAATTGCGGCTGGGAAATATGTATTTACGGAGCGCGAAAAAACGTTAGAGAATGCGAAGGAAGTAAAAGTGAATGGGAAGATAATAAAAGCATCTATTTATCGAGACTTATACCATGGCCCCCACATGGTACACGTAGATTATAGTGATCCCAACTCTTATAATTATGATAAGGTTGATATACGCCATCGGTTAAATAACATTCACAACTCTATGACTCAGACATATTTAACAGCAAAAGAGCGTGGTGAAGAAAATTTAAAACACTACTTTGAAACGACTATGGGTGTTACTTCATGCTGTTTAGACGCACAATCTGATACGTTCTTTAACTATGCAGCTTTACAAGAAAACTACTTGGATACGGATATTGAATCTATAAAAAAGGGAACAAAACAGCAATTTATCGATAAAATTCTTGGACAGATGAGTAAAAAATATAAAAATGGCTTTACCAAGAAAATTATAGAGGATACATTTAAAGTATATATATTTAAAGAAATAATAGAATTTGGCTGGATGAAGAGGCAGGGCATTAAGACACGTGAGGGCCCCTTTACAAAAGAGGATATAAAAACTGCAATAAATAATGCCGATATGTTGGGTTTACTTATTGATGAGTAACATTATTTAAACTATAATGACTTCTGTGGTGTTATGATTAAGTGTTAAGGGACAAGGGCGTATCAATGCCCTTGTCCCATTTTTTCTCAGAAACAACAAGTTGTTTAGGGTGTTTAACAGAAAAAATACTTTTAAATATCCCATGAGTTTTGGGTAAGAAACTACTCAACTACTGTCATTGCTATAGAGGTTAGATAATTCGTTGACAGAATAGCACAGTATTTTATTAACGGAACCTCAGTTTTGGATAAGAGGAGTAGAGAATTTAATGGATGGTTTGTTTTGTCTGAATTGATAAGAGACGAGACAA
>DAIDHR010000004.1 GCA_027459605.1 Alphaproteobacteria bacterium
CATCATCAACTAAATCTTAAGGCCAAGCCTTGCTATAGTCTCACTAGTCAAACTAGTGGTTTACCTTTCATGAATTAAGGGATTTTCCCCCTTCGCTCGTTTTTTGTGATTCACATGTCTTTTTGTCATGAATTTCTTTATTGTCTTTATCCAAATAAGGCTCTAATGAAACACACCCTACTTGGCTGAAAGCTGGATAAGAAAAACTAAGGAGACACAAAAGCGCATAGAAATAAAAATTTATCTTCATTCAAAAACCTCCCTTTTTTTATATGATCGAAGTTTATCTTTGGATTGTCAATAAAATTTACCACTTGCCTTGAGGTGACTCCCCTAGGTATGACAGAAGAAAGTCTCCAAGAGGGTAAAGATGGCACAAGCATCTCTTAAAGACCAAAATCCTTCCCCCGTGCAAACACCTATGATGGCTCAATATTTAGAGATTAAGTCACGCTATTCCTCATATCTTCTATTTTATCGCATGGGGGATTTTTATGAGCTTTTTTTTGAAGATGCTCTCATTGCTTCAAAAGCACTTGATATTGCCCTTACACGTCGGGGGAAAGGAAAAGATGGGGAAGAAATCCCTATGTGTGGAGTTCCCGCCCATTCCAGTGATCATTATCTGTCTCGCCTCATCCGTCAAGGCTACCGTGTTGCTATTTGTGAACAAACGGAAGAGGCTTCCTCTCGTAAAACAAAAGGGCCATTAACACGCGATGTAATTCGAGTTGTCACACCTGGAACTTTGACAGAAGAAGGACTCCTCGAAGCCAGTCAAAACAACTTTCTAACCGCTCTTGTTCCAGAAAAAAAAGGAACCATAGGCCTTGCATCCATTGATATTTCAACGGGTGATTTTTTTGTGGAATCCACGACTCTTTCCCTTCTTGAATCTGTTCTTGCTCGCCTCAGGCCTGGTGAGCTTCTTCTTCCAGACTCCTTTTTAAAAACGCCTGAACTTTATGAACTTTTTCAGGAACTTAAAAAGCGTCTCACGCCTCTCCCCTCAAGTCGATTTGACGAAGAAAATGGTCTTAACCGTCTTAAAGAGCTTTATGGCGTGGAAACTCTTGATGCTTTCGGAGAGTTTAAGGGCCAAGAGATTGCCGCTTGTGGAGCTCTTGTTGACTATATTCGCCTGACCCAAAAGAAGGATGTACCTACTCTTAAACACCCTCGGCGACTGAAAGAGGGAAATCGCCTGGAACTTGATGCCGCAACCAGGCGAAATTTAGAACTTCATGCTTCTCTCTCAGGGGAAAGAAGGGGAAGCCTTTTGGAGGTGATTGATCAAACAACAACTCCCATGGGCGCGCGTCTCCTCTCTCATCATCTTGCCGCGCCTCTAACTGACATGAAGGCTCTTCAAAAACGATTTGATTGTGTTGATTTCTTTTTTGAAAATCAATCATTGACCCAAGCCTTAAGGGCCATTTTATCCTGTTGCCCGGATATAGAACGTCCCCTTTCCCGGTTAACCTGGGGGCGTGGAGGGCCTCGTGATTTGGCAGCCTTAAATCGAGGACTTTCACTTCTTCCAGATATTAATAAAATAGTTGCTGGCCACTCTATTCCTGAAAGTCTCCAGCTTACTTTAAATAAACTAGGATATCATGAAGACTTAACAAAACGTCTATCTCAAGCTCTTAAGGATGAGCTTCCTCATCAAGCGAGAGATGGAAATTTCATTCGTCCGGGTTATCATCCTCCTTTAGATGAGCTGTTAGCCCTTAGGGATGACAGTAAAGGAGCTCTTGAAAGCTTGCAGGAAAGATACGTAAGAGATACCGGCATTACCTCTTTAAAGATTAAACATAATAATATCGTAGGCTATCATATTGAAATCACAAGTCTTCACAAGGATAAGCTTGGACCTGGCTTCATCCACCGTCAAACCATGGCCAATGCCATGCGGTTCTCAACGGCAGAACTCGCTGAACTTGAGAAGAAGATCATAGGCTCCCTAGATCAAGCATTAGCCTTAGAGTTACGGCTTTTTCAAGATTTGGTTGGTGAAGTCGTTGGGAGATCCCATGACATTATTGAAACATCTCATGCTCTTGCAGCTCTAGATATTGCAACGAATCACGCTTATGTTTCTTTTCAGAAAAATTACGTCAGACCCCAGATAGATGAAACGCTTACGTTTGAAATTATTGAGGGCCGCCATCCAGTTGTTGAAGCTCTTCTTCCTGAAGGAACTCCTTTTATTCCTAATGATTGTCATCTAAAAGGCCTTTGGCTTCTCACAGGTCCCAACATGGCTGGGAAAAGTACATTCCTTCGCCAAAATGCTTTGATTGCCCTCATGGCCCATATGGGACTTTATGTGCCAGCTAAAAAGGCCCATATTGGCTTGATTGACCGCATTTTTAGCCGCGTAGGGGCTTCTGACGATTTAGCACGAGGGCGCTCTACTTTTATGGTCGAGATGACAGAAACAGCTACTATTTTAAATCAAGCCACCCCACGAAGCTTTGTCATTTTAGATGAGATCGGTCGAGGGACCGCAACCTTTGATGGCCTTTCCCTTGCTTGGGCTTGTGTTGAGCATTTGGTTCATGTAAACCAAGCACGGTCTCTCTTTGCAACCCATTATCATGAATTAACTTCACTAGAGAAATCTTTACCAGAGGTTAGTTGTTACACAGTTAAAATCCGAGAATGGGAGGATCAAATCATCTTTCTTCATGAAATTGTGCAAGGTATGGCTGACAAATCCTACGGAATCCACGTAGGGAAGTTAGCAGGACTTCCTTCTTCTGTAGTGAAAAGAGCTGAGGAGGTTTTAGCCACCCTTGAGGAAACAAAGCCTAAGCCAAAATTAGTCTCTCAGCCCCTTCCTCTTTTCGTAGAAGCTTATAATGCTCCTTCTCCCCTTGAAAAAATTCTTGAGGCGCTAAACCTTGATGAGCTTTCTCCTAAAGAAGCCCTTGACCATTTGTATTCTCTCAAAAAACTTTTAAAGACAAAGTAGTCCTTCCTTTGCATTTTTATATAAGATAGAATTAATCTATAGTGAAACAGTATTCTTTAAGATGCATCCTTCCTCCTTTAAAGGTTATATCGGCTGTTCGGGGTGGTCCTACGGTGACTGGAAGGGATTGTTTTATCCGAGTAACTTGTCTTCTAAAAACTATTTTTCCTACTATGCCCAGTTTTTTGACACCGTGGAAATTAATAGTACATTTTACCGTTTTCCCACAGAAAAAGCTCTTAAATCATGGTATGAGCAAGCCCCAAAAGCCTTTAAGTACTCCTTAAAAGCAAGCCGCATCATAACCCACATCAAGAGATTTAAAGGAGCAAAAGAGGCTCTTAAACGTTTTTATGGAATCAGTGATATTTTAGCTGAAAAAACGGGGTGCTTCCTTTTTCAGTTTCCTGAAAATTACACCTTTTCAAATGAACGTTTAGAAAGAGTCCTTGTGGAACTAGATCCTACTTACAAAAATGTGATTGAGTTTCGTGACTCGAGTTGGTGGACTCCTGACATAATCCAAGCTTTCTCCAAAGAAAAAGTCATCTTTTGTTCTGTCAGTGGGTTTAATTTACCGGATCATCTTATTGCCACAAACAAGATGTCCTATATTCGATTTCATGGAAGCCCTGCTTATGCTTCCCTTTATTCTGATGAAGGTTTGGCCCGGTGGGTAAAAAAGATTAAAGCTGCTTCGCTTCAAGAGCTTTGGGCTTATTTTAACAACGATTTTCAAGCTTACGCCGTTCACAATGCCGTGAATTTAAAAAATTCTCTCAGTAATCAATAAGATATCTTGAATTTTGGATATGAAATCCATTTAAGTAGGGCAACTCTCAAGCTTGACCAAAATCTTCTGAAAGGGCTTCAGGGCTAACACCTAGTTTCGCAATTGCCTTTTCCCATTTTTTTTCGATGGCAATATGAAAAAGGGTTTCCGGGTCGGCTTCAACCTGGAGCCACCGATTGCTGTGAAGCTCTGTATCCAACTGGCCTGGGCCCCATCCCACATATCCCATCGCAAGAAGGCAGTCCTTCGGTCCATCTCCTTCTGCAATTGATTGAAGAACATCTAAAGTGGCCGTGAGGGAAATATGATGACCAAATTCAACAGTCCCAGCTTGTCTAAAATCATCAGAATGGAGGACAAAACCCCGTCCTGTATCAACAGGCCCTCCAAAATAAATAGGCAAATCCCGCCTTATAGAGTCTTGCGGAAGGTTTAAATATTCTAAAAGCCCTTTGAGAGTTAGGTCTCCCAAATATTTGTTAACCACAATACCCATAGCCCCATTTGTATCGTGGCCACAAATATAGATAACTGCCTTTTCATACCGAGGATCCTGCATGTGCGGCATGGCTAACAAAAATTGTCCTGTTAAATAACCAGAAAGATCTTGTTTTGATTTTGTTTCTTCTGTCATAATACATTTATGACACAAGATAGGTTAAAAGTTCATTACAAATGTTAGGATTTATGAAAATTTTCTTTAATCGGTTAACGGGGGGGGTTTTATTTCTCTTCCTTATTATTTCTTCCCTTCATGCTGTGGATAAAGCTCCCGTCAGCCTCAAATTAGTTCCAGGCGGAATAAAGGGGAGTCATGTCTATGCAGGCCTGCTCATCTCAGTCCCTGAAAACTGGCATGTCTATGCTCCAAGCCCTCAGGGAGAAGAAGGAGCCGGATTTGAGCCTAACCTTACGTGGGATCAATCTTCAAACCTTCAAGATGTTAAAATTTTATGGCCCCCTGCCCATAAGACTGAAATCCAAGAGCAGCTCTCTTATGTATATGAGGGAAAAACTCTTGTCCCTCTTGAGATCACACCAAACAACATAACAGATCCTGTTACCCTAAACTTAAAAGTTTCCCTTCTTGCTTGCTCATCTCTTTGTATTCCTATCGAAGAAACCCTGTCCCTTGTATTGTCCCCTACGGATAAAGCGGATCAAGTTCTCACAGCTGCTAAAAGTTGGGAAAAATCTTATGAAGGACTTTCACTCTCAAGCCTGCTTCTTATTGCCTTATTGGGAGGGTTTATTTTAAATTTCATGCCCTGTGTTCTTCCTGTTTTATCCTTAAAAATCATGTCATTAATAAAACAGTCCAAAAAGGACCACGCAGCCCATGCACGGCAAGGTTTCTTTATCACAGGCCTTGGTATTCTTACATCTTTTTTTCTCCTAGCTCTTTTAACGGTTATCTTAAAAGAATCAGGCGAAGCCTTTGGGTGGGGAATTCATTTTCAGAACCCTCACTTTTTGCTCTTTGTTTTTCTTGTCCTAATAGCTTTTTCTGCAAGTCTTTTAGGTATTTTTGAAATTGACCTTCCTGCAGGCCTTGGCACATGGCTTGTCAGTCATGAGGGGAAAGGAAAGATAAAGGATTTCATCTCAGGAGTCTTTGCGACCCTCCTTGCAACTCCCTGTTCAGCTCCCTTTGTTGGCACAGCCCTCAGCTTTGCTCTTGCCCGAGATATCAAGGATATTTTTTTCGTTTTCTTTTTCTTAGGATTTGGGTTTGCTTTTCCTTATTTTTTGGTTGCTTCCCTTCCCCAGCGTTTTTTGATTCTTCCTAAGCCAGGACGATGGATGGTCTGGATTCAAATGATTCTTGGTTTAATTTTGGCCTTAACGGCACTTTGGATCGGATGGATTTTGAGTTTTCATCTTTCCCTTTGGATCTTATTGTTGAGCACAGTCTTAGCCCTTGCTGCTCTTACTCTATTTTGGATCAAGTATCATATAAGACCTTCTCTTAAAGCCTGGATATTTGCAGGGCCCCTTTTTCTCATTGCTTGGGGTCTTTTTTGGGTATTTCCAAGCGAAAATATCAGCCCTTCGCAAAAGTTTTCAGGGTCATCGGCAACCCTTGAAATTTGGCAACCTTTCGAGCCTGATGCTATTTCGACACTTGTAAATCAAGGTAAGATTGTCTTTGTCGACGCAACGGCAGAATGGTGTGTCACGTGTGCTGTTAATAAGGCCTTAGTCTTGAATGAACCCCATATCACAAGTCTACTAACGCGATCAAACGTCATCGCGATGAAAGCGGACTGGACAAAACAGGATCCGAAAATTACCCAATTCCTTCATAAGCATGGGCGCTATGGAATCCCCTTTAACATTGTCTTTGGTCCTAAAAATCCACAAGGGATTGCCCTCCCTGAAATCCTCACAATCGGAGCCGTGCAGGAGGCCTTTGAAAAGGTAGGATTAAACCCAACAAAAAGCGAGGTAACAAAATGATAAAAATTGGCGATAGGATCCCTTCAGTTTCCTTAAAGAGGCTTACTCCATCAGGAATTGAAGACGTTCTCCTCAAGGACAAAATAAAGGGGAAAAAGGTTATTCTTTTTGCTGTCCCTGGAGCCTTTACACCAACTTGCTCAAATATTCATCTTCCAAGCTTTTTGAAACAAGCAAATGCCTTAAAAGAAAAAGGAATTGATGAGATTATTTGTGTAGCTGTCAATGATCCTTATGTTTTAGATGTTTGGGGAAAGGTTACCCACGCTCATGGCAAAGTCACCCTTCTCTCCGACGGAAATGGTGAGTTTACGAAAGAGATGGGCCTTCTCCTCGATGCAAAAGGGCATGGATTAGGACTCAGGTCCCAAAGGTACGTTGCTCTCATAGAGGATGGAGTCATTAAGTCTCTTCAGGTCGAAGAAAATCCTGCAAATTGTACAATTACGTGTGCAGATGAGATTGTAAAAAATCTTTAATGGCCTGACGCGCAAGGCTATCCGCCCTCTCATTTTCAGGATGTCCAACATGGCCCCTCACCCAATGCCATTCGACATGATGGTGTTGAATAAGTTCATCCAATTGTTCCCAAAGATCTTGGTTTTTCACTGGCTTTTTGTTAGACGTGCGCCAATTGTTTTTCTTCCATTGGAAAAGCCACTTTGTTACCCCATCCCGGAGATACTGACTATCTGTAAAAAGATCAACCTCCATCGGTCGTTTTAAAGCTTTTAGCCCTTCTATGGCGGCTTGCAGTTCCATCCGGTTATTCGTTGTTGAGGGATGAAAACCTGAGAGTTCCTTTTCCACACCTTTGTATCGCAGAATTAAGCCCCACCCACCAGGACCCGGATTTCCTTGGCATGCACCATCCGTATAAATTTCAACTTTTTCTGCCACATGGCCTCCTTCTCTTCAGGAAAGTGCCACAGATAATTCAATCTTGTCGAGAGCCTCTTCCTTCGTTAGGGTTGAGAAAAGAAAGGAGATTTTTATGACGTTACCCCACTGTGCTCAGGCTAACCCTTATGAAATTGACCTTGAAGAAGGACAAAAATATTATTGGTGTGCCTGTGGCTTAAGTCAAAAACAGCCTTTTTGTGATGGGAGTCATAAAGGATCTGGCCTTAAATCCCATTGTTTTACGGCAGAGGCCTCTCGAAAGGTATGGTTTTGTGGCTGTAAGCAAACCAAAAATCCTCCCTTTTGCGATGGAAGTCACGGTGAAATTAACCAATGAAAAATTACGTTTCTTTTCTTTTTTGTCTTTTACTCATGGGGTGCTCTCTACACTCCGAAAAAGTCCCTTGTCCCCACGCCGTTATCCTTGCAGAGTTTTCAAAAACTATGGAAATTCAAAGCAAGGTCCCCATCCGCACGGAAATGGATAGCCTTCGCCCCGTTTGTGAGAGGCGAGGAGACGATATTTCCGTAAACTTGCGACTTCGGACAACAAGCTTTAGACCGCTTACAACATTCAATACTCATTTAAAACTCAGGCCTTCCTTCTTTGTGGCTGTTGTAGATGAGAAAGGAAATATCCTATCTCGCACCAACCATAATCTTGACGTCACCTTTGAAGAAAAACAAACCACCCACGTTAATTTTGTCCAGATTCAAGAAAATGTTCCTACAAGAAAGGAAGTTGCCATTTATGTCGGGTTTAATCTTGATGAGACCCAGCATAATTTTTTTCAAAAAGAACGACTTAAAAAACTTCATGATAACAGGACTTAACCATCTTTCTATAGCAGTCCGTAATTTACCTGTTTCTTTTAAGTTCTATAAAGATATCTTGGGTTTTAAGCCCTTGTGCCGTTGGTCAAAAGGAACTTACCTTCTAGCAGGCGATTTGTGGTTTTGCCTTTTCGAAGACCTAAAGGCTTCTCCTGGGCAGGGGTATACACATTTTGCTTTTAATGTTTCACGTGAAACATTTCCAAAATTTATAGATCGGCTAAAGAAAGCTAAGGTTCACCTATGGAAAGAAAATATTTCAGAGGGAGATTCTGTCTACTTTCTTGATCCCGATGGGTACCAGTTAGAAATTCATGTGGGAGACTGGAAGTCCCGACTTAGCCACAAAAAACAACACCCGTGGGAAGAAGTAGAATTTTTTGACCTCCCGTGTGACTCCGTTAAAAAATCCTAAAGAACTTCTTTTCCTCAGGCTGCTTTATTTTGGTTTTTTTGTGCTCGTAAGGGCTGTGGTTCCCTCACAAGGCTTCGAATAATGCCACGTAAAGTCCTAACCTCTTGATCAGTAAGTTGAGCTCTCTGGAAAATATTCCGAATGTTACGGACCATTGTAGGCCTTTTTTTCTTATGTCGTAAGAACCCGGTTCTATCCAATTCTTCCTCGAGATGGGCAAAAAAATTACCCACATCTTCTCCGGTTGCAAGGTGGGTTGCCCCCGTTCTAAAAACCTGTGTTGGGCAAGAGGTAACCTGAAGAAACCATTCATAGGCAATTAAAACAACTGCATGGGCTATATTTAGGGATGAAAACCCAGGATTTGTCGGGATCTTAATGTGAGCCTCACATAAGGAAAGATCATCATTATGCAACCCACATCTTTCGCTGCCAAATAACACGCCAACTTTTTGACCCTCCTGTGCTGTCGATGCGAGGCTTTTAAGAGCGACATTAGGAGCATAGATAAATTTTACCATATCATGAGATCTGCAAGAGGTAGCAAAGATACGATTTAAATCAGCGATTGCTGTGTGGGTAGATGGGAAAACCTTAACATTTTCAAGGACTTTATCAGCCCCGGCAGCGGGGGCTACAGCTTCCTGATTAGGCCATCCATCTCGGGGTCTTACAAGTCTTAAATCTGTAAGACCAAAATTTAACATTGCCCTTGCGACGGCTCCAATATTCTGGCCGAGCTGGGGCTCGACAAGTATGATAGATAAAGTATTTTCGTCCACAAACCCTCATTAATTATGACGCCAAATAGTCCCTTGGGGAGTATCTTCTAGCAGAACCCCCGCTTTTAAAAGTTCCTGACGCACTTGATCAGCTTTAGCAAAGTCTTTGTGAGCCCTTGCCTTGTTCCGTGCCTCAATAAGAGATAAAATAGCAGATTCTTCAATCCCTGTCTTTCCCTTAAACCAATTTTCTGCATCTTCTTGTAGTAACCCAAGCCAAATACCGCTCGCTTTGAGTATAGACGCCCACTTATTTTTTTCATTTTCATGAATAGCCTTATGAACACGACTTGCTATATCGTGAAGGACTGAAATCGCTAAAGGTGTATTCAGATCATCTTCAAGTGCTGCCTTGATAGGCTCAAAAACAGGTTCTTCAACATTTAAGTCGCGCCCCCTAAAGGCATTATAAAGTCGATCCAAACTTTGACGACTCTGTTGAACAACTTGATCATTCCAATCGAGAGGCTGCCGATAATGGGAAGATAAAAGGACAAAACGAACAATTTCCCCTTTCATTTTTTTAAGAAGTTCGTGCATTGTTATAAAATTGCCCAAAGATTTGGACATTTTTTCCCCATTGACAGTTAACATTCCATTATGTAACCAAACGCGGGCAAACGTGTGGGGACCAAAACAAGCTTGAGTTTGGGCCATTTCATTTTCATGATGAGGAAAAATAAGATCTTGCCCTCCTCCATGAATATCAAATGTTTCCCCCAAATATTTCAAGGACATAGCAGAACACTCAATATGCCATCCAGGCCGTCCCACCCCCCAGGGACTTTCCCAACCCGGGATTCCTGTTTCAGAAGGCTTCCATAAAACAAAATCTTCAGGATCCTTTTTATAAGGCGCTACGTCAACACGAGCTCCAGCGATCATTTCTTCATGATTACACCGGGAAAGCTGACCATAGTAAGGAAAGCTTTTGACAGAAAAAAGGACATGACCATCGCTTACATAAGCATTACCTTTTTCAAGAAGGCAACTAATCATAGAGATCATTTCATTTACATGAGCTGTGGCATGAGGCTCGACATCGGGAGGCAAATTGCCTAGAGCTTTCATATCTTCCCAAAAATAATGGCTGGTTCTTTTTGTCAGCTCATTAATTTCTTCCCCATTTTCTTTAGCCGCTTTAATTATTTTATCATCAATATCCGTAATATTGCGTGCATAAGTCACTTTCGGGTACATATTTCGCAAAAGACGATTGAGCACATCAAAAATAACGTATGGCCTTGCATTTCCTATATGAGCAAAATCATAAACCGTAGGACCACAGACATAAAGACGCACAGAGTTTGAATCCAAAGGAACGAAGGGTTCTTTTCTTCGGGTAAGGGTATTATATAAAATAAGTGCCATCTTTATTGAGTCCTTGCAGTTTGAAGCCGATGAAGTACTTTGGGTCGGCCCATAAGGAGAATTAAATCTTTCAACTCTGGCCCATGTTCCTTCCCTGTAAGAGCCCGCCTTATGGGCATAAAAAGGTCTTTTCCCTTAAGACCTGTTTCTTCTTTGACATTATCAATCCAAGTTTTAAAGGTTAATTCCTCCCACGGTTCTGGCGGCAAATGGTGCTCAGCAACCTCTAAAAGGCTTTTATTTTCTATAGCAAAAGCTTTATGGCCATAGCAAATGGTCCACCAATCTTTTATATCATGAAATTTCGTGATGTTTTGTTGAACAAGCGCCCAAAACTCAGGGGTTGCCCCGGAAATCATTAAACTTTCAAGACGTGCTTCTACTTGATCAAAAGAAAAAAGCTGAAGGATCTTTATATTCATCTGCCACAAATCTTCTGTATCAAGTTTTGGTGTAGCTCTTCCAAATTGCTGAATATCAAATTCCTTTAAAATTCCTTCTAAGTTGGCGTGAGGTGTAATTGGGCTTGATGTTCCTAATTTGGATAAAATACTATTGATTGCCATAGGCTCAAGCCCTTCTTTATTTAAATGCATTAGGCTAAGGCTACCCTCCCTCTTTGAAAGTCCTTCTCCTCGGCCTCCAGAGATAAGGGCCAGATGACCAAATTGAATAAAGGGTATTCCCCCTTTAAGGGCTTCCATGATTTGAATTTGGATAGCTGTGTTTGTAACATGATCTTCCCCTCGAATGATATGAGAAATGCCCATCTCAAGATCATCAACTGCTGTTGCAAGGGTAAAAACAGGCGTTCCATCTTCTCGAATCAAGATAGGATCACTCAGGAGCTCTCCTTGAAAAACAACTGCTCCGCGAACAAGATCGTTCCACCGAATCTCCCCTTTCTCCATTTTAAAGCGCCAGTGGGGTTTTCGACCTTCTTCTTTATATTTATCAATTTGAGCCTCAGAAAGAGCCAAAGCTGCTCGATTATAAATAGGGGGCTTCCCCGAAGAAAGTTGAACCTTTCTCTGCAACTCAAGCTCTTCTGGGGTTTCATAACAAGGATAGAGTCTTCCTTGAGATTTGAGGACTTCAGCTGCCATTTCATATCGAGAGAGGCGATCTGACTGCCTAACCACTCTATCAAAATCGAGCCCTAACCATAGAAGATCTTCTTGAATTTGAACGGCATATTTTTCCTGAGACCGCAAGGCATCAGTATCATCCAAGCGCAATATAAATTGCCCGCCAAGGCTCCGGGAAAATAACCAATTTATAAGAGCTGTCCTTGTATTCCCCAAATGGAGATAGCCCGTTGGGGAAGGTGCAAACCGCAGAATTGTCATAGGGATATGTATTTCGCTTTCCAAAAAAATTATATGTTAACTTTAATCCTATGGTATTATATAATTTAAGGAATTTTCAAGAAAGGGATGCGCTATTTTAAAACTAAATATGCTCATTCCAAGCCAAACCTTGAGAACAGTTTTCCCCATTGTTGTATCTTTGCAACTTTCGTAAAGATTTTTTTAAATTTTCCTTAAATTTTTTTTAATCCCCCCAAAGACGTGGTATTAGATATTCTTGAAAACTTTCAAGAAAGGATATGAACATGAAGAAAGTTTCTTTACTTGCAATTCTTTTTGCAGCTACCACCACGAGTGGAGCATTTGCGACTGATGGAGTTCCTGCTGCTGGTTGTCCAAAAGCATTCCAAGGGTTCTACGTCAGTGGTAACATTGGTTATGATACCGGAGATGCTAAAGTAAAAGCATTTGAAAAAGTTGAAGGAGCTGATGACGTCGGTCTATTACGTCGCGACTTAGGCTCTAGAGGTGTTGATGGCGGTATCGGAGCGGGATATAACCTTCGTCTTGGAAATTCTCCCTGGGTACTCGGACTCGATTTTACCGCAAATTGGGCTAACACTAAAGGGAAAATGGTAGCACTTAGAAGCGATCTCGATGAGGACAACGTAGACGGACTTGCTGTACAGACAAAGCTTGAGAATTCTCTCCAACTTATGGGTAGGTTCGGATACGTAATCTGCGAAAAAGTAATGCCTTTCGTTGGGCTTGGTTGGGAAAACGCTGCTTGGAAAACAAGAGTTGCGAAATTTGAGACAGGTGAGGATACAGTCGCCGCTCACAAAAGAAAGAGAATCAATGCTTTTGCTTGGAGAGCTGGTGTTGATTTCTTAATGACCAAACATGTCATCATGGGTCTTGAATATACAGGATCAGCAGGTGGTCGTGCAAAAGCATTCTTTGAGGATGAAGATACTGAAGAAGTCGTTGGTGCTCGCGTCAAACCACAAAACAACAAGTTTGCTCTGACAGTTAAGGTCATTTACTAAGAACTTGTTTTCTAATTAAGACCCCCGCTTATGCGGGGGTTTTTTTGTTCTGTACAAATTTATTCATGATATTGGTTATAAATCATTGCTCTCTCCTTCCCTTTTTTGAGAAATCCGGTAGTATATTCAGTACTGAGTTAACGAGGATGAGATGAAAAGAGACGGATATTTTCGTAATCCAACCGTTTGGAAGGATAAGCTTGTTTTTATAGCCGATGATGATTTGTGGGAAGTCCAACTTTCTGGAGGAAAAGCTGAACGCCTCACATCAGGAATAGGTGAGTCCAATGATCCCTGTTTCTCCCCCGATGGAAAATGGATTGCATTCACAGGGACCTATGAGGGTCATCCGGAAGTTTATGTGATGTCTTCTGAAGGAGGAGAACCACAACGCCTAACTTATATTTCTGAAGGCTCCTCTGTCGTTGGATGGAAATCGCAAAGTGAGGTGATTTTCTCTTCCACAAAAAATAATCCATTCCGCCTGAGAGCACTCTATACGGTAAATACAAAAACTGGAAAAATTGAAAAAATTCCTTGTGGGCCTTCAAACTTCATTTCCTATAACCCTCAAGGGAAGGGCTCAGTCATCCAACGCCATGGTCATGGATACGTTTCTTGGAAGCGTTATCGAGGAGGAACGGCCGGCGAGCTTTGGATAGACAACCAAGGAATTGGAAACTTTCGCAAACTCATCCCTGTTCAAGGAAATGCCCTGCGTCCTCTTTGGGTGAAGAGCCGTATTTACTTTGTGAGCGATCATCAGGGCCATGGAAATGTTTATTCTTGCACCCCAGAAGGAACAGACCTTAAACGCCACACCTCCCATGAAGATTATTTTGTACGTGGGCTCAACCACCATGGAAACTCATTAGTTTATACTGCTGGTGGAACTCTTTTCCATTTTTCGTTAGATGAAATAACCTCGCTGAAGATTGATGTTGATTTTCCCTCTTCTTTTTCTCAACGGGCAAGAAAGTTCGTAGATGCTTCTTTATATCTCTCTAGTTATAGTCTTGATAAAAAAGGATCTCACCTCGCAATTACTACCCGTGGCCGGCCTTTTTCTTTTTCAAATTGGGAAGGGGCTGTCCATCAATATGGAGAAAAGGATGGAATTCGATACAAGTTCATAACATGGCTTTATGATAATAAACGGCTTTTAATTGTTAGCAACCGGGAAGGTGAAGATAGGCTTGAAATTCATGATACTGATCCTTTAAAATCGCCAAAAATTCTAAACAAGTTAGATTTAGGGCGAGTTCTAACTATAAAACCATCTCCCACGCAGGACGAAGCTGTTCTTATCAATCATCGCTGCGAGCTTTTTCACATTAACTTAAAGTCTCAAAAGCTTCATCTTATTGATAAAAGCGTTTTTGGAGACATGGGAGGACTCAGTTGGTCACCAGATAACAAGTGGATTGTCTATGATTTTCCCCTCACCGATCGTTTAAGAGCCATTAAGCTTTGTGAGATTAAAGGCTTTAAAACCCATGTGATTACACGGCCCCTTCGGGAAGATTTTTCACCTAGTTTTGATCCTGAAGGAAAGTACATTTATTTTCTCTCTAGGCGTATTTATTCGCCCACGTCAGATAATCTTCAGTTTGAATTTGGTTTTCCAAAGGGAACAAAACCATTTCTCATTCTTCTCGATGAAACCTTACCATCCCCCTTTGTGCCTCAAGTCAAAGAAGAGAGCGAACAGCACAAGAAAAAAAAGAAAACGGACGAAAAAAAAGAAGAAGGGGTTAAAACCATAAAAATTGATCTTAAAGGAATTGAAGATCGAGTTTTAGAATTTCCTGTCTCAGAAGGAGTTTATAGTTCTATCCGGGGAATTCCTGGAAAAGCACTTTATCTTTCGATCCCCATTCACGGTGCTCCTGAAGGAGAGGAGGAAGATTCAACAATGCGTGGTAACCTAGACTGTTATGATTTTGCGATGAAAAAAGAAGACACGCTCATTTCAAAAATCTCTTCTTTTGCCCTGTCTGGAGATAACCAATGGCTCTGTTACTATAGTGCCAGAAGATTGCGCGTTGTAAAGGCCGGCGAAAAGCCTCAGGATAGCGATTCTTCCTATCGTAAGGGAGGATGGATTGATCTTTCCCGAATCAAGGTGTCTGTAACCCCTCTAAAGGAATGGGTTCAAATTTTCGATGAAGTTTGGCGCCTTCAAAAAGATTTCTTTTGGACTGAGGACATGTCCATGGTGGACTGGAGGGGAATTTATAACCGCTATCGCCCTCTTGTTGACCGAATTGCAACGCGTGGAGATCTCACAGATCTTATTTCTGAAATGCACGGCGAACTGGGAACCTCCCATGCTTATGTCTTCGGTGGAGATTTCCGACAACCGTCCTCTTACCCCCTTGGAGATTTAGGGGCGGATTTTGTTTTTGACCCGGACCACAAAGCTTATAAAATTCTTAACATTGCTCAAGGAGATCGCTGGAGCCCATCTCAAACATCTCCATTAACTTCTCCGGGCCTTGGGATTCAAGAGGGAACCTTTTTACTTGCTGTAAATGGCCAAAGACTTGATGAAAAAACCCCTCCGGAAAAACTACTCGTTAATCAAGCTCGAAATATGGTCTCACTTCTGGTCAAAGACAAAAAGAAAAATACAAAAAGCGTTTTTGTGAGAACTCTCTTTTCTCAAACACCTGCTCGCTATCGTGATTGGGTTGAAAAAAATAGGGCTTATATTCACGAAAAAACAAATGGTCAAGTGGGATACATTCATATCCCAGACATGGGTCTAAAAGGGTTTGCTGAATTTCACCGCAGTTTTTTAGCTGAACTCAACCGAGATGGCCTCATCGTTGATGTTCGCTTTAATGGAGGAGGAAACGTATCAGCCCTTCTTCTTGAAAAACTGGGACGTAAACGTCTTGGCTATGATCAAAGTCGCTGGTGGGGATCTATGCCTTATCCTTATGAATCCCCCATGGGCCCCATGGTAGCTCTTACCAATGAATATGCAGGATCTGATGGCGATATTTTCTCCCATAGCTTTAAAATGTTAAAACTTGGTCCCCTTATCGGAAAACGGACATGGGGAGGAGTCGTTGGAATTTGGCCTCGCCACAGTCTTGTTGATGGCGGATCAACAACACAACCTGAATTTTCTTTTTGGTTTCACGATGTAGGTTGGGGCGTTGAAAATTATGGAGTAGATCCTGATATTGAAGTTGAAATAACCCCTCAAGATTATGAACAAGGAATAGATCCCCAGATTGACCGGGGAATTGCTGAGGTTCTTGCAATTTTAAAGGCTTCGCCTTCGCAAAAACCAACCTTATTAGAAAGGCCGAATCTAGCCCCTCCTCGATTGGGAAAGTAAAGGTATACCCGCCTATATCAAAGAACTCCTAAGGTAGTAATCTTAGGAGTTTGGGTTATTGTTTTCTTTGATTTCATCATCTGAATTCTCAAATATTAGAACTCGGCGTGATCGTGGTGATTTGGGTGGAGTGGGATCAAAATTTCCTTTTTCAATCTCTTTAGCACGCTCTTTCCAATAATCTATCCTCCACTTGGAAAAAGACTCTCTATCAATAAGAGATTTCCCTTTTCGAAAATGAAGGAGATTTTTTTCTATTGTTTGACCATCCTTCCGCATAAGAAGAGCTGCATCTTTTGAAAGGCTTGAGGCTAGAATGTTAACCGAATTTTGCTCTTCATCAACCTTTACCAAAAGACGTCCATCACGTCCCATATGTGCCCGCCGGGTTATTTCACAAATGGGATCTTCATTCGTTCCAGTATCTTTTTGAGTCACATGATGAAGCTCTATTATAAAGGGAGATTGTTTTGAGCGGATCTGGCTAGGAGTCAAGTTTTTTCTCTCTTCTTCATTGGCGATTCCTTTCTGAGCAACAGGAGATCGCCCTGAATTCATCCTTTGAAGATTTGTCTCCCATTTTCCAATATTATTGAGAACAAGAGCATATGGATTAAAAAGATGATCAGCTTGCAAAACGTATTTGTTTAATACAAAAACTTTTCTCGTATAATAATTTCCAGAATCATTTTTGCTGAAAATCTTCCGAAATTGCGGAGAGGTAAGATCACCCTCATATTTTCCATACACGATATCACGCCTCATAGGAGACAAGTATTTTTTTAGGGGCGACTCCTCAGTAATTGAAGGATTAGGGTTTTGAGAATAATCCTCATCTTTTAAAATTGTTTGAAGGCCCCCTCCATTTATTTTAGGAATTTCATTCTCTTTATCTTTTTCCAGAATCGTCTGCTGTTTCTTTTGTGAAGAACTTATCTTTTGTTTCTTTTTTTTGACATCGGTCGTGCTTTTTTCAGAGAGTATTTTTCTCTTTTTTTGACTTACATTTTTTTCTATAACTTTTTTATTTAAATTTTTTGATGATATAGGATCTTCTATTAATTTTTTAGTTGCAAATGCGCCATTCAAAAAAAACACGCCAAAACCAGCAACAAAAAGAAATTCCCGAAAAATCACCATAACATACTGAAAATTAATTTAATAATTTATCGGTATGACGTTAAGTTTTAAAAATAACAAACAAAATTATGATATAAGAGATTTCCAAAAAAGTATGATTAAAATAATAAAAATAAGTTAAATTTTTAATTAAATTTTATATTTTATTTCCTCTTTTAATCGAAACGCGATAGAGAGGATTTTTTGGAATTCCCCTTCGGAAAATACCCAGAGTTTAATAGTCTCCAGCGCAGACTTATCCAGTCGCTCATATCCTGAACTCTTGTGGACAATTACTTCCTTTACACGTCCTTTTTCATCGGTCTTCACCTTTAAGGAAACAATGCCTTCCTGACCCCTTTTTCGACAAACCCAAGGATATTTAGGAAGGGGTTTATAGGCTTGCTTTTGAACCAATTTAGATACATTGGTTTGTAAATTCCCTGAAGTTTCTTTTCTTGTCTTCTCAGCCCCGAAAGAGCCTAATTCATGAAAAGTGGAGTCAGCCAAATTAGCCGGCATGCTTCTTGTTTGAATAGGCGCTGGTTTAAAGGTCTTCTTTTTTATAACTCTCGGACTTTCTGTTTTATCATTCCTTGATGAAGGATGGTGTTTTAGGGAGGAAGGGGAATCTTTGGAAACATCTCTGGGATCCGATGCCTGTCCAAAGGTTGGCTTATTCATCCCTTTTACCCATATCACCTCTAACGCAAAGGGCCGATAAGAAGATGTTTTGGACGTACAAGGTATAAGAAAGCTCGCAACTAGCCCATGGATACCTAATGAGAAGAGGAAGGATAAAAGAAAAAACCGATCGCTCATGTTTTTGCCTCAAGCCCAATAAAAATGGCCCTTCCCCTATTTCCATATCCAAAGATCTCTTCATAATGCCTATTCGTTATGTTTTCAATTCGCCAGAAAAGGCCTGCATGCTTATTGATATCATAAGATCCCCCAACGTGAATGGTTCCGTAAGGATTTAATCTTTTTTTCGTAACACTATCCTTTCTCTTCGTAATCCCATACACTTGCATAAAAAAGGATAGATCTGAGAGAGCTTGCCAATAAACCTCTCCAGCTCCTTTAAAGCTTGGAATGAGAGGTGATTTTGTTTTATGGGGAAAATCTCGTGCATGAGTATAGGTCAGGGCTACCTTAAACTCTAGATTTTCATCAGGTTTTATGGCAAATGCCATTTCAAGCCCTTTTGCATCTCTCCTCTCCCCATTATACCGTTGCCATTTCCCACCCGGGACTTTCCTTGAGAGGGTTATCTTTTCAATCCTCGTGAAAAAACCCGTCAGACTTGCTTTCAAGCTATCCTCAAAAAAAGTTTGATCAACACCAAACTCAAAACTCTGGCTTGTCTCTGGCTTTAAGAAAGGGTTAGGAATTTGCCAAGGAGAGTTCTTTTGGAAAAGATCAGACAAAACGGGGGGTTTAAAATTAGTCCCATAACTTGTTCGAAGAATGGTTCTGGGAGTTACCTTCTGATCAATGCCCACATTAAATGTCACCCGACTTTTAAGAGATTGGTAGTGATCCATACGAGCACCTCCCTTTAGCTCAGTTGCCTCAAAAGGTTTAAAAAGAGTAATGAGATAAAGGCCCCCGTGATTTCTTTTATGAAATTCTTTTTCTTTTGCTCGTTCCTGGCCAACATCTAAACCCGTAATCAACGTCGTCTGAGAATTTATTTGAATATCAGACCGGTATAAGAGAAAAGGATGTTCGCCTATCGTCTTATTATGAAAGGTTGGCATGGTCGTTTTTCGTAAGGTCCGAGAATACATGGCCTTCAAAGAATGTTCCCCTATTTCACTTCCCCATTTATTTTCAAGACTTGTTAAAAGAGTATCCGTCTCACTAAAATTTCGGGCCTCAAAAGGAAGAAAAATAGTCTTTTCTGGTATAAACTTAGGGCTATCAAATTGAACTTTCGCGTCATAGTACCTAAGAAGACCCTCTATTTCCCAATCATCGGTTAGGGCATAGCCAATACGTGTGGAAAAAGTCCCATTTCGATAGCGATCACTTTGACGATTTCCATGTATAGCGTTTGTAAAAGAAGAGGGGCCTCTCGAAAATCCAGCAAGTGTTGTAGAAAATTGAAGGGGCCCATTTTCTCCTTGACCAGTTATGGCCCCATTTTTGGTTAGGAAACTTCCACCTTCAACCACCCCCTTTAAAGAAGGATTCCCACGCCCTTTCTTTGGGATAAGCTGAATGACACCCCCCAGAGCCCCTGGACCATAAGCTAAGGTTTGAGGCCCCGGAAGGACTTCAATCCTATCTAGATCAGCATTTAAAAAATTTGACAAATCGACCCCTCCTCCCGAAGCTGGATCGTTGGCATAAATTCCATCTACCAAGACCAAATTTTGAGCAGACCTTGCACCTCTGATGGAAAAATCAACTTGTCTTCCAACAGGGCCATTTAAATTCAAAACAACGCTTGGAGCATATTTTAAGGAATCCTTTAAGAAAATTTCCTGATAGTTTTCAATTTCTTTATTATGAATAACTGTTTCATATCCTCCGATTCCCTCAGAAAGCGAAGGAATAGAGCTTGCCGTCACTTCATAGCTCTCGTTTTGAGAAGCAACAGCGATGGAGGGGATTAAGACAATAAGATGGCATAAAACAATATAAGAAAAGGTCATGGAGCCTCCGCATCGTAGGTTGACAATTTTTGTTGTCACCACTAACGGATTGCCGTGACTTTTGACGCACCCCGCGCAAAAGGTTGATGACTCGTTATGGCAGGTCTCCTGGCTTAGGCGTCATCACCCTGTCTCCCCCTTCCCAAAGTAATCCTTCAGTGAGTTCATGGAGTGGGCTCTTCCCTTACAGTTACGGGGGTAGCCACGGGTTTAAACCGTGTTCCCTCTTCGGCAAAAATGCACCATAACTATTTAAGGAATAAAATCTGCGGATAAACCTGTCAAGGTATGTGTTGAAATAAAAGGTGCTTTATTAATCACATTAGAGAAGCCCATAAACTAAAGGATTGAACGCAACGAAAAGGTCCATAAGCTAAAGAAACTTTCCTAACATTTTTCTTTCCTTATGATAAACTAAAGAGAGAAAGGTAAATGTATGTGGCCCGATGTCATCGAAATGCGTGATTTTTACACAACCCCTCTGGGCTTTGTGGCGCGTCGCATGATCCGACGTAAAATCCGAGATTTCTGGCCAAATGTTAAAGGGCGAAACATGATGGCTCTTGGATACCCCACCCCCTTCTTAAGGTATTACCGAGAGGAAGCTCAAAGACTCATTGCGCTTATGCCAGCCGAACAAGGGGCGCTTTCTTGGTCCCGGAAAACACCGAATATCGTAGCCTTAACTGAAGCAAATCAACTTCCTCTTGCCAATAAGTCTGTTGATTTTGTTCTGATCGCTCACGCCCTAGAATTTAGCTCAAACCCTCAGAAATTAATTCAAGAAGCCTGGCGTGTTTTAGCCGATGGTGGACGCCTCATTTTAGTTGTTCCGAATCGAACAGGCATCTGGGCTCGAATTGAAAAAACACCTTTTGGGGGAGGACACCCTTACAGCCTTTCCCAAATCAACAAATTTTTAAAGGAAAATACATTTACTCCTCTTCGCGCTGACCACGCCCTTTACATTCCTCCTTCTCAATCCAGGATATTTCTGAGTACAGCAAGTGCCTGGGAAAATATTGGGCATAAATGGTTTCGCAACCTCTCGGGCGTCTTGATCATTGAAGCCTCAAAGGATGTTTATGCGGGAACTGCCGTTGCACAAGTTGCTTGGAAAGGAAAATACCAAGTCGCTAAAAAATTGGTGCTCCCTATTAATAACAAAAACCCATCAAACGGGTTACATAACCTGAGTTTTGGCTAAGGACTGTAATTTTATTAATAAAACCAATATACTATCGTCACCGCGAGGGATCCAAAAACACCAGGAAGGTCAGAAAAAATGATTAGGCAAGGGAATACTTCCTTAACAAAAGAGTGGATTGCCACGGCGCCTTTGGCGCCTCGCAGTGACGAATCTCCCCTCTTTAGCCAAAACTCAGGTTAATTTAAAATAGATTTACATTTTTTATAAGATTACGCCCATATAGACCCTGTAAAAAACCATATAGCGCTAGCTTGAAGGTGAATTTTTAGATTTGATTATAAGAAATATTAAAAATCAGGAAAGGTGAGGGATAGATTACTTCCATAGCCGGGGAGCTTAATACTCCTCTCCCCTCTGCTAATTTATGATCTCATTAGTTTTAAGGGCTCTATTCTAATGAATAGCTTTTTACTTATTTTTTCCTTTTCCCTTGCCTTTTTCGACCACATTTAAAGATTCATCTAAACCCTCTTTAAACCGTTTTTTGATAGATTCATTCATTTTTTCATTTGACTTAACAAGAATGGAATTAAGCTCTCCTAAATGCTCAAGAGTTTGTTCAACAGCTTCTTTTGCAGCCTCCGCAGGGAAAGCTGTTTTTTCATGAAGTGGAGATTGAAAAGGACGCGTTTTTACCTGTTCATTCCATTGATTAAAAAGTTTTTTCACATATTGGTTTTGAATTTCTATTAAAGATTTCGTTGTTTCTATGGCAATTTGCTGGCTAGCATTTAAAAATTCCATATTATTTTGATAGCTTCGCAGAAAAATTTCCATGTTAATTCCTGGAAACTTAAATGGATTAAAGTAATTAAATCCTTTTTCACCGAGGGGGGGTATATTTGTTCCTTTAGCCATAAGATGCTCTCCTCTTCGCCTTTTAAACGTTTTAGACTTTGTGCCTTTCATAAAAGTCCTTTTTTGGACAATAATAATTGCCGATCATAAAATACTATCTCATAGATTTATTAAAAAATGTTTAATTACAAATTTGTTAAAATTTTAAAAAAATATAGCAAAAATTATTTTATTTGAAGCAAAGGATGACTCCTTATCCCAAAGTCTCCTCAGGATTAGATAGCCATGATGTTAAATCCTGCGTCAATATAAAGGATGCTGCCTGTGACAAGATGAGCCTCATCACTTACTAAAAATCGTGCATAATCTCCCACACAACGTGTACAAATGTTTTCATGCTCTGGGGACTTTTCCCGAGCCAGTTGAAGGAGACTGTCAAAATCGAGAATTCCACTTGCTGCACGGGTTGCAATTGGCCCTGGAGAAAGGGCATTGACACGAATTTTCTTTTCACCCATTTCTGCTGCAAGGTATTTAACAACTCCCTCAAGAGCAGCTTTAACGGGCCCCATGATTCCATAATGTTCCACAACCTTTTCGCCCCCATAAAAGGTTGTTGTCAACAGGGCTCCACCATTGATCATGAGGGGTTCAGCCATATGGGCAAGATGGATAAACGAATAACAAGAAATATCCATGGCCTTTAGAAAACCTTCGCGAGAACAGTCAACGACCCTTCCTTGCAAGTCTTTTTTTGGCGCAAAGGCAACCGCATGGAATAAAAAATCAAGATGTCCCCAGGTTTGCTTAATTTTCTCGAATAATAACGCCTCTTGCGCCTGATTTTGAACATCTAAAGGCATGATGATTTGAGCCTGCACTTTTTCTGCGAGGGGCCTAACGTAGGGTTCTGCTTTCTCATTAAGGTAGGTGATGGCGAGCTCTGCTCCTGCTTCATAAAATGACTGGGCGCATCCCCAAGCAAGAGAAGCCTCATTGGCAATACCGACAATTAAACCTTTCTTACCGTGCAGTGTTTTCATTCCTTATCCTTATTGAGGTCTCAGCCAAGACAACAAATAGAGGCATCCTTTACTTGATTTAACTTTCAAAGCCCTTTTGGGAAAATTTATTGGGAAGGGGCCTTTTGGTTGTCTCCTGCTGACATCCCCATTTTACCCATCTGGTTTGTCATTTTTTCCATCATCATCGGCATCATTTTTTCCATCATCTCATCATGCATTTGTCGAGATACGCCGGAGGGCATGTCAAATCCGCCCTGAGCCGAGACCCTCACGCCATAAAAGCCAATGCACAGCATTGAAAGGAGAGAAAAAATAAAAACGATAGACCCAATCACTTTTGCAAAGGTTCTACCCTCTCCCTCAGCACGCAAAGACCAAATGATAAGAACTGTACTTGCCAGCAAAACGCTTAAAGCAAATAACATACTGATATGCATCATAAACATCATAAAACTTCTCCCTTCGTCTTAATTTAACTTCTATTATTAATTATAAATGTAATATTTTAAGTAATGATTAATTTTAAGGGGATGCTGAGCACTTCCTCTAGAGAACAGGTTCATTCTCCTCCACCCAGCAAATATTTATTTTAGGAGGCGCAACAACCCTGATGATTCGCCGCACTTTCACGATCAAGTCCTACCTTATGAAAATTAATTGCTAGCCAGATTAAGAACAATAATAGGGTGTTATTGATAATGAGGTGGTATTGCGATCCTTTTCCATCTTTGGGCATTAGCCCGAATTGCTGAACTTAAACTAGGCTGTACATGATTTTTATATAAAATAGAGTCTTATTTACCTATTATTAATAATAAATATATATAATTTAATCATAGGAAAGATCTAAGTTAATAAAATAGGATCTTAATTTACACGAATTATATAGGAGAAAGACAATGAAATTAACCTCTTTATCCCTTATCGTTTGCTTAGGATTGCTCTGTGGAACGCAAGTTAGTGGGGCAACCACCTATGAACCTATGGCAGGAGCAAAACTCCCTTCAAACCTGACAAAAATTAATAAAGAAAAATTTTGCCGCAAACACCCTGAGGCGTGTGTGAAAGACCAAACAATGAAAGGAAAATTAGGGGCACCATGCCCTAACCCTTATTCTTGTCCCCATAACGAATAACAGAAGAAAGGGTTTATTATCTTACATTTTATAAAACGGAATACTTCCTTTGTTCTCTCTTTTTTTAAGGTGTCATAGAGATAAAATCTAATTTATTACAGAGAAAAGGTTAATTATTCCCCTTAACAGATACTAAGCCATTAACTTTCATTAAAACCTCTGGAGACATCGTTTCAAAGGCTTTAGAATATCGCTGTACAAGCCGGCGGAGCTTATTTCTTTTATAAGTAGGTGATGCGTACTTATAAGAAATTAGACTCTCTGCTCCTTGAATAGCCCCCCCATAGGACTCATGGAAAGCCATTGTATTGCTAAACATATCCGCAAGACCAAAGAAGAAAAGCGTTAGGACTTGTAAAGCTGTGGGCCAATCTGAAGTTGCAGCTATTCCAACAAGGATATAAGGAAGAGTATTCCAAGCACCTTGTATATAATCGTATCCTTTCCCAATCTTCCTTGCTGTATTCCGTATGCAGTTATGACTTGTAGCTCCCTCTGCTTCTTCCCCTTGGAGTAAGTCATAGACACCTTCTTCAACAGCATCTTTCTCAACTTTTCCTTGAAAAGTGGAAGCTATGGCTCCTCCGAATATGGCCGAAAGAACTGTATTGGCCACTCCATAAGGTAACCCAATGCCATTAAGAAGCTCCTGAATGATATAATAAAAAACATAACTCCGGCCAACAGTGGCTAATCCAGGGATAATCCACCCTAAAACCTCGGCTGTTGTTTTTTTCCAATATTTTTTAATGTCAACTGGAATCTCATACTCTTGGTAAATCCCATCTAAAACTTTTAAGGTTTGAAGAGCTTCTGTCGCTTTTATCATATCGTCAGGAATATGGCTCCCATTGCTCTTGATATCAAGTCCTTTGGTCAGGACTCGTTCATAAATATTGTTAATATCATCATCTGGTAAAATCTTAAATAAAAAGTGAAGGTCCTTAAAAAGAGAAAGTTTCTTAAGACGAATATTATTTATATTGGAAAGGTGAGCCCCTACATAAGTTTTGGCAATTAAACTCTCCTTAAATTTCTGATCGACCCATTTTTTTACAGCACGGCCATTTGCAAAAAGAGAATCGAGCCAAAGAGGAAACGCTAAACAATAAAAAAAAGTTAAATATCTGTTTTTGGTTTGAGGGGAATTGTTTTCTTCGTCCCATTTAATGTCCTCTTGTTCAATTTTCCATAAATAGTAGACAGGAAGGGAAGCAGCAACTCCTGCTCCTGCATAAGCAAGAACAAGAGCACATTTTCGGGGATCAATGGTAATTTGTTTAATTTTAATTTTATAAGCGGGGATAGAAAATTCTTCCATAGAAGGCCCTACTAAATCTCCAATAATCATGACATTGCGAAAGACAGAATCAAAACCTAAGCTGACAGCTGTATGAGTAATAAATGCATTTGATATAGCCACATCCTTCATAACTTCATTAAATTTGTTACCACCGAGACTAGACATTCCATCTAAAAAGATAGCAGTCATCCCATTCCCAACCCCAACCCCAATCAGCGTTCCCCCAAATCCACCGATAAGGCCTTGCTTCAGGGTAAATTTCCCGTCATTAATATAATTTTTTGCATAAAGTAGGAATGCGAGAACCCCTGGATCGATATCGTCAGGTAATTTTGGCAAGGTAACGGATGTACCTTTTTCAGGATCTCTATCCCCACCTTGCCCAAAAGGAACAAGATCCCCTTGGAAACTATTAACGGAAGTCGCTTTTCCTGTTTTCTCGAGAAGAGGTGAGGTTACACCACTTTTAGAAGAGCTTGGAGAGGGGGTCCCTAAAGATTTCTCTTTTTCTCCCGAATCTAGTCCTTTTGAGTTTTTCTCGTTAGGAATACTCCCTTTTGGAAAGGTAGGATTAGGATTTGCACTTCCATAAAAGTTAGCAAAGTTCTCTAAGCTCATTCCATCGTTTGAATCCTGAATATTACCGCCATTTTTTGTTAAAAGAGCAGTTTTCTCATTTAAACTCTGTCTCTTCGCTTCCTTAGTCTTTGATGATGTGAGGCCCTCAATAACACTGCTTCGGGACCCCTCATTTTTCTTTTGCTTCGAAAAAAGAGATTCGATTTCTTGTTTAGAAAGAGGTGTTTCATCTTTAGAGCGAGGGGGGGAGTTCTCAGAGTTTAGTGATGAAGAGGAGCCTCCTGATTGCTTTGGACTATGAGACTCCGGGTCTTCCTCCGAAGAGCTTGACAAGCTGCCAGAGTTAGTCCCCCCCGACTTTTCCGAGTCTAACGAATGATTCGCCTTAAAATCAGGTGTCTTTCCTCTAAGGTCTGTCTTATTTTTTGGTAAAAGTGGCTGTGTGATAGTCCTATTTTCATCCAAATCAGGATTTTGCTCAGAACCTTTCCTCATCGCAAAAGCCATGTCCACATAGAGCAAGGCAAAAATAACTAAATAGGATATGATTTTCTTTAGCATAAATCCTTTTTCAACTTTTGGCTTGTGAAGGCCTTCTAACGTAGGACACAAGCTTTTCTTTGACTCAAGAAGTGATGTTAAATAAAACATAGGCCGACCATTGTTAAAAAATTACATATTTACCTTATTAACTATTTTGTCCTTTTAGTCAATAAAAATTATTTTTTAATTAATGAATCTTTTTCAACACCTAGGAATTAGTTGTGAAATTGGCATAGCCATATCTCTCTTTATCAATTACTTTGAGGTATTGAGCAGGAAGTCTATAAAATTAAGGCAAAAGAACTGTTACCCATGTCTCCAGAATGGACCTTGGAGCGGGCGAAGGGATTTGAACCCTCGACCCCAACCTTGGCAAGGTTGTGCTCTACCCCTGAGCTACGCCCGCATTTTGTAAAAGGTGGTGCCATCATAGCCAGGATCTCCTCATTTTCAAGAGAAAAAATCACAAAAATCCATGGATCCTGCTATACTCTTCTTCCCATAGACCTAGGAACATACTATGAAGATAGTCTTCATCCTCATAAGTTTTTCATTTATCGTTGGATCATCCACGTTTGCTTCCAAAATTTTGGACGGGAGGGAAATCGAATACTGGACAGGCGCTAAAGGAGGGTATGTTCAAAACTCAAATATCTTCAAAGTAACCTTCCCTCTGGCAAGCCTTAAAGTGAATTCTGCTGGTGTCCAAATTACTCCCCCCTTAGGACTTCAGTGTTGGGCTTCTTTTATGGTGATTGAAGAAGGAGTTGAAGTTATCGGGGAAATAGTTCTCTTCGAAGATCAGGTTAGCTTTGCTATGAGAGAAGCTTTAGAAAATGGGTTAAACGTCACAGCCCTTTACAATTATTCCTTATGGACGCAGCCCACACTGATGATTATGCGGGTTGCGGGAAAGGGAAAACTTGAAGATTTAGCTACGGCTGTTGGAAAAATTTTTCACTTTATCAAAAAAACAGCTACAGGAAGCATATGGAAAAAACCCCCTGGGATAATAAACCCTGAAAAATCCTCCCTCACGATAAAAAATGTAGAAGACGTTTTGAAACATAAATCAGTCTTTAAGGATGGCGTTTATAAATTTGAGTGGGGAAAAACAACCCAATTAAATGGACATGTGATAAAAGCCCCGATGGGAGTTGCGACTTGGGCGGCCTTTGCAGGAACAGACAAGGAAGCCGTTATGTTAGGAGATGTTGCAATTGAAGAACACTTTGTTCAAAATGTTCTGAAAATCTTTTTAAAGCATAATATTTTTGTAACGTCACTTCAGCAGCGTTTAATTGGAGAAAGCCCAAGAATTATATTTATTCGTTATATGAAAAGAGGGGCACCCCATGAGTTAGCTCAAGGTCTAAAAGAAGTGTTGGAACTTGATAATTCATCCGGGAAAGAAGCATTTGAGGAGGGAGAGGTGCAAAAATGATTTCAATTCGTAGATCAGAGGACCGAGGAACAACAAAGTTAGATTGGTTGGATAGTAAACATACCTTTTCTTTCGGCGATTATTATGATCCAGAATGGGAGGGATTTAGAAGCCTAAGGGTTATTAATGAGGATATCATTGAACCTGATAATGGATTTCCTTTTCACTCTCATCGAGACATGGAAATTATTACCTACATCATTGATGGTAGCCTTCGACATAAAGATAATGCGGGAGGAGGCTCCATCATTCATCTTGGAGAGGTCCAAAAAATGAGTGCGGGGACCGGGATTATTCACAGTGAGTTTAATCCTTCTCACAGCGAAGCCGTTCATCTTTTACAAATTTGGATCATTCCAGAAAAGAAGGGCCTTCCCCCAGGATATGAACAAAAAACTTTTTCTCACCAAGACAAAGAAGGGAAACTTCTGCTCATTGGATCAAAAGATGGACGCGCAGGATCCGTAACCATTCACCAAGATGTTGATCTTTATAGTTCTTATTTGAAAAAAGGGGACGAAATTCATTTTTTACTTCTCAAGGACAGAGCGGTTTGGATCCAGGTCATAGAGGGAGAATTAGAAGTGAATGACAAAATTCTTTTAGCTGGCGATAGTGCCCAGGTTTCCAATGAAAAAGAAATTCACATAAAGTGCACACATCCGGGTGAATTTCTATTATTTGATCTAGCCTAAGTGCAAACACAGTTTGGGGCCCATAAAAGGAGGGACAGAGCAATTGCCCACATGATGCATCCGATAAGAAAATCTAAAATTTTCCAAGACAGCGGATTTTGAAAGAAAGGGGCTAAATAACGAGCGCCATAGCCCATCCCAAAGAACCAAACAAAAGAAGCGAGAATGGCTCCTAATGCAAAAAAGACGCGCTCTGAGGTTGGGAATTGGGCACTAATACTTCCTAAAAGAATCACTGTATCCAAATAAACATGCGGATTTAAAAGGCTTAAGGCCAAGATGGTCACAACGCTTATTTTTAAGTCTGGCCGCTCAGGACTTGTATCAAGTTTGAGGGATTCAGATTTAAAAACAGCGTAAAAGGACCGAAATCCATAATAAAATAGAAAAGCAGCCCCTCCCCACCGAGCAATCGACATAAGGGTCAAATTAGTTGCTAATATTGCTCCAAAACCTCCGACACCAAGGCTGATCAAAAGCGCGTCGATGAGAGCACACATAAAAACGGTAATAAAAACATAATTTTTTAAAATGCCTTGCTTGAGTACAAAGGCGTTTTGAGCACCTATAGCAACAATCAATCCCGCCCCTGTACCGCATCCTTCAACAAAAGGAGCTATACAAAACCCTTCCATATAAATATGTCACCTTTGCTAAGTGAATTAATTCATATAAAGCATTTTCAGGCTAGGGGTAAATCTTTTTCCCAGCGTTATCAACCGGCCATTTTTATGTGCGGCATTTTTACCAACCGAAGTAAGATAATCACCTTGACCAAGGACTTCAGGAACAGTATAGACATTTATAGGGGGCCGGGTGGCAGAGTGGTGATGCAGAGGACTGCAAATCCTCGTATACCGGTTCGATTCCGGTCTCGGCCTCCAACATTATTCACTAAAACGCTTAGGGATAACTAAAAGATAGAGTGTAATGAATTTAGATTTTCCTTATGACCTTTGTAAACCTTCATATAAAATCCAATCTATTGTCCTTTCAAGAATAACTGTTGTGGGGCACTTCTAAAAAAAGATCTAGTTTTCTGGTAAAGACTTTGCTATAAACCCCTTCGTGTTCCCCGGTAGCTCAGTCGGTAGAGCAAGTGGCTGTTAACCACTGGGTCGGCGGTTCGAGTCCGTCCCGGGGAGCCAGCCAAAATTGGTCCGTTCTGGAAACATAGGTAACAGAATATACCAGAGTCATGCGTAACAATTCTTCTGCCTTAATTTTAGAAAACTTCCTGTTCAATAACTCATAAGCGATTTGATAAAAGAATAAGTGTTCTTTTTCCACCACTAACAATCATATTAATTTCATTCAATATGATGATATTTTCATTAAATTCATTTATTGACATTTTACGATATAAACTACTAAATCAATGGCAGGAAGGGCTTTGCATCTTCTAATCTTCTTTAAAAACAAACATCTTTCAGCAGGATTATTAGAAATTATGAAACCTACTCATAAAAAAATTCTTTTATTTATTGAACCATCTTTATCAGATGCTCATTTACTTCTTCATGCAAAAAGGAAAGGGAACATGATTCTTGTCATGTCAGCCTATTCCCATCCTGAAACTTTTCCTGAAGAAATCCTGAACACTTCTTCTATATTTTTTCAATTAGATCTTAATGATAACGACGCTGTTTTAGACCTCGTTGGTCAAATTTTGAAAAAGTTTCCCATTGATGAAATCATTCCTGGAAGTGACGATTACCTCCCCTTAGCAAAAAAAGTGGCAGATTATCTTAACAAACCTGACATGATCATTGTTTCACGTGAAATAAAAAAATAGACCATTTTTTAAGAACTTCACATTTCATCTGATTTTTGATGACAATTCTCTGACACAGGTCTTTTTAAAAAATTTTAGTCTTTCTGCTAACTTGTTCATTTCACCATAGCGTTAATTTTTCTATATGAAGAAACAAGACATTGGCTACATTGTCAAAAAATCAATTCTCTGATATAAAATCAAAAACACATTTAATTAAAAGTACATATCGTGCTGTATAAAAAAGGAGGCTCAAATGTTAAGGTTTTCATTATTTTTAACTTTTTTTCTATATCTTTTTTCCCTTCCCGGAAAGACCGTGATTACTACACAAGCGAAGGGGTGGTATGAAAAATATGACACAGACTCGACCCAAGTCCAGAGAAGAGTTTCTTCGAAAGAAGCAACGATATCATGTACAGAATTAATTAACTCCAAACATAAAATTAGCACATTTGAAGTTAATAATTCATATATTGCCGTAAAAAAATTGAAAAAATTCAACCATTTTAAATATGCAATGTATTCATCTGAAGGTGGAGAAAAGTTGACTTCGCAAGCCAGTAATCTTAGTGAAAGTGACTACCCAAACTTTTTAATGTCAAAAAATGGCAGAATAATTTGCGTAATCCCTGAGGGGAAGAAAAAATTTGATTTTGAAGCGACTCTATATAGCGCCGAGAATTTTATTGATTTTGAAAATCAACCTGTTATCGAAATTAAATCTAGAATAGCTGGTCACAAATCTTATCTTAATGAAAACATGAATTTTAATTGCTCAACTTTAGGGACCGGTCATGTAAAAATATATAATGCAAGTAATCAAAAAAGGAAAATATGTATAGATTTATATAAACAGACCTCAAATTTGACTCTAGAAATTCCTGAAAACTATCAGGACCATAATCCTGTCTTTCAAGCCCGAATATCTCCAAATGGTCTGTTGTATATTGCTCTAGAAAAATCTTCTAAAACGAAAATTCTGAGGTATGATTTAATAGATATTTTGAAGAGATTTGAATGAGCCAACAATAGTATCGTCCTTAACTTGACTCCCCTCTTTTGGAAGAGCACAATTAAATCCATAAAAGGGGGAGGTTTTTCTGAGTAAGAGTACTATTATTGAAGCTATAAATATATCTAAGACCTACATTCAACAAGATGGCCCACGTGTTAGAAATGTTTCTCTTAGAATTCAACAGGGGGAGTGCCTTGTGCTGATTGGATCCTCAGGAGGTGGAAAAACAACCCTTCTTAAGCTGTTAAATGGTCTTGAAAAACCAACCTCTGGCACGATCCTTATTTGGGGAAAAGATATTCAAACTTACAATATATACGAACTCCGCCGCTCCTTTTTTGGGTATGTCTTTCAAAAAATTGGGTTATTCCCTCACATGACTGTAAGCGAAAATATCGATATTGTCCTCCGCCTGAATAAAAAAAATGCTGAATATCGAAAAAAAAAAGTTTGGAAACTTTTGGAGTTCATGCATTTAGATCCTCGGGCATATCTTGATCGTTACCCAGACCAGCTTTCTGGAGGTGAACAACAAAGAGTTGGAGTAGCTCGAGCCCTAGCGATGGATTCTGAGTGTCTCCTGATGGATGAACCTTTTGGAGCTTTAGATGCTGTTACGCGGTGTGAGCTTCAGGCCGCGATCTTAAGGTTAAAAAAAGAACTCAATAAGACAATTATTTTTGTAACCCATGACATTTCTGAAGCCTTTAAGCTGGGTGATCGGATTGTTGTAATGCAAGAGGGGCTTATTGAACAGATTGGAACAAAAGAAGACCTTACAACATCTCCTCAGACCTCCTTTGTTCAACAGTTAGTCAATAGTGGACTTAACCATTAGGGGAATATGATCAGCGGATTTTTTCACTTTTTAGGAGAACAGGCTTTTTCTCTTCAGCAAAAAACTTTCGAGCATATTTCACTTGCGGGTCTTTCCGTTATTTTTGCTTCAGCGATAGCCATTCCTTTAGGAATCCTCATTACCCGCTTTTCATGGCTTCAAAACATCACATTAAGGATGGGGAGTATTTCCCAAACAATTCCTAGCTTAGGCCTCCTCGCTCTTTTAATTCCCTTTGTTGGGTTAGGGACTGTTCCAACCTTAATTGTCCTAACATTTTATGCTATCTACCCTATCTTAAAGAATACAAATACTGGACTAAGAGGGGTTCCCTCTGCATGTATTGAAGCTGCTAATGGCCTTGGCTTTTCAAGCTTCCAAAGATTACGGTTTGTAGAACTTCCCCTAGCTCTTCCAAGTATTATTTCAGGAATCCGGATTGCAACTGCGATGACGGTTGGAATTACCACAATTGCGGCTTTTATTGGAGCGGGAGGCCTTGGAGACTTCATTACTCAAGGCCTTGCTTTAAATAACCCTTCGTTGATTTTATTAGGAACTATTCCCGCTGCTGTCCTTGCGTTCGTCCTTGATTATGGTATTTCTCGCCTTGAAAAACAACTCCAAAACAGGGAGTTAAAAAAAACTTTTTTCCCTCAAGTACAAAAAGTCCTTCTAATTAGCATTGTATCCATTTTGATTGTTTTGATAGGAAGTCCCTACGTTAAACAAATTTTGCCGAAAAAAGAGGATCATATTGTCATTGCTAGCAAAAATTTCACGGAACAATATCTTTTAGCAGAACTTATGGCTCAACTGATCGAAGCCAAAAGTCCTTTAAAAGTGATTCGAAAAACAAATTTAGGATCGATTGACGTTATTCACCAAGCGCTTCTAAAGGGTGAAGTTGATCTCTATCCTGAATACACCGGAACTGCTTATCTATCCATTTTAAAATTCCCCTTGAACCATGGGATATTCCCTGGAATTGATGAGGTGAGGAGAATTTATGAATCTAAATTTAACCTTCTGTGGCTTAAGCCCTTTGGGTTTTCCAATGGACAAACCTTAGCTGTCAAAAAGGAGTTTTCTCAAAAACATAATGTCCATTCTCTCTCCGATCTTGCAAAACTTTCCTCGGCGTTAACAATTGCTACCCCTCCTGAGTTTTTAATGCGGCAAGATGCCTTTCCTGGGCTAAAGCGAGCTTATGGATTTACCTTTAGAAAAATTATACAAATCGACCCGAGCTTACTCTATTCGGCAATAGATGCCCACAAAGTCGACGTCATCAGTGTCAACACAACCGATGCTAAACTTGAAAAATCCAATTTGGTTTCCTTAGAAGATGATAAAAAGTTGTATCCCCTTTATCAGGCAGCTCCAATCATTCGTAAGGCTGTTCTTAAGGCGCATCCTCAAATCTATCAAGCTTTGTCCCCCCTCTTCGGATTACTTACTCAAGAGAGGATAGCTCGGCTTAATTATAAAATTGATGTAGAAGGAAAATCTCCCTTCGATGTGGCCCATGAGTTTCTTTGTGAATTTAACCTACTTTAATGTTTTATTTATTTAATAAACGCGATACCCTTGCTGGAGAAAGGGGTTTGCTAAAATAAAAACCTTGGATATAGGGGCAATGATGAGCCACCAAAAAATCATATTGTTCTTTGGTTTCTACCCCTTCCGCAATTGTCTTAATATTTAATCTTTCAGCAAGACTCATAATTGAAGTGATTATGTGTTCATCCTTCTCATTTTTCCCAATTCCATCGATAAAGGATTTATCAATCTTTAAAAAAGACACGGGGAGATCGGGCAACCGCTCTAGGGAAGAGTATTTCGTCCCAAAGTCATCAATTGAAATGGAAAAGCCCTTTTCAACAAGCTGGGTTAAATAAGTTATAATCTTCTTTTGATTATGTATGAATGTGGATTCGGTAATTTCTAAAACAACAGACTGCGGAGACAGCTTTTCTTCCCTGCAAATACGTTCCAAATTCATAAGGTGGTTAATATCATGCAGTTGCCGTACCGAAAAGTTAATACTGATATAAAGCTCTTCATGCTGTTTTTGCCACATTTTTAGTTGACGGCAAGCGGTTCTAAAAACCCAATTACCGACTATCTTCATAATGGGTTTATGTTCAATAAGAGGGATAAAATCTAGGGGTGGAATATAATCTAAGGGAGGAATGAGCCCAAAACTTGGATGTTTCCATCGCAAAAGAGCTTCTAATCCAACAACTCTGTGGCTCGGTACTTCAATTATAGGTTGATACTCCAAATAAAATTGTTTCTTTGATAAAGCAGAATCAAGAGCAACTTCTAATTCATATTTTCTTCTGTAATTAACATCCATTCCTATGTGAAAAATCTCATAATTATTCCCCCCCTTTTGCTTAACATGGTACATGGCAAGATCTGTCTTTTTAATAAGGGTCATATCATCCTCACCATCTTTAGGATAAGAGGAAATTCCGACACTGGCTGTAACTTTAATTTGTTTATTTAAGATCCGAAAAGGATCTCGAAATAGATCAAGAATTCGTTTGGCAAAATGGCGTATATCCTGTTCATCCCCCGATTTGCTCGTAAGGATGGCAAATTCGTCTCCTCCTATTCGAAAAACGTAATCACCAGCTCGTATGGAAGTTAAAAGTCTATCAGCGATTGATTTTAAGAGTGAATCTCCCACCTTATGACCCAAAGAATCATTAACAACTTTAAATTGGTCGATTCCGATAAAAAAAAGGAAAAGGCTAAGTTGTTTCTTTTTAGCCTCCTTCATTTTCCTTTGAAGAGTTTCTTCAAAAAAAAGACGATTGGGAACTTCTGTTAAGTAATCATAATATGTTATCCTTTCAATATCTTCTTCCAACATTTTAAATTCACTGAGATCAATAAATGTACAAATAAAAAGTGTTTCCTTTGGTCCTTTTATTAATGGAACAATTTCGAGTCTTGCAGGTATAGCTGATTTATCCTTTTTAAAAATATGAACCTTATAGCTGAGCCTTTCCTTCTTGAGTTTTCTGTCATTTCCTATTTTGGTGTAAACTTCATTTGAGAGAAGTTTTGAGCATGATTGCCCCACTAGTTCAGCTTTTGTAAACCCAAATAATGTTTCTGCGTTCTTATTTACAAAAAGAATTATATTTTTCATACTTGTAATCATCTTGGCATTAGGAGCAGACTCTAAGAGAGTTTCAAACTCATCAGTAAGCCTTTTATTTTTTTCCCCATAATAGAGGAGAAACCAAATATACACACAACTAAAAGTCAGAAGAAGAAATGCTAAAGTCATGAGCCCTCAATCAAGAGGACTTATGGTAACCAAATAATGTCCTGGTTTGGGTGTAAAATTTAATGCCCATGTTTCACCAAGTTTATGGATTTCATGAGTATAATAAACATCTCTGAAATGACCTCCCTCTTTTCCATTTCTTTTTGAAGAATACGCTATTCTGCGTTCCAAAGGAGCATGGATATCAATCAAGGTGATATCTATAAATTTAACCTTTTCTTCAATGGATTTTTCTACGAGATCCTTAAAACGTATGGCCCCAATGATAAAGCCTTCGATGTTTTGTCTTCTCTCTTCAAGAGTGGATGAGGGTTTGTTTAGCTTATAAATGGGGGCTATAATTAAAAAACCCAAATTGTTTTTTTCACCTATTAAAAAAAGAGGATCTGTTGCCAATGTTTTTCCTGAATCACGGCTTTTTTTAATAAGACCTTGTAAATTTTCAGTAGAGAGCAATTCAACTCCAGAAACAGTTTCGGTTTCTTCAGATGGCTCAACGTAAAGAGCAGGATAATACTCAGGCTGTATAGGGGTGGGTATTGTCACATTTTCTGAAATCTTACTCCATATATGATAATGAGGGGCTATTTGACGACCTTCCTTCTCATAAGCACTTCTTTGGCTGTTAAGAACACGTGGATGCCAAGCCAGGACTTTGATGGACTTATGGTTCTTAGTTAACCGACTAGCAAAGGCGTGAAAAGCTTGCGGCGATGGAACTCCAATTGTTTCAAAAAAACTTTGGAGAGAAGAAACAGCATCAAGATCATAAGAAAATTCTCTTTCAATATCTTGAGCATAGTTTCTAGCATCTATCGAAAAGGTTTCTTTTGTTTTTTGAACTTCGTATTGGTGAACAAATAGATATCCCCTGATGACTAAAAGCACCCCACTCAAAAAAATAAATGCCGCAATTATATTTTTTTTCATAACCTTTTGGGGCAAGTTAATGTTTTGCTTTGGGTTTATTGTGAATAAATAAAGGTTAAAATTTAATGAAGTTTAGGGACTTATATAAACCGTTTTACAGTTTACAAATTCCTTGATGCCAATATGAGAAAGCTCTCGGCCAAACCCACTTTCTTTAATACCTCCAAAGGGAAGGCGTGGATCAGATTTTACATTTCCATTTACAAAACAGCTCCCTGCCTGAAGGTCTTCTAACGCAACACGCTCCCCTTTCTTTAAATCTGTCGTAAAAACGGCAGCGCCAAGTCCATAAGACGTTTCATTTGCAACATGGATGGCCTCTTGTTCATTTTTTACGCTTATAATGGCGGCAACTGGACCGAACAATTCCTCCGTGTAAGCTGCCATACCTTGCGTTACTTGAGTCAAGATTGTGGGAGGATAAAATGCCCCTTTTCCTTCAGGAATAGATCCTTTCCAAAGACAGATAGCCCCCTTATCAAGACTTTGTGAGACTTGGCGATGAAGGGCCTCTGTTAGATCAAGACGGGCCAAAGGTCCTACTGTTGTAGACTCTTGTAAGGGATCTCCAACAACAGCTTTTTTCATCTCCTCCATACAAAGCTCTTCGAAGTGTTTTCTAAGGCTTTCGAGTATAATAAATCTTTTTGCAGCAATACAGCTTTGCCCTGAATTTAAGAGACGACTCATAACACACACAGCAGCTGCTTCTTCTAACTTGGCATCCTCTAAAATCACGTAAGGATCACTTCCTCCAAGCTCAAGCACACATTTCTTTAAGAACTGCCCGGCTTTTGCTCCTACAGCTCGTCCAGCCTCTGTACTCCCTGTGAGCGTTACCCCTTTAATTGAGGGAAATTCAATGAGAGAGAGAGCGGTTGAACTCGAAATTAAAAGAGTTTTAAAGAGATCCTCTGGAAATCCTGCTTCTTTGAAAACACGTTGAATAGCAAGAGCACATCCGGGAACGTTTGATGCATGCTTTAGGACAACAGAATTACCTGCCATCAAAGCTGGGACGGCTGCCCGAAAGGCTTGCCAAAAGGGAAAATTCCAAGGCATAATGGCTAAAATTACACTCAAGGGCTCATAAGCAATGTAGCTCTTCAGAGCATCGGTTTTGACGAGCTCAGGTTTGAGAAAACCTTGACCCATTTCAGCAAAATAGTCACAAAGCCACGCACATTTTTCAATTTCCGCCCTGGCTTGTTTTATGGGCTTTCCCATTTCAAGAGTCATCAATCTTGCAAACTCTTCCTTGTCAGAACGAAGGTGTTGAGCTGCAGACTTTAACCCCTCGGACCGGACTTGAAAGGACGTTGTCCGCCACTTTAAAAAAGCAGAATCACTTTTCTCAATAGCTTTTACGGATTCTTCAAGCTTCATCTCAGGATATGTGGCCAGAGTCTCACCTGATGCTGGATTTATTGATGTAATACTCATGATTTTTTGACCTCCCTTGATCAAATTATTTATTTTTCCTGAAATGAACAAAATTCAGGAATAATTTTTACCCTTCATTATTATTTTAAATGGATTAGTTTAAAAGTCAAATTTTCAAATTGCCCATATGATGTTTTTTTCTGTTATCTTTCAACAAATTACCGAACATCAATTTTGGATAATAAATCTACTTAACCTGAGTTCTGATTAAAGACGGGGGTTTTGTCATTGCGAGGCGCCAAAGGCGCCGTGGCAATGACGATAGCCATTTGTATTTAAATGCAAAAAATAGTGGTTTATCCAAAACCAGGATTACTCGATTACCTTTTTTGTAGCTGAAATAAGGCGCCCATCTTGAGTATAAATCGCAGTTAAATGAATCATGTTTCCTTTGAAATGTTCTATGGGTGTACCAACGGCTTCCCAGATACCAAGGGTCAGGACATCCATAACACCGTGAGCTACAGCACGACCAGTACTTGGCTCTTTGCCAACTTCATATTCATAGACAGCAACAATTTGCCCATTTGGCTTTTGTTCTATTGTAATTGGGTCTCCTAATTGCATTTCTATGTCTGAACGTGATACATTTTGCTTAACTACAGTCAAATCAGGCTCGTCTTTCCCATCTAAAGACATAACAACAGAACAAGCAGATAAAGAGCTCATGCACAATAAGGCCAATAAATATTTTTGGGTATTTTTTAAAGAAAGAAACATCATCACTCCTTTTTTAAACATACATCAAACATAGAGTCTAATTCCTTATAAGATATTTTTTTTAAACAAGGAACTCTTGAAGAGATCTACAAGAAAAAAGAAATAGAAACAATCCAAAACATAACGTTCTTGTGAGAAGGCTCTGAAGTAGTAGGTATTTTGCCCTATTTTTTTGTCGTGAAAATAGGTATACTTTTGGTGCTAAATATTAATTTTTCTCCCAAAAAAAGTAGGGACAAGCCATGGATTTTGATCCTATCCTTTTTTCTCGTATCCAGTTTGCGTTTACGGTAAGTTTTCACATTATTTTCCCCTCCCTGACCATTGGTCTCGCAAGCTGGCTTGCTGTCGTTGAAGGGCTTTGGCTTAAGACTGGAAATCAAGCCTACAAAGATATTTATACCCTATGGGTTAAGATTTTTGCCATTACCTTCGGTATGGGCGTTGTCTCTGGTGTTGTGATGTCTTATCAATTTGGAACAAACTGGTCTGCATTTTCAGATAGAACAGGGAATGTTATCGGCCCTCTCCTTGCCTTTGAAGTCTTAACGGCTTTTTTTCTCGAAGCTTCCTTCCTTGGAATCATGATTTTTGGATGGGAGCGTGTTACAGCGAAGATGCATTTCCTATCCACAATTACAGTTGCCTTTGGAACCGTTGTTTCTACCTTTTGGATTATGGCAGCCAATAGCTGGATGCAAACCCCTTCAGGCTACGAAATTTCGCCTGAGGGAATTTTTCATCCCCTCAATTGGATCGATATTATTTTTAATCCTTCTTTCCCTTTCCGCCTCCTGCATATGATTACGGGAGCCTATCTTGCAACAGCCTTTTTTGTGGGAGGAATAGGGGCCTTCTATCTCTTGAAAAAACGTCACCTTAATCAGGCTCGCATTATGTTTGGAATGGCGATGCTGATGGCTATTTTTGTAGCCCCCTTTCAAATCTTTTTAGGGGACCTTCATGGCTTAAATACATTTCACCATCAACCAGCCAAAGTTGCTGCCATCGAAGGCCTTTGGGAAACAGAAAAAGGAGCCTCTCTTATTTTATTTGGTTGGCCCGATGATACAACTGAAGAAACAAAATATGCTCTTAAAATCCCAAAATTAACGAGCCTCATTTTAACCCATAATCTTAACGGAGAAGTTAAAGGCTTAAAAGAATGGCAACCGGATGCAAGGCCTCCTGTTATGCTTCCTTTCTGGAGCTTTCGCGTCATGGTTGGACTTGGATGTCTCATGGCCTTAACAGGGCTTATGGCTCTTTGGCTCTACCTCCGAGGAAGATTGTTTACCCCAAGATGGTTTCAGATCTGGTGCGTTGGTATGACCCCTTCTGGTTTTATTGCCGTTCTTTCCGGTTGGTTTGTCGCAGAAGTGGGGCGTCAGCCCTATATTGTCTATGGCCTGATGAAAACCCTTGAGGCCGTATCCCCTGTCTTAGGCCAACATGTCTTTATCTCCCTTCTTGCTTTTATCCTTGTTTACTCCTTTATCTTTGGAGCTGGAATTTATTACATCATAAAGCTTATCCAAAAAGGGCCAGGGCCGTCTCGAAAAGAAGAAATTTACGGATCTCATGGCCTTCCAACCCCTCCTTCTGTTATAGCTATTGAAAGGGAAAGCCATGTTTGATTTTTCACCCTTTCTTGATCTTCCTTTACTCTGGGGCGGAATTATTGCTGTTGGAATTTTCCTGTATGTTCTCCTCGATGGATTTGATTTAGGGGTGGGAATCCTTTTTCCTTTTGCCCCAACTGACTCCTGCCGCACCAGAATGATGAGTTCAATTGCGCCTTTTTGGGATGGCAATGAAACATGGCTTGTTCTTGGGGGTGGAGGGCTTTTCGCAGCTTTCCCTTTGGCTTATGCCATTCTCCTCCCGGCTTTTTACATTCCTCTTATCCTCATGCTTTTAGGTCTTATTTTTAGAGGTGTTGCCTTTGAATTTCGTTTTAAATCAAAAGGATATATGGTTAAAGTGTGGGATTATGCTTTTCATTTTGGATCTTTAACCGCAGCCTTTTGCCAAGGACTTGTTCTTGGAGCTTTTGTTGAGGGTGTTAAAGTAAATGGACGGTCTTTTGGAGGAGGTAGTTTTGATTGGTTAAGTTCCTTTTCAGTCATGACAGGCATTGCTTTAATCTTTGGGTACGCCCTTTTAGGAGCAACTTGGACGATTATGAAAACGGAAAATCAAACTCAAAACTGGGCCCGAAAAGTTGCTTTTTATGTCTCCCTGTATGTTGCTTTATTTATGGTCTTGGTTAGTCTTTGGGTGCCTTTCCTCAATGAGACGATCTTCTGGAGATGGTTTAAAATGCCAAACCTTCTTTATCTCTCTCCCATACCTCTTCTAACGGCTGGCGCCTTTCTAAGCCTTTACATAAGTCTAAAATTGAAAAAGGAAGTTGCCCCCTTTCTTTTATCCATCTCACTCTTTGTGTTGGGATATATAGGACTTGCTATAAGCTTATGGCCATGGATTATTCCCTATCAAGTTTCCCTTTGGGATGCTGCAGCAGATCGGAAAAGCCTTTCGCTTATGCTTGTTGGAGTCTCCATTTTTTTACCCTTTGTTTTAGCTTATACGGCTTATTGTTACTATATATTCCGTGGAAAAAGCAATTCTGAAATCATGTATTAAGGACCATGTCTTCTAAACAAAAGCTAAAACCCTGGCTATGGTTTTTTATTTTATGGAGTGGAAGTTTAGTCTGCACTTTTCTTATTGTTTATGGTTTGAAGTGGATTTTAAAGCTCCTTCAATAAAGTTCTATAGGAAATGATCCCTCCTTATGGTACGCTGTGGCCCGAAATTGTGGGGAGATAGAAACTGAAGAAAATAAGCAACCTCTCAAAAAAAAGACTCGTGATCCTCGGCGTTATCGCTGTTGTACTCATGGCATGCTTATATTTTGTCATCACATACCTTGTAAGGACACGAGAGACTCATACTCTCGTAATCTACGGCAACGTTGACATTCGGCAAGTGGATTTAGGTTTTCGCGTCAGTGGCCGCCTTGCTAAAATGGTTTTCGAAGAAGGAGATGAAGTTAAAACTGGAGATTTGGTCGCTGCCCTCGATAAAGCTCCTTATGAAGCGGCTCTCGCCACCGCAAAAGCTGAGCTTGCTCAAGCCGAAGCCAATTATGCGAAACTCCTCTATGGTAACCGCCCTCAAGAAATTGAAGAAGCTCGAGCTACAGTTGCTGAACGGCAAGCGGCTTTTGATGATGCGGTTATCATCCTTAAACGTCAAAGTGAGCAACTTAAAGTAGGATCCACCTCTCAACAAGCTTATGACGATGCGCTCGCCCAAAAGCTTCAGACTGAAGCGCTCTTAAAAAATGCAAACGAAGCTCTCAGCCTTGAAGAAGAAGGCTTTCGTAAAGAGGATATCGAAGCTGGACGGGCTGTAAGGGAAACAGCCCGCGCCCAACTCGAAAGTGCCCAAATTAACTTAAATGACACAGAAATTTTCTCTCCCTCTGATGGAATTATGTTGACCCGGGTTCGAGAACCAGGGGCTATTGTTGACCCTCTTTCGGTAGTTTATACCCTCTCTCTCCATAAACCCGTCTGGATTCGGGCCTATGTATCCGAAACAAATTTAGGGCGCATCAAACCTGGGATGGAAGTTTCTGTAACCACGGATGCCAACCCAGACAAACCCTTTAAAGGGCAAATTGGTTTTATTTCTCCTCAAGCAGAATTTACACCAAAAACTGTTGAGACACCCGAGCTTCGAACTGATCTTGTTTACCGCATGCGCATTCTCGTTGACGATCCTCAAAGCAAACTCCGCCAGGGGATGCCCGTCACTGTTACCATAAAAACGTTGAACTGACCCTTATCTATGGTAGGCCATCCCCAAACTGCGATTCAGGTAAAAAACTTAACCAAAACTTTTCCCGGAATGGAAAAACCAGCCCTTGAGGACATTAATGCAACGCTCCGTCCTGGAATTATAACAGGTCTTGTAGGACCAGATGCAGCTGGGAAAACAACCTTAATCCGTCTTATGGCAGGACTCCTACTTCCGACTACAGGACACATCAAAATGTTAGGATTCGATACGCACATGGATGCTAGCTCAATCCATGACATTACCGGATACATGCCTCAAAAGTTTGGCCTTTATGAAGATTTAACAGTTTTTGAGAATCTTGAGCTTTACGCAAAGTTACATGGAATTAAGGGAGACAAAAAAAAGGACGTCTTTGAAAAGATGTTCCACTTTACATCTCTTAAACCTTTTGTTGACCGCCTTGCGGGCAATCTTTCTGGAGGAATGAAGCAAAAGCTTGGACTTGCATGCGCCCTCTTAAGCGAGCCTAAAGTTTTGCTCCTTGATGAACCAAGCGTTGGCGTTGACCCTTTGTCGCGACGAGAGCTTTGGCAAATGGTGCAAGACCTAATCCACCAAGGCATTACAGTTGTATGGTCAACCTCTTATCTAGATGAAGCGGATCAATGTGAAGAAGTCCTTCTTCTTAATGAAGGAAAGCTCCTTTTTTATGGGCCTCCCCAAGAGTTAACAAGGCGCGTACAACACCATGTTTTTCAAATGGATGTTCCTCCTGAAAAAAGGCGTCTTGTTCTCTCTCACCTTCTCTCTCGCCCAGGCATTATCGATGGGGTTATCCAGGGAAATAAGATTCGCCTTGTTTGTTCACCAACTTTTCCCCAATCTTCAAAAGATCCTGCCTGGCACTCTATAAAACCTCGTTTCGAAGATGCCTTTGTGGATATTCTGGGAGGGGGGCCTGGAGGAACATCGGTGTTGGCTGACCATATCCCGCATAAAAAAACAAGCGGGATGTCTTCCATTCAAGCGAACCATTTAACCAAAAAATTTGGCGATTTTACGGCTGCGGATAATATTTCTTTCTCGATCAAAAGAGGCGAAATCTTTGGCCTTTTAGGACCCAATGGGGCTGGAAAATCAACAATTTTTAAAATGCTGTGTGGCCTTCTTCAACCAACCCATGGGAAAGCTCTTGTATCAGGGCTTGATTTAAAAACAGCAACCTCTGAAGCCAGATCTCATATTGGATATATGGCTCAAAAATTCTCCCTTTATGGGGATTTAAGCGTAAAAGAAAATCTGAATTTTTTTTCAGGCGTTTATGGGCTTTTTGGTCAAAGTCGCCAAGAAAAAATAAATCAAATGATCTCCATCTTTGATCTTAATCCTTACTTGAATAGTAATGCAGGTCTCCTCCCTCTGGGCTTTAAGCAACGGCTAGCTTTGGCTTGTGCTGTTATGCATGAACCAGATGTGCTGTTTCTTGATGAACCTACATCAGGAGTCGACCCCATTACACGACGGGAATTTTGGAATCATATTAACGGCATGGTAGAAAAAGGTATCACAATCATGGTAACCACCCATTTTATGGAAGAAGCTGAGTATTGTGACCGCATTGCTCTTATTTATGGTGGCAAAAATATTGCAACAGGAACGCCAGATGAGTTGAAAGAAAGCGTTAGGTCTAAAACAACACCAAATCCAACTTTAGAAGATGCTTTTATCAAGTTGATAGAACATTCTGATGTTTATAAAAAGGAAAGAGGGGGAGAATGATTCAATTTTCCTGGGAACGGTTTTGGGCTTATTTCCAAAAGGAAACAAAACAAATTGTCCGCGATCCAAGCACTTTTTTAATCGCATTTGTTCTTCCTCTTTTGATGATTTTTATTTTTGGATATGGGGTTTCGTTAGATGCTAAAGAAGTTCCTTTAGGCATTCTTCTAGAAGATACGGCCCCAACAAGCCGGAGCCTTATCAATGCATTTTTAGGAACCCCCTATTTTGAGACAAGAACAGGATACGACCGTACGGCTTTACTCGAAGACCTGACTGCCGGTCGACTTCGAGGAATTATCACAATTCCTCTCGATTTTTCTAAGAACATCCTTCGAGGAACCCCCGCCCCTTTACAAATTCTCTTAGATGGAAGCGAACCTAATACAGCGCGGTTTGTTCTTAATTATGCAACAGGAGTCGTGAGTAACTGGAACGTCCAACAAATTCTAGAGCGTACAAGTTCTTATATTATGCCAATTAGTCCTGAGCCCCGGGTCTGGTTTAATCCTGATTTGAACAGCCGGGAAGTCTTACTCCCAGGCTCAATTGCAACCATTATGTCTCTCATTGGAACACTCCTCACAGCTCTCGTCGTCGCCAGAGAATGGGAGAGAGGAACCATGGAAGCCATGATGTCAACCCCTATCCGAATTCAAGAAATGTTTTTGGCTAAGCTTTTGCCTTATTTCCTTTTAGGTCTCGGATCGATGACTCTTTGTGTTTCGCTTTCAATTTTCTTGTTCGGTGTGCCTTTTCGAGGATCTTTTTTTGTCCTACTTTTTGCTACATCTCTGTTTTTATTGGGATCCCTTGGCCTCGGGCTCCTTATTTCTTCTGCAACCCGAAATCAATTTGTTGCAAGCCAAATTTCAATTATGACAGGGTTTCTTCCCTCCTTTATCCTTTCTGGATTTCTCTTTGAAATAACCTCAATGCCATGGCCGATCCAAGCCTTAACATACATCTTCCCTCCTCGTTATTTTGTTACCCTTATCCAAAGTAGCTTTTTAAGCGAAACACCAAAAGAACTACTTTTGCCGAATCTTGGTGCATTGGCTATTATCGCAGCTGTTTTCCTAATCTTTGCCGCTATGAAAACAGTTAAAAGGCTTGATTAAGATGATAGCTTTCTTCCAGCCTTACAGCCTGATTTGGACCCGTATTAATGCCCTCATTATTAAGGAAATTCTGGCCGTCTGGCGTGATAAAAAAAGTCGTCTCATGCTTATAGCTCCTCCCCTTATCCAGCTAATTATCCTTTCCCATGCAGCCACCTTAGATGTGTATAATATATCTCTTGGAATTTATAATGAAGATCAAGGGTGGTATAGCCATGAGATGATTCAACGGATCAAAGGATCGCCGTACTTTAAAAATGTCTATGAATTTAGGAATCCAAAGGATGTCGTAAGGGCCATCAACACACAACAAGTGATTGTTTCTCTTCAATTTCAATCGAATTTTTCTCGCTTAATAGCAGCAGGAGAGACGGCTCAACTTCAAATGACCCTTGATGGGCGAAAGTCAAATGCTTCTCAAATTGTTACCGGCTATCTCAATACAATCATTCAAGATTTCAATAGAGATATTTTGACTTATCAAGGTGTCCGCTTACCCGAGCCGCTTGATATTGAATATAGGTCGTTTTTTAATCCAAATATTGAGTATATTTTGTTTACTGTCCCCTCGCTTGTGGCGATCTTAAGTATGATGCTCGCCCAAATGGTGACGGCTCTTTCTGTCTCACGGGAGCGAGAAAATGGCACATTTGACCAACTTCTTGTTTCTCCCCTTCAGCCATGGCAAATCTTGATAGGAAAAATGATTCCTGCGATGATCATCAGTATTGGAGAAAGCACCCTTCTCATGGTCGTTGGACTTTTTCTTTTTGAAATCCCCTTTGAAGGATCCCTTCTTCTTCTTTATTCCAGCATGATTGTTTTCCTTCTTGCTATGGTTGGTGTTGGACTTTTTATTTCAGCCATCTCCCACACTCAACAGCAATCTATTCTTGGATCCTTCGTGTTCATGACACCCACAATGCTTTTATCAGGTTACGCCACTCCCATTGAAAACATGCCCCATTGGTTGCAGCCCTTTACAAATCTGCTGCCTATTAAACATTTTTTTATTATTATTAAGGGGATCTTCTTAAAGAATATTCCAGCTTACGAGGTCTGGGTCCACACCTGGCCCATGGCCCTCATTGCCATTTTTACTTTATCCCTTGCTGGATGGATGTTTAAAAGACGACTGGAATAGCTTGAGTTTCAAGAAGCCCTCTCCTTTCTCTCTTTTTTATAAATTGTTAAGAAATGAAGAATAAAATATAATCAAAACACTTAAATGAGTGAGAGAACTATGAGTAAAACATTATTAATTTTTCTTTTAGCATTTTATTCTATACAAAACGCCTACGGAACGTGTGTCGTCAATAATTCAAATCCTCCCCAGAACATCACTTACAAAGTGAACTGGTCAGCATGCGGGGGGCAGGATTATGAAAGTACTCCTATCCAACAAACTGATGATTTCATAAAAACCTGCAGTCTCAATCCGCTTATAAAAAAACAACCCGAGTGTACTGTTAAAATAGAAATTGTTGGATCAAATACTACCCTGCACAATTGTAAAATTATAGGAGATCCTAGAACAATTGGCGCTTCTACATTTCAAGTTTACGGCGTGGGGTGTAAGATAGTTGAATCCGAAACAAAAAGCCCCTAGATAAAAAAAAGTCTTATTTTCTCAAGACAGATTTAAGGGCAAAAAGGCGGAGAGCACTCGCAAGGCCACCTGTCCGTTTTTCATCAACTTCATTAATTAAGTGAGGAAGGGAGATATGGTGCGCTCTGGCTAAATCTTCTAAAACTTTCCAAAAAGCTCTTTCTAAAGCAACACTGGTTTTATGCCCTTTAAGATTAAGAGAACGCTTCTGAAAGGAAGCCTCATCCATTTTCCCCCACCATGGCTTCTGGCTTTACCCAGTCTTTATATTGATCTTTTGTGAGATAGTTTAACTCAAGGGCGGCCTCGAGAAGGGTCTTATGTTCCATATGTGCTTTTTTGGCAATTTCCGCAGCTTTATCGTAGCCTATATGAGGATTTAAAGCGGTCACAAGCATTAAAGAATTTTCGAGGGATTTTTTAATACGATCCAAGTGTGGAACGATCCCCACAATACACTTTTCAGTAAAGCTCAAAACCCCATCTGCCAATAACCGGATGGATTGGATAATGTTGAAAATCATCACCGGCTTAAAAACATTAAGCTCGAGTTGTCCGTTAGACCCAGCAATTGAAACAGTTACATTATTCCCCATAACTTGAGCTGCAACCATGGTAAGAGCTTCCGATTGAGTTGGATTGACTTTTCCAGGCATAATGGAAGATCCCGGCTCATTTTCTGGTAAAATAAGCTCACCAATACCACAGCGAGGACCTGACCCCAAAAGGCGTATATCATTAGCAATTTTCATCAAGGATACAGCCAATACATTTAAAGCTCCCGATACTTCCACAAGGGTATCCTCGGAAGCTAGCGCTTCAAATTTATTTTCTGCGCTTACAAAAGGAAGACCTGTGAGATGGGCCACTTTATTTGCAAAAGCTTTAGCAAATTGAGGAGGGGCATTGAGCCCTGTTCCCACGGCGGTCCCTCCTTGAGCTAACTCATAAAGATGAGGCAACGTATTTTTAACCCTCTCAATTCCCATTTTGATTTGGGTGGCATAGGCTGAAAATTCCTGACCTAAGGTGATGGGTGTTGCATCTTGAAGATGCGTCCTGCCTATTTTGATGATGCCTTTAAAAGCATCAGCCTTATCTTTAAGCGCCTTTTCCATCTCCTGAAGAGCAGGAAGAAGGAGGGTGTGAATTTCAAGGGCGATTGCAATATGCATGGCTGTGGGGAAAGAGTCATTCGAAGACTGGCTTAAATTGACGTGATCATTAGGATGGATCGGGGTCTTTGATCCCATTTTTCCGCCTAAAATTTCAATGGCTCGATTTCCAATGACCTCATTCGCATTCATATTGGTTTGTGTGCCAGACCCAGTTTGCCAAACAACAAGAGGAAAGTGATCATCTAACTTTCCCTCCAAAACTTCATCAGACGCAGCAACAATAGCTTTTCCAAGCTTGGGATCAAGATTACCGAGCTCCATATTGACAAGGGCTGCTGCCTTTTTCTGCAAACCTAAAGCTCGAATAAGAGGGAGTGGCATGACTTCAACCCCGATTCGAAAGTTCTGGCGAGACCGTTCTGTCTGAGCGCCCCAATATTTATTACCAGGTACTTCTATAGGGCCAAAGCTGTCCGTTTCAGTCCGCATTTTTGGCATCATGGAACAACTCTCCATTGGTGTTAGGAATCATTTTAGAGTAAGTTATGCCACATGTTGAACTTAAAGCCAATGCAGCGCGCACTCATTGAAGCTGAAAAAGCCTTCACTCAAGATGAGGTTCCCGTGGGAGCTGTTATTGTTGATACCCTTTCTGGTGGCGTAATTGCATCTACCCATAATGAAATGGAAAAGCGGAAAGATCCAACCGCTCATGCTGAACTCTTAGCCATTCAAAAAGCATGCCTTCTTAAAGAAAGAGGACGCCTAGAGGATTGTGATATTTATGTCACACTTGAGCCTTGCCCCATGTGTGCCCAAGCTATCAGCTTTGCCCGTTTTCGGCGTCTTTATTTTGGGGCTTATGATCCGAAAGGGGGAGGAGTTGACCATGGAGCCAAGATTTTTAATGCTTCTTCTTGTCATTACCACCCCGAAATTATTGGAGGACTTGAAGAGGAAGCATGCGCTTCTCTCCTCTTAAATTTTTTTGGAAAGGTACGTGCTGGCTCACCCTAATTCTGGTAAGATGAAGAAAAAATGGGGGCTTTTTTTCCACTCTCACAAACTTCGTAATGAAAAATGACCCAGTTCCGACGTAGCTATAATCGAATTGCACTTCTAACAGGAATAGCCTTGGCGCTGATTACATTGGGAATTGAGTATTTTCAATATAACCACAATAAACAGCTTCTTTTAATTGATCTGAAGAACCGCCTTAATGAACATACCATGAATATGAACCTTAGGGCGCGAACTATTCGGGGGTATGTAAATGGTCTCCGAAACGCAGCAGAAAACTCTCTTTTCTACATTCGTCAATTTGGGACAACCTCCCCTCTCTTTCCATTCCTTAAAAATAATAGAGCACTCAACAGCTATGATTTGGATCTCGAAAATCAAAATATAAATAAGGGTTTAGTTAGTAACTTAACGGGCCTAGGTAATATCAAGGACATATCAGATGACTTAAAAGCTGAACTTCAAATGGCTTTATTCTTGAATCCTTTTTTAGAAATGGCTCTTAGAAACAATCGGGGAGCCGTCTGGACATATTATACTTCCCAAAATCATTTCCAAAATCTTTACCCTTGGACACCTTCTCATCAGAATTTTTACCATAAGGGGCTTGAATCTAAGTTTTTTTTTCAAGGAGCCATTCCAGAAAAAAATCCAGAGCGACAGAATTTTTGGACAGAGGCATATCAAGATGGAATTGCTGATGGAGTTCTTTATCAAAAGGGAATTGTTGTAACGAATTCTTCTCCTATTTATGAAGGAGATCGCTTTTTAGGAGTTGTTTCTCTTGATCTTAGTCTTTCTGAATTGAATCGGGTTATGAAACGCTTTAATGCTTTTAAAGGCTCCCTTCTCCTGATCAACAAAAATCATCAAGTCTTAGCGACAAATGGAGATAACTCATCCCGGGCCCAAGGGGTGATCCCCCACCTTGAACAATTTGTCCCCACCCCCATCATTCAGCGAATTGATCAAGAGATGAAAGCTCCTTCAGGATGGTTTTCTTCATATAATTCTTCAATTTTCTATATCATAGATATGCATGAAGCTCCTTGGTACCTTGTTTACGTGGGATCAAAATCAGACCTATTTATGGGGATTTATTTTGAAGCTCTTGAAAACATCATTGTCATTACGGCTATTTTAATTTTTGTTGTTGGGATGGGCTACCTTCTCATGATTCATGATGTTATCTCTCCAGCGCAAAAACTTGTGGATCATATTTCAAAAGTAAAGCGGGGAGAAAAAAGCACATTCCAAAAGATACCTGCACGATGGCAGCCCTGGTTTGATATCATTTCTCATACGTTTGAGGAAAATCGCGCCCTTATGACTGACCTTGAAAACCGTGTCAAGCTCCGCACAAAACAACTTCAACAAAAAAATTCTCAGCTTGAAAAAACTTTATCGGACCTCAAAAAGGCCCAGAATCAAATCATCGTCCAAGAGAAACTCGCAAGCCTCGGCGCTTTAACTGCAGGTATCGCTCATGAAATTAAAAACCCTCTCAATTTTATCATCAATTTTTCAGATTTATCCATTGAATACTTACATGAATTAAAAAATAAAGTTTCTGATGAAAACAAGCTTTTTAGCTTAATCGAAGAAAATATGATCAAAACAAAGGAGCATGCGGCGCGTGCAGATTCCATTGTCAAAGGTATGTTAGCCCATGCGCGGGGAAGTACAGGGGAAATCACTATCTTTAATCTCCACAAACTCTTAGATGATGCCATCGAGCTCGCCTATATTGGCTTTCAAGGAAAAGAAACTGATTTTACGACAAAATTTACCAAAGAGTTTGATCCAACTATTCAAACAATCCATGGCTCTGAACAAGATCTTGCTCGAGTTTTCCTAAATATTATCAATAATTCTTGCTTTGCCATGCATGAAAAACAAAAAAAGTTCGGTAAGGGTTACAGACCTGAGTTAACTGTTAAAACACGTTCCCTTGGAAAATCAATCCAAATTACCTTCGAAGACAACGGCCCTGGAATGAGCGGAGCAGTCCTGAAAAAAATTTTCACCCCCTTCTTTACAACCAAAGAACCTGGGAAAGGAACGGGTTTAGGGCTTTCTTTAAGCTATGATATCGTTACCCACCAACATCACGGCCAGATTACCGTGAAAAGCAAAATTGGTAAGTCCTCTCAATTTACCATTGAACTTCCAAAAGAAACATGAGGGACACATGAACGAAGATAAGATGAGCTATGACGTGGTCATTGTAGGCGCTGGTCCGGCGGGTCTTGGAGCCGCAATCCGTCTCAAACAACTTGATCCAAAGATAACGGTCTGTATTCTTGAAAAGGGAGCAGAAGTCGGAAACCACATCCTTTCAGGCGCAATCATCGAACCTCGTGCCCTTAATGACCTATTTCCGGATTGGAGGGCAAGAGGCGCTCCCCTTGAAACTCCTGCCATTAAAGATCATTTCCTCTTTCTTACAGCCTACCATGCCTGGCCAATGCCAACGCCCCCCCAAATGCACAATAAAGGAAACTATATTGCAAGCTTAGGAGCCCTTTGCAAATGGCTTGCGGGCCAGGCAGAAGCATTAGGCGTTGAGATCTTTCCAGGATTTGCCGGTTCTTGCTGCCTTTTTAACGATGAGAATCAAGTCGTCGGCATTGAAACTGGCCCACAAGGCCTAGACTCCAATGGAAACCCCACCTCTCGTTATGAGCCGGGTGTTAAAATTTTCGGGAAAATGACGCTCTTAGCCGAAGGGTGCCGAGGGTCTTTAACCCAAGAGATTATCAAACGTTATGCCTTGGACAGTGAGTCCGATCCTCAAACCTATGGGCTGGGAATTAAGGAAATTTGGGAAATTGATCCCTCCAAAAGTAAACCTGGTCATGTGATCCACACCATCGGATGGCCTCTCAAAAATCACCCCTATGGGGGATCTTTTATTTACCATTTAAACAACAATAAAGTCCTTATTGGATTTGTTGTAGGTCTTGATTATCAAAATCCTCACCTGAGCCCCTTTGAAGAATTTCAACGATTCAAAACCCATCCTTTTGTTCGCAACCTATTGACAGGAGGAAGGTGTCTCTCTTATGGGGCCAGAAGTTTGAATGAGGGAGGCTATCAATCCATTCCAAAACTTGAATTTCCAGGAGGCTCTCTTATAGGATGTGCTGCAGGATTTTTGAATGTCCCTAAAATTAAAGGATCTCACACGGCCTTAAAATCAGGGATGATCGCAGGCGAAGCCGTTTATGAGTATTTAGTTAAAGGGGCTCCCTATACCTATCAAAAACGTCTTGAAGAGAGTTGGATTTATAAGGAGCTTTATAAAGTTCGCAATATCCGTCCAGGATTCCAGAAGGGCCTTTGGATCGGCTTAATCAATGCGGCTTTTGAAACCTATATCACGCGCGGCAGGAGTCCATGGACCCTCGAAAATCACGCTGATTACAAGCGTCTCAAAAAAGCCAATCAATGCACCCCCATTTCTTACCCAAAGCCTGACGGCAAAATAACCTTTGACCGCCTTTCCTCTGTTTATCGCTCAAATATCCAGTATGATGAAAATCAACCCAATCCTTTACATCTGAAAGACCCACAAAAAGCCCTTTCCATCAATTATGAACTTTATGATTTTCCAGAAGGTCGTTATTGCCCTGCCCATGTCTATGAACTGGTGGAAGGCCCTGAAGGACCCCGGCTCCATATGAACCCTTCTAATTGTGTACACTGTAAAGCATGTGACATAAAAGACCCCACCCAAAACATTACTTGGACTCCCCCTGAAGGGGGATCAGGCCCTCATTATGTAAATATGTAAACCAATTCGCATTCTTCGGGTGAGGGCAGTCAGACTTCGGACTCGGGGTTCTCACGTACTAGATACGCTCCGCGCCCCTTGCCTCCTCTTCCTGCTCATTGTTATTATTTTATCAAATATCCATCTTTCCCGTTCAGGAGAATTTGCGGATTGTTTGGATCCTCTTCAAGCTTTTGTCTTAACCGATAAATATGGGTTTCAAGAGTGTGAGTTTCAGCATCGGGATGATAGTCCCAAATTTCTTGTAAAAGTTTTTCTTTGGAAAGTTCTTGTCCTTTATTTTGATGGAAGAACCGCAGCAGCTGACACTCTTTTTCAGTAAGCCTTTGTACTTCATGGGTATTAAGATTTTTAAGGTTTTTTTCCCTTATATCTAAGGAAAAATGAGCTAAACTTATTTCTTGGCTATAGGGAAGATTTCCTAAAAGAGAAAGAAGATCCAAGAACCGAAGAGGTTTTGAAAGGCTTGAAAAGTCTAAAGAGGGCTTTTTTTCACTTGAGTACGGAAGAGTAAACAAAAGCCCTTCAGCGTCAGCTTCATCGGTTGTTAGGTAAATACCAACCTGAGGAAGAAGCTCTTCAAGAGCCTCTAAAATCAACAAGTCTTTGGTCTTTAGATAAATCCTTAACATCATTACTGTGGCACGTGTGTCACATGCTCTCTAAAAATCATTTTAAGGTGAAGTTTACCATTGAGAGGAATTCTATCAAGTGTCTTTTATAGATCTTGTAAGTCATCATTTTTTTGATGGTAAAAAATTTTATTGTTTGTTAACTACCCTATTTCGGAGGATACCTCATGGCTCGCTACCTTCTTGGCTCGACGATTCTTCTAAGTACCGCATTATTCAGTGTAAACGTTCATGCCGCCTCAGTTGTCATTCCATCTTTACAAACACCAACTCTTAAAATTAGCGGGCAAACTTCTTTTAACAATTGGTTTTTTGAAAATAAACACAAAACCCTTAACAATTCTGCTGACAAAAATCCATGTAACCGCCAAAAGTTTGGGCGGGGTCAGCTTTTTACGGTTGATGATTCAAAGTTAAAATTTACCGTATCCGGAAAACTTGATACAGGCATGGAATATGGACTCGTGATTGTCCTTGATGGGAACAGAAATAAAGATAAAATCGTCCGTGAAAATTACCTGTTTTTTGAAGGAAGCTGGGGTAAAATTCTAGCAGGAGATACTTATGGTGTTCAAAATTTCATGTCCTTTGGCGGTTTCTCCGAATGGGGTGGAACGGGATTTATCGATGGGCCTTTGGACCGAGTTGTGAATTTTACGACAGGTGTCCTTCATTCCGTTGATCTTGTGGGTGATACGAGTCGTAACACAAAGCTTACCTACGTTTCACCTCGGTGGAATGGCATTCAAGCGGGTATAAGCTATACTCCCCAAACGGAACACATTGGTGAAGCTCCGATTAACTCTCAAACAAGCGTAGCAAGTCCAAAGCAACCTTTTGGAGCTGATAACGTCGCAAGCGGAATCAACTTTATCCACAAATTTTCCGATGACTTCGAAATGGCTCTTTCAGCAACTTCCATTTTTGATAAGGCACGCCCTGAATATCATGGAGCCCGCAAACGGCACCGTACAGCATCCTTTGCCTTTGGTGGAGACTTCACTCTTGGCGATATTGGATTTGGAGCTGAGTATGGAAACAACTTGCGGTCTCGAGAATTTGCTGGTCAGGATACGAGATTTAAGTCAAATGCAGGCCAATTCCTAGATTTCGGTCTTTCTTATACCTGGGGAGCTACAAAGCTTAGTGCCGGCTATTATTATGGGTGGAGAAATACTTTGCACAAAGAGTCTAAGAAGCGTAAAAAAGCTAAAACAAATGCTTTTCAAACCGCTGTTGACCATAAACTGGCTCCTGGCTTAGGTGTTTACTTTGAATATTCCCACATTCAAATGAATAATCCAAAAGCAAAGTTTGAAGCCAAGCAAGTTAATAATGTTCTAGAACAATGCAAACAATTTGATGGACTTACAAAAAGTAATCGAGCCAATGTCTTTATCATAGGATCCCGTCTTGTTTTCTAGATCTCGTTGATATGATGTTAACCTGAGGAGGGAGCGATTCCTCCTTTTTTATCCTCTTGACGTTCCCCTTCCCAAAGCGCATATCTTAAAAAAATTGATGAGTAGAGAGTAAGTATATGATGCAGTTAAGGTACTTCTCAGCCTTTTTTTTGGCCTTAGGTCTTTCTGGCTGTTTTTCAGATTATCAGCGTGAAGAGATACAATCGGAAACTTCCGAAGATCGCCGAGCCCGGGAAACTGGTAAATTTTTAGGAGAAGAAACCCTTACTTTTGGTGGCTCTAAAAAACGAGACCAGGAAGATACTGGTCTTGGTGTAAATAGTTATTTATGGCGAGCAAGCCTCGATACCATTTCTTTTATGCCCCTTGCCTCTGCGGATCCTTTTGGCGGAGTTATTATTACAGAGTGGTATTCTCCTCCTCAAAGCCCTCAAGAAAGATTAAAAGTTAATATTTTTATTCTAGATCGCCAGCTGCGTTCCGACGGTCTAAAGGTAAGTCTTTTTAGGCAAGAACAAGATAATAATGGTCAGTGGATTGACCAAGCCGTAGATCCACAAACCATGAAGGATTTAGAGCATGCTATTTTAGCAAGAGCCCGCCATTTTCGAACAACGGCAAAAAAATAACAGAGTCAAAAATGAGTGCACGCTATAATTTCCGTGAATATGAAGAAAAATGGCAAAAGGCATGGGATAAGGCAGACCTCTTCAAAGCTAAGGAAGAAGCCCCAAAATATTATGTTTTGGAGATGCTTCCCTATCCTTCCGGGCGCCTTCATATGGGCCATGCACGAAATTACACCATTGGTGATGTGATTGCTCGCTATAAACGGTCTTTAGGCTATTCAGTCCTTCACCCTATGGGATGGGACGCTTTTGGTCTTCCTGCAGAAAATGCCGCCATTCAACACGGGGTTCACCCAAAAACGTGGACCCTTGAAAATATCCATTTAATGAAAAAAGAAATCGAATCGTTAGGAATTTCCTACGATTGGAGTAGAGAAATTTTAACATGTTCTCCTCACTATTATTCTCATGAGCAAAAAATCTTTTTAGATTTTTTAAAAAAGGGAATTGCCTACAGAAAAGAATCCTTTGTGAATTGGGATCCAATCGAAGGAACAGTCCTCGCTAATGAGCAAGTGATTGATGGAAAAGGATGGCGCTCGGGAGCTCCGATTGAACGCCGAAAGCTTTCCCAGTGGTTTTTAAAAATTACTGATTTTGCTCAAGAGCTTCTGGACGATTTAAATCATTTAGATCACTGGCCAGAACAAGTTAAAACCATGCAAATTAATTGGATTGGCCGCTCCCAGGGGGCTCGTATTCATTTTTCTCTCATTGAGAAGAACAAAATTTTGGAAGTTTTTACAACCCGGCCTGATACAATTTTTGGAGCCTCTTTCATTGGTATTTCCCCAGATCATCCTTTCGTTGAAGACCTTGCAAAATCGATGCCTTCTCTTCAAACCTTTATCAGTGAATGTCGTGCCCTTGGGACAAGTCAAAAAGAAATCGATACAACTGAAAAAAGAGGGTTTAATACAGGACTGACCGTTCAGCACCCTTTTTTAAAGAACTCCACTCTCTCCCTTTACGTTGCAAACTTCGTTCTTATGGATTACGGAACTGGGGTTATTTTTGGTTGTCCCGCCCATGATGAACGAGACTTTGAATTTGCAACAAAGTATAAGCTTCCCATTCTTCCGGTTGTAAAAAGCCCAAATGAAGCTCCTCTCCCCTATGATGGAGAAGGAATCCTCGTGAATTCAGATTTCCTTGACGGTCTTTCTATTGAAGATGCCAAGAAAGAAGTAATTCGACGTCTTGTCTCAAAAAAATTAGGGTCTCCAGAAGTCAGTTATAAACTCAGAGATTGGGGGGTTTCTCGCCAAAGATATTGGGGATGTCCCATTCCCATCATTCACTGTCCAAAGTGTGGTATTGTGCCTGTTCCTGAAAACCAACTTCCTGTTAAATTACCCGACGATGTTTCTTTTGATCAACCTGGAAATCCATTGGATCTTCACCCAACATGGAAATATGTGGATTGTCCAACGTGTGGACTGTCTTCAGAACGGGAAACAGATACATTTGATACATTTATGGACTCCTCATGGTATTTTGCCCGGTACTGTTCTCCTCATGCGTCCGCGCCCTTTGAGAAAGATAAAGCTGAATTTTGGATGCCTGTTGACCAATATATTGGGGGGATTGAACATGCAATTCTTCACCTTCTCTATGCTCGTTTTTTCACTAAAGCTTTGCGAGAATGTGGATATTGGTCTCTGTCTGAACCTTTTCAAAATCTTCTCACCCAAGGGATGGTTTGCCACGAAACCTATCGAGATCAAGCTGGAGCTTGGCTCTATCCCCATGAAATTGAAAAACGTCAGGGACAAGTTGTAAAAATCTCCGATGGGAGTCCCGTCAAGGTTGGTCGCTCTGAAAAAATGAGCAAATCGAAATGCAATGTTGTTCCAGCTGCTAAAATTGTAGAAGAGTATGGGGCTGATACAGCCCGTCTCTTTATGCTTTCCGACAGCCCTCCAGAAAGAGATTTTGAGTGGACAGAGGCTGGCATTGAAGGAAGTTGGCGTTACATCAATAAACTATGGCGTTTAATTACGTCTCATTTGTCTGATTTGAAATCGATCAAGTCTTTCGAGACTCCTCTATCTTTTTCTAAGAATGCCATGGCCCTCAGGAAAGCCACCCATCGAACGATCAATCATGTCACTCAAGACATTGAAAGGTTTCACTATAATCGCTATATTGCCCACCTTAGAGAATTTTCTAACTTTCTTGAAACCTTCACCTCATCGGAAGAATCTGACTTATGGGCCCTTCGTGAGGCCCTTCATACCCTCGTTCTCTTGATTTCACCAGCTCTCCCCCATTTAGCAGAAACCTTGTGGGCTGAACTCGGCCACCCTCCTTTTGTTTCCGATCAACCATGGCCAAAGGCTGATTCTACTCTTCTGCAGGAAGAAATCGTTACTGTTGCTATTCAAATTAATGGAAAAATGAGGGGAACCCTTGAATTATCTCCTGATTTAAGTGAGGATGAAGTTAAATCTCTTATTTTGAGCTTGCCCTCGATAAAGCCCCATGTTCAAGATAAGCAACTTAAGAAATTTATTTACATCCCAGGAAAAATTGCCAATGTGGTCTTCTAAACTTCTCTTTTCCCTCAGTCTTTGTTTCTTTCTTACCGCGTGTGGGTGGCGCCCTCTCTATACATCACCTGATGGAAGTTATGATATTTCTTATCCCATTAAGATTGCTACAATAGAGGAGCGGAATGGCCAAATTTTAAGAAACTTCCTTGTAGATCTTATGAACCCGGAAGGTCCTCCCTCTCATCCCAAATATATTATGAAGGTTGTCTTAGCAGAAAGTATTAAAGGTATTGGAGTTCAGAAAAATCAAAATACAACTCGAAAAGAAGCCATCTTAACAGCTACCATAACACTTTCAGAAACAAAGAAGAATAGAGTTGTCTATACTCATACTGCAAATGCAATTAATTCTTTTGCAGTCATCGGTCAAAATTATTATTCCGATGTAATTGCGGAAGATTATGCAGTAAAAGAGGCTGCTCATCTTCTGGCTGAAAAAATCAGGCTTTTAGTTGCAGCCTATTTAGAAACCCATAAATGAAAATTAGTTTTCCTTCCCTTTTTAGTGCACCTATTCAGAAATATAGATTTTTCTTTCTTTTTGGAAATGAAGAAACAGTCTTTGAACGGGCCATCTCCTTCCTACAAAAAAAACTTTTATCTTCTCTTCAAATCAAAGCAGAAGTCGATTTACTAAATCATACAAGCTTATCTCCCTCTCTTTTTGAAGCGGAAGAAAATCCCTCTCTTACCCTTGTTCCTCATGTAACGGATAAGCTGTTACATCATGTTGATCAGCTGACGAGAGGGGTTTTCATTTTTACCTCCCAAAAAGCGCGCGCCCAGTCCAAGCTTGTAACCTATTTTACCGAATCTCCTGTCTCTCTTGCCATCGGAGCGTATGCAACCCCTCTTCTTCCTTCTGAATTTGAGTTTTTAATAGGAGACTTGAATCTTCCGGCTCATTTTAAAAGTCTCCTTTTTAAAACTTTTCAAAATGATTACATGGGGCTTTTAAGCACACTTGAAAAGGTAAAGCTTTTTAAAGATATTCCTGAAAACCAGTATGAGGCTTTTTTAGGATCATTTGCGCCGGATGACTTTATGCCTCTCCTGCAAGCATTTCTCCTCAAGGACATTAAAAAAGGGACTGAGGCTTCATCTTTCATCACATCCACCGACATTATTCCTTTTTTAAGAAGCTTAACTCGGGCTTTCCAAACACTTTTCGAGCTCATGCCTTTTAAAAATTCCCCTAAATCAATTCCGTGGCAGAAGCTTACGCCTCCTGTTTTCTTTAAAGAACAACCTTTATACGAAATGGCCCTTTCAAGGTGGAACTTCATGGAGATTCGAAATTTTTTAGAGGGTCTCTTAGAGCTTGAAAGAAAGGTGAAGCTATCAGCCTCATCGCTACCCCACATCCACCATGAGCTTTTAAGTTTTATAAAATAAAATGTATGTGATGATTTGTTTTCATGCCAAGAGGGGTAAACCTATTGAAGGGTTCGGACCAGTTACGATGGCGTTTAATTTCTTAAGGATTGCATCCAGCTCATCCGGATTTTTAAAAGAAATTGTAATCTTTCCCCCTGCTCCTTTCAGAATCAAATCTACAGGAACCCCCAGAAGGTCTCTAAGGTGAGCCTGTAAAATATCTTTTTCAGGATCATAAGGAATGGAAGACTTTTCGAGTCCTCCTTTTTTAAGTTTTTCTTTTGATAAAGTCTCTACTTGGCGAACACTTAAATTATTTCCAAGGATCAATTCAGCAAGACCTTCGGGGTCCTCAACTCCAACAAGTGACCTACCATGCCCTGCCGAAAGTTTTCCTTCCATAAGGTATTCTTTGACTTTTTTTGGAAGAGTCAATAACCTTAAGGTATTTGCAATATGACTCCGGCTTTTCCCTAAAATTCGAGAGAGAGATTCTTGTGTATGATTAAATTGCTCCGCTAAACGCCGATACCCTTCTGCTTCTTCGATAGGATTCAAATCTTGTCGTTGAATGTTCTCAAGAAGACCAACCTCAAGAGTCTCAGCATCTGAAAACTCTTTCACGAGAGCAGGAATTTGGGTTAAGCCTGCCTTTTTAGCTGCCCTCCACCGTCTTTCCCCTGCCACAATTTGAAATTTATCCTTCTCTTGAGGATGAACACGAACCAAAATAGGTTGTAAAATCCCCTTTTCTCGAATGGATTCAGCAAGAGCCATCAATTCATCTTCAGGAAAATAATGGCGTGGCTGATGGGGGTTAGGAAATATAACGTCCATAGAAAGAAGAAGAGATGAGCTCTGACCTTCCCTGTCTTCGTCCTCAGTAGATCCTAAAAGGGCCGAAAGACCACGGCCCAAAACTTGTTTTCTAATATCTGTCATGCGGCTAATTTCCCTTCTTGAGCTAAGATTTCTCTCGCGAGTTCGAGATAGGCTTGAGACCCTAGACATTTTAAATCATATACGACAGCAGGCTTGCCAAAGGATGGGGCTTCAGCAACCCGAACATTTCGGGGAATTTTTGTTTCATAAACTTTATCCTTTAAATGATGCCTCACATCATTGGCCACCTGTGTACTTAAGCTACTGCGATTATCAAACATCGTTAAGACGACCCCTTGAAGGGTTAGACGAGAGTTTAGGTGTTTACGAACTTGGTTAATAGTATAAAGAATTTGGCTAAGCCCCTCCAAAGCATAAAACTCACATTGTAAAGGAATAAGGACTTGGTCCGCTGCAACAAGAGCATTCAAGGTTAAAAGCCCTAAGGAGGGAGGGCAATCAATAAAGATGAAATCAAAAGATTCTATCCTTTTGACAACAGTTGAGAGCAGTTTTTCTCTGTCCTTAAGTCCGACGAGTTCAATCTCTGCTCCTGAAAGGTGAAGACTTGCAGGCATTAAATAAAGATTAGGAATAGGTGTTTTTTGATAAGCATACTCTGGACTCACCTCACCAATCAGGGCCTCGTAACTCCCTATAAGTTTCCTTTTTTCACTCACCCCAAGGCCTGTTGTTGCATTCCCTTGGGGATCAAAATCGATCACCAGAATTTTTTTGCCAATTGTTGAAAAGGCCGTTGCAAGATTTAAGGTCGTTGTTGTTTTTCCAACTCCTCCCTTTTGATTAACAACGGCAATAACTTTAGACATTTTGGAAAATCCTTTTTGGGTGTTCTATTTTTAAAATTCTGGCCCTAGAATCCGTTAAACTAGGAAAAATTTCAAGGTCAAATTCCCACTTTTTTTGAGCCTCCAAAATCTCTTTTTCAACGTCTTTTCCCTTTAAAAAAAGCAATGTCGTTGTTTGTTTCATTAAAGGAAACGCATACTCTAAAAGGAGACGAAGGGGGGCTAGCCCCCTTGCCGTAATCACATCTCCTTTGATCTTTTCACTTATGGATTCGATTCTTTCCCTTAGGATCGTTACATCTACTTTTGTTTCACGTGAAACATTTTCTAAAAAAAGACACTTTTTTAAATCGGATTCGACAAGGCTAACCTTTAATTGTTCAGGCTTCGCTATGACTAAAACAAGCCCTGGAAAGCCTGCCCCACTTCCTAAATCAATAAGGGTTTCTGCCTTTTCGGATATGTAGGGGAGAAGCTGAAGAGAGTCTTGAAAATGCCGATCCCATAGGTCAGAGAGGGTCGAAGAAGAAACAAGATTGACTTTTTTTTGCCAGGTTTCCAAAAGATTTTTGTAAATTTTTAATCTTCTATACGCGAGAGGTGAAATCTCAATTAAATCCTTCATTTGTCTTTATTTCTAGTTTTTAATGAATGGACGACCAGGGCTTTTAAGGTATCGTGATCAAAGTGGACTAAAAGAAATTTATCCGCTATTAAACAAAAATGTTTCACGTGAAACATTTTTAGACTACGTATTCATAGACTCAAAAAATTCAGCGTTATTCTTTGTATTTCGAAGTTTTTCAAGAAGGAATTCCATCCCATCTGTTGTCCCCATGGGGATTAGAACGCGCCTTAAGACCCACATTTTTGAAAGAAGATCTTTTTCCATCAACATTTCTTCTTTTCGGGTTCCGGACTTCGTAATATCAATAGCAGGGAATGTTCGCTTATCTGAAAGTTTTCGATCAAGGACAATTTCAGCATTTCCTGTTCCTTTAAATTCCTCAAAAATGACTTCATCCATCCGAGAGCCTGTATCAACCAAGGCCGTTGAAATAATTGTCAGGGAGCCTCCTTCTTCGATATTGCGCGCCGCCCCAAAAAACCTTTTCGGCCGTTGAAGAGCATTTGCATCAACCCCACCCGTAAGGACTTTCCCCGATGAAGGAACGACGGTATTATATGCGCGAGCAAGCCGAGTTATGTTGTCTAAAAGAATAACGACATCTTTTTTGAGTTCAACGAGACGTTTTGCTTTCTCAATGACCATTTCCGCGACTTGAACATGTCTTGTGGCTGGCTCATCAAAGGTTGAGCTAATGACTTCTCCTTTTACAGAGCGCGCCATATCTGTGACTTCTTCAGGACGCTCATCAATGAGAAGAACGATTAAAGTGACCTCGGGGTGATTTATGGCAATTGAATGGGCAATATTCTGCATCATGACTGTTTTACCAGATCGCGGAGGAGCCACAATGAGGGCTCGCTGCCCCTTTCCGATAGGAGCAACAAGCTCGATAACCCGAGGCGTTAGATCTTTATGGGTGGGGTCATCGATTTCAAGTTTGATTTTCTCATCAGGATAAAGAGGGGTAAGGTTATCGAAATTAAGGCGGTGTTTTATCGTATCCGGAGCTTCACCATTAATTGTGTTGACTTTAAGTAAAGCAAAGTACCTCTCTCCATCTTTGGGAGCCCTGATTTCACCTTCTACCGTATCTCCTGTCCGCAAGCCAAATTTACGGACCTGACTTGGAGAAACATAGATATCGTCAGGACCTGGTAAATAGTTAGCTTCAGGGGAGCGTAAAAAAGCAAAGCCATCTTGCAAAATTTCAACAACTCCTCCGCCAAAGATGGCTTCTCCTTTTTCAGCCATTCGCTTCAGAATGCCAAACATCATATCTTGTTTGCGGAGGGTACTTGCATTTTCAATTTCAAGCTCTTCTGCTAGAGAGAGAAGCTCAACAGGGGATTTAGATTTTAAAGTCTTTAGATTCATCAATTTTCACTGGGAATTGGAATAAGGATGGAATTATCAATGGCAAATTTTTTTAAGTAATTCAAGCATTATTTTCAAGATGGTTTTAAAACAGCAAGGAAAATGATCAAAATGACGATCAAGAAGGGCATTTCACTTAAAAATCGAAGAGTGTTTTTTGAGAGAGTCGGATATTTTCCTTTGGAATAGCCTTTTGCAATCAAGGAAAAATACCCATGAAATCCTGTCAAAATAAGAACGAGGGTCAACTTCATATGAAACCACGGGGCGGCCCATGCATTTGTCATATAGGCCAAAAGGAGTCCAAAAACAAAGGTTAGTATAAGTGTAGGAAGCATAATAATTTTTAAAAGACCTCGCTCCATTTTACAAAATGTTTCATAAGGTTTTGTCCCAAATTCAAATTCCATATGATGTATAAAAAAACGGGGTAAATATAAAAGACCTGCAACCCAAGCAATAACAGCAATCAAATGGAGGGCTTTAAGGGTTAAATAATACTCAGAAAGCATCGTGTTTCTCCTTTCACTAAATGGGCAAGCCCCTTGATAAAAGAGGGATGGGTTTGAACAGTTTCAACCCGATGGTAGGAGGGGCACCCTTCCTGAAGGGCAAGCTTACGATAGATAATGTCAAGTTCCACAAGTGTTTCAGAATGTTCAGACACAAAAGAAATAGGAACCACAACAAGGGGGCGCTTTTCTTGAGCAGCTTTTTTAATTTCATCTTCTATTAGGGGAGTTATCCACTTCAAGGGTCCCACCCGACTCTGATAACATAAGACTGAATCGAGGGAGTTAACTCCTAGCTTTTCAATAAGCTTTTTAGCCGTTTGCTCCACGTGATGCTGATAAGGATCTCCCTTTTTTACAATTTTTTCAGGAAGTCCATGGGCTGTTAATAAAACACGAGGGTTTCCCACTATCTTCGCTTCCCTATACTTGGTTAAGGTAAGCTCCTTGATAGCCTCTAAAAAACCATCTTCAGTTGGATAACTCCAAATATAACGTGTTGGGATGGTTAAATTCTGTGACGCCTTTTTCCATTCCTTAAAGGAGGATTGAGTTGTTGTCGTGGAATACTGAGGATACAGAGGAAGAAGAAGGATTTCATCAGGATTATAAGCCTTAACCTCCTCCACCGTTTCTTGAATCATGGGAGAAGAATATCGCATAGCAATAAAAACACGAGAGCTATCTCCCAGCTCCTCTTCTAAAGCAGCAGCTTGTGCTTTTGTGTTTTTTAAGATGGGGGACCCCCCTCCTAAGTGACCATAAATAATACGTGCCTTTTTAAGCCGTCCTCTCGAAATGACCTGTGCCAATAGATACCGGAGTGGCCCGGGAAGAGTTACCATGGCTGGATCATAAAATAGATTGAAAAGAAAGGGTCTTATTTCCTCAAAAGAGGAAGGACCGCCTAAATTAAGGAGAACAATGGCTTTCTTCACAGGAACGATCGAACCCATTTAATACACTCTTCTACATGAGGTATGGGCGTTTGAGGAAGAATCCCATGACCTAAATTAAAAATGTAAGGCCGATCTCCCATCTGTGCATGGATGACCTCACACTCTCTTTTCAAAGAATCTCCCCCCGCAACCAATGCAAGAGGATCCAAATTCCCCTGTAATATCAATTGAGTAGGAAGAGTTTGCGAGGCCCAAGAAAGAGGAATGGAAGAATCTAAACTAACTCCAGAAACACCCGATAATTGCCCATAAGTCACCACATGAGGTCCCACCCCTTTTGGAAAACCAAGAATGGGAAGATGGGGAGCGTAGTCTTTAACGCAGCGTATGATCTGTTGAGTCGGCTTTAAAATCCATTTGTCAAAATGACTTGCGGGGCAAAGACCAGCCCATGTATCAAAAAGTTGAATCACGTCTACCCCTGCTTTGATTTGCTCGATTAGATGGGTAGAAACGGCTTGGGTCAAAAAGCTTAACAAATGTAAGAAGCAGTCCTCTTGCTCAAAAGCCTGTTTTTTCGCCTTTGCAAAATCACGACTTCCTTCCCCTTCCAACATATAAAGAGCAAGTGTCCACGGAGTCCCAGAAAATCCTATGAGAGCTTTCGATAAAGACAAAGTCTCCCTTGTACCCTGAATAGCTTCATAAACAGGGGCCAATCTTGTTAAAAATCTATCCAAGGATAGCTCCTTTTGAAAAGAACAGAGCGATAAGGAACTTAAAACTGGACCTTTTCCTTCTTGAAAAGAAACCTTTTGGCCCAAGGCATCAGGAATGACCAATATGTCTGAAAATATAATTGCAGCATCAAAGTCAAAGCGGTGAAGGGGTTGAAGTGTAACTTCAACAACTTTTTCCGGAGTATAACAAAAATCTAGGAATGTTTTAAAGGTGTTTCGCACCTGCCTATATTCAGGGAGATACCGACCAGCCTGACGCATAAACCAAATGGGAGGACTTGAATCCTTTTTTCCGTTAAAAAGATCCATCAGCTTTGACATCGTGATCTACTTCTTTCTTTATAAATTTAAAAATTATAAAAAGGATGTTGTTGTTGTATATCAGCTAAATGATGTGGATAAATCCTTATCTCGTATTTGTTCACAACTTTAAGTTTTCCACAACCCCTGTTTTGATGGAGACTGAATTTTGTGGAAACCTTTAAAAATTGGCGTATTCTAAATTCGTTAGTCCTTTCAAAGATAAGGATAATTCTGTGGATAGATTGAAGGAAAAAAAGACAAAGCTAAATTATCAACATCTTGTTAAAAATGAAATCACAAGTGGATTGTTTTGGCGATACTTTTTTCTTATCCCCAGGCTAATTCTTTTTGAGGCATTTTCATTTTTTATCCCCAACCAACCTACATTTTATACATAAAAGGCTAAAAAGATGTGGATATTAGGAATAACAGGAGGGATAGGGGCTGGTAAGTCAACTCTTTCCAAGTCCTTGCAAGAGATGGGCATTCCCGTCCATTCAGCTGATCAAGAGATACATAATTTGATCGATCATGATCTTGCTATTCAAGAAAAAATACGATCCTTTTGTCCTCAAGCCTTTGTTGAAGGTAAAATTGATAGATCCATTTTGGGAGAATGGGCTACATCTTCTGAAAACGGTTTATCTCGTCTAGAGAAAATCCTCTTTCCTCATCTTGCTAAACGTCAAAAGAAGTTTCTTCAATATTCTCAAAATAAAAAGGATCCAATTGTTGCACTTGATATCCCCCTTCTTTTTGAAGTTGGATTAGATAAATATTGCCACTTTGTTATACTTGCGTCGACCCCCCATGATGTACGAAAAAAGAGGGTTCTCGAAAGATCAGGAATGACACCCCAAAAGCTTAAAGTTTTTGAATCTCATCAACTCAAAGAAGAGGATAAAAGAAAAAAATCCGATGTCATCATTGATTGTAGCGGAGACAAAGGAAATGCTTTAAGAAAACTTAAAGAAACCGTAAAATGCCTTATGCAGAAAGAATCCCCCAAGTGGGATGGCAAATGGCCAACAAACTTACAAAGGAAGCTCCATGGTTCGAGAAATCGTCCTTGACACAGAAACAACTGGACTTGACCCAGCTCAAGGCCACCGCCTTGTTGAAATTGGGTGTCTTGAACTCATTAATCATATTCCTTCGGGCCGAGTTTTTCACACATATATTAATCCCGAGCGGGAGGTGCCGGATGATGCTTTTGCTGTTCACGGCCTTTCCTATGACTTCTTAAAAAATCATCCTCCTTTTAAAGATATCAGTTCGTTCTTCTTGGACTTCGTTGAGGATATGCCCCTTGTTATCCATAATGCAAAATTTGATATGAGGTTTATTAATGCGGAATTAAGGAACAACAACCTTTCTGAAATTCCTTTTACAAGGGCCGTTGACACGCTTTCCATGGCCCGGCAAAAGTTTCCAGGGTCACCTGCAAGCCTTGATGCACTTTGTAAAAGATTTGGTGTTGATAACAAGGCGCGAGAAAAACACGGTGCTCTTCTAGATGCTGAACTTCTTGCTCAAGTTTATTTAGAACTGATCGGAGGAAAACAGCCTAGCCTTACTCTTGACTTTACGTCGACGACAAAAGATGTTGTTGGGCAAAGGGAACAAAAACAATATCGTCCCCCTCGACCTCACTTAGCTACAGAGGAAGAACTTGAATTGCATAAGGACTTAATAGCCAGCTTAAATAATCCCCTCTGGAGTTCATAAAATTTATGAATAAAACTTGAGCAGTTTATATTTATTTATTATCATAATTTCTTAAAATAAGCAAATTTTTTAATTGCCGATCTGAGCACACAGCTGAATTACGTTATTTTTCTTGTTGAGAACAAGAAATGCCCTTTTCCAAAAGAAGGGCTTGAAGCTCACCGGTTTGATACATCTCTCGAGTAATATCACACCCGCCAATAAATTCACCTTTAATATATAATTGAGGGATGGTCGGCCAGTTTGTGAAAGCTTTAATCCCTTCCCGAAGCTCCATATCCTGAAGAACATCGACAGCTTTAAAATCAATCCCAAGTTTTTTTAAAATTTGAACAACAGTTGCTGAAAAGCCACACATAGGAAATTTCTCATTTCCTTTCATATAAAGTATGACATCATGCGACGATATATCATTCTGTATTTGGTCAAAAATCGTTGACATAGCTACTCCATAGGAACTTGAGTTTTAAGAGAGAGAGCATGAAGGCGTCGTCCTATATTGCCTTGAAAAGCCTCATACACCATCTGGTGCTGCTGAATGCGTGTTTTTCCCTGAAAGGCGTTTGTTGTGATTGTTATCGCAAAATGATCATCATCCCCAGCTAGATCTTTAATATCAATCACCGCATCAGGAAAAGCTTTCCTTAGAAATTCATAAATTTCAGTTGAAGGCATGGCCATCAATAAAACCCCTCATATAGTCTTTATATAGAGAGGTGGAACATGACAATCAACCCTTCTTCTTTTTCACCTTTTTCAGGGTTCGGGTCAAAAGAGGGTCTACAATCTTTTCAAAATCTTCAAAGCTAAGAGCTTCTGGATAGATCTTCGCATTTATAACTAAGGTTGGCGTTGCTGAAACTTTATACTTTTTTTGGCCATCTAAACGGACTTGAATAATCTTATCCATAAGCTCTTGATTTTTAAGACAAGAATCAAATTGTTGAGCACTAATCCCATTTTTAACAGCGATTGCTTTAAGAGCAGCTTTCGGATCTTTCGCTGTTATCCACTTCTCCTGATTAGCATATAATAATTTTAGAAAATCAAAATATTTAATTTCTCCTTTACACCATGCTAATTGGTGAGCCATCACGCTGAGTTGATCCCCAGGAAAGTCCCGGAAAATAATGCGAACATATCCAGGTTTAATATATTTTTGTTCTATCTTTGGAAGAACATCTGTATGAAAGTGGGCACAATGGGCGCAAGTTAAAGAAGAATAATTAATCATAATAATGGGAGCTTTCTGACTTCCCATAGACATTTCTGGTAATGGTTTAGGTGCGGTCTTTGCCTCCCCAGCATACCCTTTGCCAATCATGAGACATAATAAGATCAAACTTTTAAGCCCGAGTTGCATGTTATACTCCCTTGAAATATATAAAGAATAAAAAAATTATACCCAAATGACAAGTGTTTATTAAAACACTCCGATGGAAAGTTGGGGAATTTTAATATTTCGATGAAGCCCTACGCTGAGCAAAAAGCCAAAGCCCATCAGAATCGTTAACATCGCCGTGCCCCCGTAAGAGACAAGAGGCAGGGGAACCCCTACAACTGGAACAAGCCCCATCACCATCGCAACATTTATAAAAGCATATAGGAAGAAGGTCATTGTCATCCCTGCTGCCACAAATCGACCAAAGTCATTTTGCGTTGTTAAAGTAATGCGAAAACCCATAACAATCAAAAGAACGTACAGGGAAAGAAGAAAGAATCCCCCCACAAATCCCCATTCCTCACATAAGAGGGTAAAAATGAAATCTGTTTGTTTTTCGGGCAAAAAATTTAAATATGCTTGTGTTCCTTGCATATAGCCTTTTCCCCAAAACCCTCCCGAGCCCAAAGCAATTTTTGATTGGGTAATGTGATACCCTGTTTTTAGTAAATCTTGAGTTGGATCAAAAAAAGTTAAAATTCTCTTCTTCTGATAGTCATGAAGAAAATTCCACAAAATGGGGCTGCATGCTCCTCCCACAAGTAAGGCCGCACCAAAATACCATAATGAAACCCCAGCTAAAAAGAAGAGAGATCCCCCCCCCATCATTAAAATCATAGCTGTACCTAAATCAGGTTGGCGCAAAACTAGAAGCACGGGAGCGATAATTAAAAAAAGAGGGAAAAGAAGTTTGTAAAAAGGAATGGGAGAAGACTGGCTATGGAAATACCGAGCAAGGGCCATGACGAGAGCAATTTTCATCAGTTCTGATGGTTGTAGTTGAATAATATAAAGGTCTATCCATCGTTGCCCCCCCTTTCCAATAAATCCTAGAAATTCGACTCCCCCTAAAAGGAAAAGAGCAATTCCATAAAAAACATAAGAAAAATGGAGCCACCACCTCAGGTCAATTAAGGCAAGAAAAAACATAATAGTTATGCCCACAATAAAACGAACAACTTGTTTGAAAGCCCAATGATGAAAATCCCCTCCTGCGGCCGAGATCAAAAGCCCCCATCCAACAGCTGCTACAAGAAGAAGAATGAAAAAAATTCCCCAATTGAGGCGAGAGACTTTTTGCAAATGAGAAAATAGGAAATCCATTGTCATGAGGCAGCATCCTTTTCAAGGAGTTGTGCTTGAAGCAAAATATCTCGTGCAGCTTGAATGGCAAGCGCGGGCCCTCCCGCATGCTCAACAACAACTGCTATGACATAGCGAGGTGCATGAACCGGAGCAAAACCAACAAATAGACCATGTTCCCGATATTTCCAAGGTAAGTGAAAGGTTTTTGTGAGGCCAGCTTCACGTTCCTGCATTGAAATTCGACGGACCTGACTTGTTCCCGTTTTACCCCCCATCTCTTTTCCAGCAACTTGAATTCGGTTTCGGAAGGCGGTCCCTGTAGGTTTATTAACCGTTTCATCCATCGCTTCAGTAATTAACTTAAGGTAAGCTTCATTATATCCCATACCAGGAAAAGAAGAAGACTCTTGCCCTTCCAGACGGGGGAGAAGACGCTTCCCCCCTGCAACAAGGCGTGCCGTTGCCACGGCCAGTTCTAGGGGAGTTGCTAGCATATAACCTTGGCCAATGCTTGTGAGAATGGTATCACTGACGGTCCAATTCGTCTTTTTCTTTTCTTTCTTCCATGTTTTTGTTGGCACAAGGCCTTTTTTCAAATGGGGAAAGCCTTCGAGGCCGCCTAAACCGATTCCAAAATCCGTAAAGACTTTGGAAAGAGTCTCAATTCCAACCTTCTTCGCTACTTCATAGAAAAAAACGTCACAGGATTCAGAAATAGCTCGGGACACATTAACTGTTCCATGCCCTTCCTTCCGGTAACAGTGAAACTTATGATTGCCAATGTACATATATCCTGGGCAATGAACAGGTGTATCCTCATTAATCACGCCGGATTGAAGAGCCGCTAAAGCGACCAAAAGTTTAATTGTGGATCCAGGAGGATAAAGACCTGATATTGCTTTGTTTGTCATGGGTACATAAGGATTGTCACGAAGTTGACCCCAATCCTTATGGCTAATTCCTTGGGGAAAAAGATTTGGGTCAAAAGCAGGAACAGAAACAAGGGCTAAAATTCCACCCGTCTGGATATCAATAACAACAGCGGAGGCACTTTCATAGTTTGACAAAACGTCTTGTGCATAATCTTGGAGACGAGCATCAATAGTCAAATGAATATCTTCCCCTGGCACGCTTGGGGTTTGATGAAGTTCCCGCACAATTTTTCGTGTCGCATTCACCTCAAAAGCGCTATGACCTGGTATTCCCCTCAACTGCCGATCATAGAATTTTTCAACCCCCCCCTTTCCAACTTTTAGCCCAGAAATCGTGAGCATGGGGTCTTCTTCTTGTTCTTTTTCCGAAGGAGAAGAAACATAGCCAAGTAAATGAGCTCCCTCAAGTTTCAGAGGATATTTTCGGCGAGATCCCACTTCAATAGATACGCCTGGTAACTCAGAAGCATGAAGCTCAATAGCTGACACTTCTTCCCACGTTAGGTTATCTTTAATAATTAAAGAATCTAGACCCTTTTTCTTCCGCGCCATCCTTATCGTTTCTTCTTTTTCTTCTCGAGGCAAGGAAATAAGGTCTGAAAGGGTATTAAGAGTTTCCTCGACTTCATCTTTTTTATCAGTCAAGAGTATGGCCCGAAAACTGGTTTCATTCTGAGCTAAAGGAATTTTGTTTCGGTCATATATTTGGCCTCTTAAGGGAACAAGGGGACGTGTTGCAATGCGATTTCCTTCGGCTAAAAGACGATAGTAGGACCCCTCAAAAATCTGAAGATAATACATACGGCCCAGGAGAATAATGACTAGCCCAATCTGAATAATTCCCAAAAAAAGGGCTCGTCGCAAAAACTGAGTATCTTTCTTGTCAATCATAAGAATGTAACCGCGTATGCAAATGACTTAAGCCATAAGCTAAGGAAGGGTATAAAAGTATGCCATAAAGCCATGAGGTAAAAAAAGGCCAACTTCCAGAAGCACACAAGGAAAAAAAGGTTAAGTAAATAAAGCTATAGATTCCAAATGCTCCCCAAATAAAAAGAAAATGGTAAGGAGTTAAGTAAGGTCGAATGTAGTGCCCAAAAAAAGAACTCAACATGAGAAAAAGAGACGTGAGGCCAAGCTCATGGCTCAACAAAGCGTCATAGAAAAGCCCCACAGCAAAAAGGCTCCACAAAGGAAGTAAATCAGAGCGGTAGACAAGCCAATAATATACAGGAATAAGAAAAAAGGCTGGTAATACAGGGCAGCCCCCTATACGAAGAGAACTCCCTCCCATAATCGCCAGAATAAGGGTTAAAAAAGGAGTCACTTTTAAAAGCTTCACTTTCCCTCCAAAGCTCCAGAAAGGTCGTCATAAAACCCTTCAGAAATAATGCGTAACACAAAAACAAAATCGACTCTTTGAAGGGGAGCATAGGGTCGCACTCTAATTTTTCCATTTGTGATTTTATCCACAATACCAACAGGAATCCCTGGAGGAAAAATTCCCCCAACTCCTGAGGTAACTACTTTCTCTCCAACCTGTATTTTGCGAGCGTCTCCTATATAAACAAGGGTTGGAAAAAAGTCTCCTTCACCAGCCAAAATGGCTTTTTGTTCCGAGATCATCGTCTTTACAGGAATTCGCGAGCTCGCATCGTTTAAAAGTAAAACACGTGAAACATACTTACCCACTTTTTCAAGCCGTCCTACAATGCCCTGACGAGCAATGACTGCTTGATTTTTTGCAAGCCCTTCTTTTTGTCCTGCTGCAATGAGGAAAAAGTGATGAAGGCCATCATAGGGGCTGGCAAGAACACGGGCTGAGAGCTGTCCGTAGGCTTCAAAAGCCGCAACTTTAAGATTTTGCCTTAAAGTAGCATTTTCGCTCTGAAGCCGGAGCAAATCTTGAAGTTGCGAACGGAGCTTTTCATTTTCTTGTTTTAATTGCCCGTACTCCTCCTTAAGATTCATAAAAGTATAAGTATCTTTGAGCAAATCGTGTGTTTCAGAAAAAGGGCGAACAAAAACACTTTGCATCCAGGCTGTTCCCTCAAAGAGCCCCGTTTCCACACTATCATAAAAAGGTTTGTAAAACCGAAGACTGCCCCCAATCGCAACAATCAGAACAAACGTCACTCCAAGACCGTTCCGCCATCTATAAAAACGTGAAGGATAGGGGTTTGCTTGGGGTTTTAATGGGCCTGGTTTCTTATGGCGAACAAAAAAAGCCACACCTTACATTTCCTACATTGTAATTAATACATTTTTATGATGATTCATCATATCAAGAGCTTTTCCTGTGCCTAAAGCAACACAGGACAAGGCATCTTCAGCAACGATAACAGGAAGGCCCGTTGCTTCTCGAAGAACAGCGTCAAGATTCTTCAAGAGAGATCCACCCCCTGTCAGCACAATGCCACGATCAACAATATCCGCAGCAAGCTCAGGAGCTGTATTTTCGAGGGCTAGTTTTACGCCTTCTACAATTGCTGCAACCGGTTCACTTAGACTTTCCGCAATTTGATTTTCAGAAATAGAGATCTCTTTTGGAACACCATTTAAGAGATCTCTCCCTTTGATGTCCATTATCCGCTCCTTACCTTCCTTGGAAGACTTGGCCGACCCAATTCCTTTTTTTATGCGCTCGGCGCTTGCTTCTCCAATTAAAAGGTTATGCTGGCGGCGAATATAACTGATGATCGATTCATCCATTTTATCCCCTCCGACGCGAACTGACCGGGCATAAACAATCCCCCCTAAGGACAAAACTGCAACTTCCGTTGTTCCTCCCCCAATATCTACGACCATTGACCCCGTGGGCTCTGTCACAGGGAGTCCTGCTCCAATAGCTGCAGCCATTGGCTCTTCAATCAGATAAACGCCCCGCGCTCCCGCACTTTCTGCTGATTCTTGAATGGCTCGCCTTTCAACAGCCGTAGAGCCCGAGGGGACGCAAATAATAACCCGAGGGCTAATAAAACTGCGACGCTTATGTACTTTTTGCATAAAATACTTAATCATTTCTTCAGCAATTTCGAAGTCAGCAATAACACCTTCTCGCAAAGGACGAATTGCTTGGATATTTCCTGGGGTCCGGCCCACCATCAGCTTGGCTTCTTCTCCAACAGCCAAAACTTGCTTCTTATCTTTTGATGTAGAGATCGCAACGACGGACGGTTCATTCAGCACAATTCCTTGTCCCTTTACGTAGACAAGCGTATTGGCAGTACCTAAATCAATAGCCATATCTGAAGAAAGGGCACCCAGCACCTTTGAAAACATTGCTCTTTTACTCCATATCAGTTCTTAAAGTTGTCTCTTTATGTAGCACACTCTTTTCAAACTGCGCATCTATTTTTCTTTCTTTTTTTAACCAGCTGTTTTCAAAACACTTTCCCGTTAATTTGAGCTGTAAAGGCCTTTGACAGCGCCCATCCACCTCACCACAACAAGGATAAGGATCCAAAAAAGATAAGGTGCAATTGTGAGCTGACTACCTGCAGTAAGGGTTAACAAAATTTGCCTTCAGATAATGGACGATCATGTCGAAGTAATCTGAAAAAAATTAAACACCTACCTGAGGTTCAGGAGTTCCTTTTGGAGTTTTTTTAGGAGCTGTTTTCTTCGCTCTTGATGTAGCTTTTTTTCCGCCTGAAGGAATGGAAGAAGATTTTGGTAACTCTGGCCCCATAGCATATTTTACACGATCAAGCTTTCCCCCCTTAAGAAGGACGTTAATTTCATCACCAGTTAAGGTTTCAAACTCGAGTAAAGTCTTTGCTAGAAGCTCAAGGTGGTCACGATGCTTTGTGAGAATAGCCCTTGCTCTTTCATAAGCTTCTTCAACAAAGCGCTTGATTTCTTGATCAATTAGCTGAGCTGTTGATTCAGAAACATTTTTGTGTTGCGTAACAGAGTGGCCAAGGAAAACTTCTTGGGTATTTTCTCCATAAGTCACAGGTCCTAACTTTTCACTCATTCCCCATTCAGTCACCATTCTTCGAGCCATTTGAGTGGCCATGCTAATGTCTGAAGAAGCCCCCGTTGTTATTTTATTGGGGCCAAAGATCATTTCTTCTGCAATTCGTCCACCCATCGCTACGGCCAAATCCGCATAAAGCCGCTCGCGAGACATGGAAATTCGATCGCCTTCCGGAAGACGCATTACCATACCAAGTGCCCGCCCCCGGGGAATAATTGTGGCCTTATGAATAGGATCGGAAGCAGGACTATGGAAAGCAACGACTGCATGTCCCGATTCGTGGTAGGCTGTCAGGCGCTTTTCTTCTTCTGTCATCACCATCGAGCGCCGTTCACTTCCCATCATAACCTTATCTTTCGCTTCCTCAAGCTCAGACATGGAAACTGTCCGGCGATTACGCCTTGCAGCAAGAAGAGCTGCTTCATTAATTAAATTGGCAAGGTCGGCTCCTGAAAATCCAGGAGTTCCCCGAGCGATAATCTTAAGATCAACCCCTTCTGCTAAAGGCACATTTCGAGCGTGAACGGACAAGATTTTTTCACGCCCTACCACATCTGGATTTGGGACAACGACCTGGCGGTCAAAACGGCCCGGCCTTAAGAGCGCAGGATCCAATACATCCGGGCGGTTTGTTGCTGCAATTAAAATCACACCATCGTTAGCCTCAAACCCATCCATTTCAACAAGAAGTTGATTGAGGGTTTGTTCACGCTCATCATTTCCACCACCAAGGCCAGCCCCTCGATGACGACCAACTGCATCAATTTCATCAATGAAAATAATGCAAGGAGCATTCTTTTTTCCTTGCTCAAACAAATCTCGCACACGGCTCGCGCCCACGCCCACAAACATTTCCACAAAGTCAGAGCCAGAAATGGTGAAAAAAGGAACACTTGCTTCCCCTGCAATGGCCCTGGCAAGAAGGGTTTTTCCTGTACCGGGGGGGCCTACGAGTAAAATACCTCGCGGAATTTTACCTCCCAACCTTTGGAATTTTTGAGGGTCTCTCAGGAACTCAACGACTTCCTCAAGTTCTTGTTTAGCTTCATCAACGCCTGCAACATCTCTAAAAGTAACTTGGTTAGCTTTATCATCTAAGAGACGCGCTTTAGATTTTCCAAACCCCATGGCTTTACTCCCCCCAGACTGCATTTGGCGCATAAAGAAAATCCAAACGCCAATCAATAAAATCATGGGAAGCCATGAAATAAGAACCTGGAGGAAAGTTGGCATATCCTCCTCTTGAGGGGCAGCTTTAATCTTAACATTACTTTCTAAAAGTCTATTAATAAGTTGATTTTCATGCTGGGGAATAGCCGTTGAGAAACTGCTTCCATCCAAGAGGTGGCCTGTTACCATATCTCCCCGAATGAGGACTTCTTGAATACGCCCTTCCTTTGCGTCCTGGAGAAGCGTTGAATAATCAATAGTGAGATGGGGGTTAGGATTGGGAGGAGATTGGAATAAGTTGAAGATAGCAACTAAAAATAATCCAATAATAATCCAAAGGGCTAAATTACGGTTCATCTCGGGTATCGTTTCTCATGTTAAATAATATGTATTAATTTTATATAGTGAATCTTAAGGAATCGTGAAAGAGTGGTTTTAAATAAATAAATTCGCGCAGATCCTTTTCACATTTTAATTTATTATAACATAAATGAGGGATTGCAACAACATTTCCTTTTAACCATAGGGCAGGTAAGGTTGGCCAAATGCGGGAAGGAATCGAAGATTCCACCTCTTTTTTTAACCCTGAAACAAACCCTAACGGCCCAAAATTTGTTTCACGTGAAACAATTTTCTGAATTTCAGGATCAATCCAAAACCGCTGATCCCACAGAGTTTTTTCTTGAAGTGTTTTGAGGCATAAAGTTCCTTTAATTGCTGACATTTCACGGAGAAGGAAAATCTCACTTTGACGGGGGAGCCAGTAAATCCCCCCAGCTGTAAAAGGCTTTTTATTGGCGAGTTTCTCGATGATAGACTGAACTTGCGTAGATCGGGGAGCATAATCTGAATGAGAAAACCATTTCATTAAAAAAGAGATAAATCTCTTTTTAAGAGCCGGGTGAAGAGCGTCAAAGGATATCCTCTCAAAGGTTACATATCCCCCCTCTTGGAGTTGAACCATTTCACCGATGCCTTTGTGCAGGGATTCTTGAATAAAATCAGCATCTTCTCGAAGTTTTTCCATGACCTTAAAAAGACGGCTAGAAGACAACCCTTCTGCCTCAAGAACGGGTCGTATCCGTCCCCGAAAGAACGTTGAGTTTTGGTTACTGGGGTCCTGAATCCATTCTTGGTTTTCACACAAAACGGTTGCTTTCAGTCTTTCTTTTGAAAATCTAAGAAGGGGGCGTAAGACGACAATTCCTTGCCTTTCAATTCGATTCTTCATCCCACCAAGCCCCTCAAGCCCACTTCCTGAAGAAAGGCGTAGCCAAAAGGTTTCTTCTTGATCCTGGGCATGATGTCCTAAAAGAAGTGTTGAAACCTGGTTCTTTTGACACCACTTCGTTAAGAGGTGATAACGTGCTTCGCGAGCCTTCTCTTGGATATGAGAGGAAGGCTTTATGCCTTCCCATGTTAAAATAACGTGCTCAATTCCCCTCTCTTGAACCCATTCCTGAACCTGCAGCACTTCTTGAGCGGATTCGGGCCTGAGGCCATGATCTACTGTTAAAGCAACAACACGCCCTTTCTTTTTCTGAGCCAATTGGTTAACCAGCAAAAGAAGAGCAAAACTATCCACCCCCCCAGATGTGGCAACGGCCACAGGAAAGGTCATGTTTCCTAAAGCAGATTCAAATTCAGGTAAGGTAATTTTCATTTAAAATGATACATTTCTTTATGACCTATTTTCGACTCATTTTTTATCACGTCATTGTTTTTTAATAAACATTATAAATTTAAAAAAGAAATAGTAATGAGTTGACAAAAGGCATAATCATGCCTAAACATTTAGTTATATATTATATAGAACCTGCTGCAAAAGTCCTAGAGATGTGATAGTCTAAGATTAGGTTAACTCACTGAAAAGGATAAGAAATGTCA